>DHNU01000023.1:11133-12237 GCA_002407645.1 Ruminococcaceae bacterium UBA5408
TCTGTATTTGACATCACAACATACCTTTTGATGTATTTCATTATTTGTCCTGCGGTTACGGGCGGACAGCTTTTCCACCAGATAAGCGACCCTGCAGCACAAGCACTATATATCTCGACCTTCCAATCAGGGTGGTTTGTCGAATCTATGTGGACTCAAACTCTTGTAATTCACATGATAAGGACGCCTAAAATACCATTCATTCAAAGCAGAGCATCAGCACCCGTTATGCTGCTTACATTTACAGGCATTGCCGTATTAACATTCATTCCGTTTACACCGCTTGGCACAGCGCTCGGACTTTCAACACTTCCGGCTGTTTATTTCGCTTGGCTTGCTTTAACAATTGTTTGTTATATGGTTTTGGCAACAGCACTAAAAAAACTGTATATAAGAAAATACGGTGAATTGCTGTAATTTGGCACTGAATACGCGATTTAGGCTTGGCTTAAATCGCGGTTTTTATACCCGCATTTAGGGGAAATATAATACTGAAATAAAACGAATTAGGGAAACGGTTCAAGATTCAAATCATTACTTTTCACACATTGCAACAACTCGAGCAGTACATAAAACGGCTTAAAAAACTGTAATAAAAAAACAGCATTAAGGATTAAACCCTGATGCTGTTTTCTGTTAGGTAATATTAATTCATCTGATTTTCTAATGTAGTCACAGGATGACAATATTTAATGCGTAAACGGTAGCATACAGACGGATAATATAGTATCATTTTGCTGAAAGAGGATATTTCCAGTTAATTTAAAAACATAAAAATTATTCGCAGTAATAACCTGTACGGTATGTTGGGTGTGTCGGGGCAAACTGTTTCAAAATGAACAAGATGCAAGGCTAATTCCGATATTAATAATACTATTAAGCTATTTTAAAATCCTTGACAATAAAATATTTTAGCCGTATTATTGTATTAATTAAATAGTACACATAATATTAATCTATTATTTATAAGGATAAGGAGTGAACGTTTACTTTGAAGAAAAAGAAGAAAATCATAATAGGCGTTTCTTTGGCGGCAGTAACAGCTATAGCCGCTTTCTCATTTTTTGGAAAAAAGCCCCAAGTCCAAGCTCCGATACTTGAAAC
>DHNU01000023.1:12441-25881 GCA_002407645.1 Ruminococcaceae bacterium UBA5408
GCGGATTCTGTTAATGTATATACCGATTTAACATACACGGTAAAATCAGTCCCTGTTAAAGTCGGAGATAAAGTTTCCAAAGGTCAGGTTCTTTGCGAGCTTGATTCAAAAGATTTAATCGATACTATCGCACAAAAGCAGTCTGCAATTAACATTAACTCAAAGCAGTCAGCTCAAAAAATCGAGGCATCTCAGAAAAAATACAATGACACAAAAAATAACGTGGACGCCGGACTTCACGAACAGCTAAACGCCGCACAGGAAAGGGTTGATACCTCAAAGAGTGCACTTGAAGACGCACAGAAAAAGCAGGCCGATGCCGAAAAGCACTTGAAGGAAAATTTAAATACACAGCTTATTGCGGCAAAACAGAGTGTTGAAAGTGCAAAAATCGCCCTTGACAGTGCGCAGTCAAAATATAATGATGTTAAAAAACACAAAAAGGACGACGACTACCCCGAAACCGACGATGTAGTCGATGAATTGTACCTTCGTCCCGCAAGGGAAGCTTACAATACCGCAAAACTTAACTATGATACTGCACTTAAAAACCTTAACGCTTTAAACACTCAGGTAGATGAAGAACGTGAAAACCTTGCGAAAGCGACACAAACAGCACAGGATAATTATAATAATGCCGTAAAATCGCTTAAAGCATTACAGGTGACAATTAATCAGGATTTAGAAAATACTCTTAAGGGTATTGAAACGGATAAACTATTGTCAGACGATACCACAGCTAAAATGGAACTGCAGTCATTACAGGATAAATTAAGCAAATGCAAAGTGATTTCCCCTGTGTCGGGTACGATTACCGCAGTATATGCCAAAAAAGGCTCACCGGCAAACGGACTTTTGTTTGTAATCGAGGATGTCGGCGCATTGAAGCTCACCGTTAAAATTAAAGAGTTTGATATTGCTAATGTTAAAGTCGGAATGCCCGCGACCATAACATCGAATTCAATAAACGGTAAAGAATTCAAGGGGCAGTTACAGAGCATTTCACCCACAGCGGTAAAAGACCCCGAGGGCAAAACAGCAAGCAGTTCCACCGCTGAATTTGAAGCCGACGTTTTGGTTTTGGATGAAAATACGGGACTTCGCATAGGAATGAATGCAGACGCAAAAATAATCACTGAGAAAAAAGACGATGTTTTTTCCGTTACATATGACACCGTTACTACGGACGCACAGGGTAAAGATATAATCTACGCTGCGAAACCTTCAAAAGACGGAAAATATACTGCTCAGGCACTTCCCGTTAACTTAGGTATAGAAACCGACTCCGAAATTGAAATTTCGGGCGACGGCTTAAAAGACGGACTTCTGATTATTTCCGACAGTAAGAAAATAATACCCGGAATCACCTTTCAAACTAAAAATGCCAAACCCGCAGTTCCTGCCGCCGCAAACACACTAAAACATCCTGCAGTGGTAGGTGGGGAAAAATGAGCCGTAAAAAAGTCATTGAAATGCGCGATATCGTTAAAACATTCTACTTAGGAACACCAAACGAACTTGAAATACTGCACGGAATAAATATCGATATTTACGACGGCGAATTTGTTTCGATAGTCGGTGCATCGGGTTCGGGTAAATCCACTTTAATGAATATAATCGGGGCACTGGACCGCCCCACTTCGGGTGAATATACTCTTGATGGAGTTCCGCTCAATAAAATGAACAGTAATGAACTTTCTCAGCTTAGGAACAGAAAAATAGGCTTTGTTTTCCAAACATTTAACCTTATACCTCGTTCAACAGCTCTTAATAACATTGAACTGCCTATGCTTTATGCAGGCATACCCCGTAAAAAAAGAGCGGAGCGAGCGGTGCAGCTTTTGGAGCAGGTTGAAATGTCAGAAAGGTCAAAACATATGCCGAACGAACTTTCCGGCGGTCAAAAGCAAAGGGTTGCCATTGCACGCGCCATGGCAAATGACCCTGCGATTATTTTAGCCGACGAACCTACCGGCGCTCTCGACAGTAAAACAGGCCGCCTTGTAATGGACTTATTCCATACCCTGCACGAAAAGCAAGGGAAAACAATCGTTCTTATAACACACAATAATGAACTTGCTAAAGAAACCGAAAGAATAATTACAATTCATGACGGCAGAATTGTTGATGAAAAAGACGGTGGAGAAAATATGCGGGAGGTAAATCATGAGTCTGTTTGAAAACATATCTCTCGCAATACACGGTCTTGTGGCTAACAAAATGCGCTCGCTTTTGACTATGCTCGGTATTATAATCGGTATCGGTTCGGTAATCGCCATTACATCGGTTGGCAATGCAATGACAAATGAGGTTAACGAAACCATGACGAGTTTCGGAGTTACCAATATCAGCGTTATGCTTTCACCGAAAGATAAACAAAGTTACGCCGAATATGAAGATGACGATATGTTTACCGACGAAGATATCGAAAAAATGAAAACTAAATTTTCCGACCAAATACGCGGTATCGGCTTGTCCAAAAATGCAGGCGGCGGAGAAATCACTCATAAGCATAAAGATTATAAAGTAAATGTTTCAGGTGTAAACGAAGATTACGAAATTATTGATGACATCAACATATCTAAGGGAAGATTTATAAGCGAAAAAGACCGCATACGTTCAAAAAAAGTCGCAGTAATCTCGGAAAAACTCGCATCTTCGCTCTTTTCCGCGGTTCAAAACCCATTAGGCTCACAAATCAAGGTGGATTTAAACGATAAACTGGAAACATTTACGGTTATCGGAGTTTTTGAAGAGCCGGAAACATCCGCTTTAATTCAGCGCAACGATACACAAACGACTTTTTACATTCCCGTAACTACCGCAAAGGAACTTGCAGACGAAAAAGACGGCTACGGCTCTTTTATGGTTAATGCAAAGCCGGGTACAAACTGCACTGCGCTGGCTTTGGATATTCAAAATTACTTTAATCAAGGAATATATGCCGCAAACAATCGATTTGAAGTTTACTCCGAGAGTCTTGAAAGCATGATATCCCAGGCACAGACAATGATGGGAACAATATCGCTTGCAATTGCAGTTATAGCGGGGATTTCCCTTTTGGTAGGCGGTATCGGAGTTATGAATATTATGCTGGTTTCCGTAACGGAACGCACGCGCGAAATCGGTGTCCGCAAAGCACTCGGCGCAAAAAACAGTGCTATCCGCGCACAGTTCATTGTCGAATCAATGATTATATGCTTAATCGGCGGAGTATTCGGAATACTCTTCGGTGCTGGTCTTGGAAGTATCGGCGGAATGCTTTTAAAACAGCCTGTATCCCCAACTTTAAGTTCGATTACAGTAGCTGTCGGCTTTTCAATGGCAATCGGGATTTTCTTCGGATTTTACCCTGCAAACAAAGCCGCAAAGCTCGACCCGATAGAAGCACTTCGATACGAATAATAATAAAAAGCCGACACAATCGGCACTTTCGAAACGCCCGTTTATCGGGCGTTTCCTTATTTAATATAGTTACCAAAAAGAAATTAAGTGTTGACTCAAAAAATATAAGTGTTATAATTGTAGTATAGAATTTCTTGTTTGCAATTATTTAAGGAAGGAGGCAAAATAGATTATTATGCAAATGAGATAATATTTTTCTTTTATGTCCGATTATATTTTATAGTGAACATTAAAGGAGATTTAAAATTGAAAAAAAGCTTAAAGAAAATGGTAAGTTTAGTTCTTGTTCTTGCATTGTCCTTTACAATTTGTGTGCCTGCTTTTGCAACGGAAAAAACAAAAATATCGGATTATAGTAGTAATGATACATCAATAAATGATTTTTCAAACCTTTACGAAATGCTTAACGATAAACAATTCGTAAAACAACAGGAAAATAAAATTAATAAAGAATTAGGTATTAATCAGCAGGATGTTCAGCAGTATAGAGACTGGCTTAACAATTCTCAAGAATCAGGATATTTTAAATCTGATTCTAAAGGTCATATCGTTATAAGTCCTGAAGCTGAAAACTTAATCCCCACAGGATTGAAAAAAGAATATGTTTCTCGTCTCGACTCTTTAAATAAGCTTATTGATATAGGAATATATTCATTCAATGAGGAATCTGGTATCGTATCTCATGCTTTAGAATGCATCAAAGACCCTTCAATAATGAAGGACTGTAGTACAGACACGCAATTTACGTATAATCTAATATATGCAACTAATGAAGATTTAGATTTAGGTTGGCAAGTACACCAAAATTTTCAAGAGATAAAGAATATATATAGAAATGTAGCAACATATCCTGCAGCAGTTGCATATTGGGTTAATAAAGTAAGAAAAAATGGAGATTGGGACTATAAGGTAAAAGATATTTTTAAACATAATAAAACTTATTGGTGCAAATACGGTCCTGGAGGCAGCAGTCGTGGTTACCGCAATGGGGAATGGATTGGAAATTACAACTATGGATACACCGGACACCTTTTGTTTAATTTAGATGTTCTACATGTTGGAAGTTCCGCAGTTGGAGGAGGTCCCGAAAAAGATAAGCATGATTGGCCTGCAATAGATTCAGGCTATAACCATTCGGGAACTATAGAGTGGTAATAAAAGGAGTTTTTGTATGGCTTCAAAGCACTCAAAATTAGGTGTGTTTTTATTTGTAAATGCAATAATCTGTATAGTCTTAAAGCTTTTAATTTCATATCTGTTTCCGCTTTCACGTTTATTGCTTTTATTTTTGATAGTCCCGATAACAGTAATTGTATTAATTATATATTTAATAAAAAATCGCACGAATTTACTAAATAAAAAAGTTTTCACTTGTTGGATTGTTGCCATATCAGCCTTGGTATTTACATTTCTTCCGATTGACAGGCAGCTTGAAATTGCAAGATTTTATGTATCAAAGCCTTTATATAATTCCGCTGTACATGATGTTGAGGAAGAACTCTTAAAATCTGAGGATACCACCTATATTACCGGAGAACCCCATACTGAAAGATATAAATTAAAATTTCCTTATTCATTGTTAACTCCCGGTATTGGAGAAGTTTCCTATATGAAAAAAGGTAATATAGTTGTAATTTCGTTTCCCGTATCATCTTCTCTTTCTATTACGAGGGACTTTGTCTATTTTTCAAGTGAGAAGGCAAAAACAATGTTTGAGGGATATTATGATAGAATGGAAAATTTTGATTCCCATTGGGCATATGTTTTTGATTGGGGCAATGGAAATGGAATGGAGCCCGTAGACCCAAATATTTAGTATCGTTTAAATACAAAAAAACGCAATGTTTCCCTTGTTACAAAGAAGTAAAATATTCTACTTTGATTATTTTCAAACTAAATTAGTGTGGAAGTTTGGAAAATCGGGTACTCGAATATGTGACAATGATACTATAATTTCAGGAGGTATGTGGTGAAAAGCAAAGGCAAATATGATTTTTGGGTTAAATGCATTGCTTCTATAAATGCATTGCTTCTATAATTTTTATTGTTATATTATATCTCCCATATGAGATGTACATTACACGATTTATCGGAATGATAATATTTACTGTCTTATTTTGGAGAAAACAGCTAAAGAATCTATTGTTTAAGCATAATGATAATGATGAAGACAAAAAATAGTATTCATTAGGAGGTATGTGGTAATTGAAATCTATAAAAGAATATATTGATTATCCTATACTTCCATGTATTGCATCTATTATTGGTTTCTTGTTATTTTTTGTACCATACGATTGGTATATTTATAAGGCTGTAAGTATAATAATTTTTAATTTAATAGTATTCCGACACGAGATTAAGGATTTTTATTTAAAACACAAAAAAGATGATGAACATCTGAAAAAATAATAAATATCAAAACAAAAAGAACAGAGTGCAAAAACTCTGTCCTTAATTTATTTAAAATCCAACTAAAATTCCGCCGCTTTCCGTATAAAAGCTTGTAAGCCCGCGGGTTTCCATTACAGTAATATTTTTCGTAAGACAAACATGGGTAATGAGTTCCTTTAACCGCTGTGCACCGACGGGATTGTTGCAGTGGCTTATTACAACGGGTAAACCTGCCATATTTTTCATTTTTGCCATAAGCTCCGCTATTACGGATAATGCGCGATTTTCTCCGCGCGGCTTTTGCAAAACTTTGATTTCACCTTCGGGTGTGTTTGATGCAACCGCTCTGATACCAAGTGAATTTGCAAGTATTCCCGCTACCTTTGACATTCTTCCCGTTTTTATCAGATTGTCATAAGAGCCAAGCGCAAAAAGAAGATGCAGAGTTCTTGTATATGCCTGTGCTTTGTCGACAACTTCGTCAAAGTTCAAGCCTTCACTGATAAGTTCAGCTAATTTGCGCAAAATAAGCACTATCCCCCCAGCCGTTGAGTGCGAATCTATAACATGTATTCTTTTTTGAGGGAACTCTTCAAGCACCATTTTTTTTGCCACAACCGCGCTGTTAAAAGTACCGCTTAACGCGCTTGTCATCGTTACAGCTATTGATTGGTCGCATTTTCTGAACTCCTGCGCCCATTCTTCGGGTGACGGACAGGCGGAGGAAGACGCCCCCTTAAATCTTTTCATATGCGAAAGCATTTCATTTACATCTAAATTTTGATTATCTGTGTATTCTGTTTCTCCTACCCTAATTTTAAGCGGCACGGCTGCAAAATTAAAATTATAATTTTCAAATTCTTCACTGCTTAAATCGCATGAACTGTCGGAAAAAATCCCCCAAGTCATAAGCACGCCCCATATATCAATTTTACATAGTTTTCAATACTACTTATTATTATTTATATTATCACATAATGCATTTGAATAAAATCATATTGGGAATTAACTAAATCTTAACAATTGCAAAACTATTATATTAAGATTATAATATTTGTCAAAATGTTAAAAATATAAACGGAGCTGATATAATGTATGACGAAATTGCAGAGCAGGCAAAAACTGCCGTTAGCGAACTTATAAAAGCCGCTAACCTTAAAAAAGATGATATTATGGTAATCGGCTGTTCCTCAAGTGAAATCGGCGGCCATAAAATCGGTTCATTTTCGAGTGTTGAAATAGCAAATTCCGTATTTAATGCGATTTATCCCATTTTAAAGAATAACGGAATATACCTTGCGGCACAATGCTGTGAACATTTGAACAGAAGTATTATAATAGAAAAAGAAGCGGCTTTAAAAAACAGGCTCGAAATTGTAAATGTCATTCCCCGCCCAAAGGCCGGCGGCTCCTTTGCTACCGCGGCATACGAGAATTTTGAAAATCCCGCCGCAGTGGAAGAAGTTAAAGCACAAGCCGGAATTGATATCGGCGGTACATTAATCGGGATGCACCTTGCAAAAGTCGCCGTTCCGGTTCGGCTTTCAGTTTCCCAAATTGGTGAAGCTAATATAGTTTGTGCAAGAACAAGGCCGAAATTCGTGGGCGGAGGACGCGCCTGTTATGATGAAAAATTAATGTAAAAAACATATTTTGAAATAATATGTAAAAGCTATTTTCGGAGGTGAGTTCAATGCAGAGAAAATACAGTGGACTTAACGAACTTATTAAAGAAGACAGCGAAGCTAACAGCTACTATAATTCTCTTCCTCAATATGTAAAAGAGATGATTTGTCAGCAGGAACAAAATGTCAACTCTTTCGACAGCCTGCATTCTTTTGCGGACAATTATACAAAGGAAGACGACTGATTACCGGCAAGGTGCAGGGGCGATACCGAACCTACAACGCCGCATTTTATTTATTTATCTTATGTGTAAAGGGCAGCCTTGTGCCGCCCTTTCATTATTTTAATAATAGAAATTACATAGCACAAACAGAGAGTAAACAATATTAACAATTTATTATATTTTTATTTGACAATATTATTTATTTGTGATATTATTGTCTAAATATATTTTAAACACTGTGACGGAGAAAGTAGTTCGTGAAGAAAGCACACAGAGACACTCCTGCATTTATGCGCTGAAAGGGAGTGAGCCGGAACACGGGGGAAAATGGCTCTTGAGTTGCGCACCGATGCCGATTTTTCGGTTTAGACTGCGACGGGATTTCCCGTTATAGAAAGCGGGTATAGGCATTAATTTGTAATACCCTTAGAGATTCGTTTCTGTGAAGAGCGGACAAATTGAAGTGGTAACATGGGGATTTTAAACCTCGTCTTCTTTAAGCATATGCTTAGAAGGCGAGGTTTTTTGATTTTCCTTAGAAAGGACATAATACGATGAAAATCAGCAAAATCTTAAATAGCGGTAAAGTTACGGTTTCGTGTGAGTTATTCCCGCCGAAAAAAGCGGGCGACCTTGGAAAAGTCAAAGAAGTTGTAAAAACCACTTCCCTGCTTAATCCCGATTTTATCAGCGTAACTTACGGTGCAGGCGGCGGTACTTCAGCAAATACTGTTAAAATTGCATCTGATATTCAAAAACACAATATACCTGCGCTTGCGCATTTAACCTGTGTGTCTTCAACAAAACAGGAAGTCGAGCAAATCCTTTCCGAACTTCAAAACAACAATATTGAAAACATCCTCGCTTTAAGGGGCGATATTTCGCAAAATTCCGCATTTCCCTCCCCGCACAATTACCGTTATGCGGCAGACCTTATAAAGGATATCAAAAAGTACGGTGATTTCTGTGTCGGCGCGGCGTGTTACCCCGAAGGGCATATCGAATGTACCCATAAAGACGACGATATTGAATATTTAAAACAGAAAGTCGACTGCGGCTGTGACTTCTTAACCACACAAATGTTTTTCGATAACAATATCCTTTACAATTTTCTGTACCGAATACTTGCAAAGGGAATTAAAATACCCGTCGTTGCGGGCATAATGCCAGTTACAAACAGCAATCAGATTAAACGTATCTGTTCGCTTTCAGGTACGGTTTTACCTCCGCGCTTTAAAGCCATAGTCGATAAATTTGCAGACAACACCTCCGCAATGAAACAGGCGGGTATTGCTTATGCAACGGAACAAATAATAGACCTTATCGCAAGCGATGTGAAAAATATTCACATTTATACAATGAACAAACCGGATATTGCGGGAAAGATTATAGAGAATCTTTCGGAAATAATAAAGTGAATAAGCCTATAAACTGCATAGATATGCATTTTTGAAGTCATTTAAATGCATATCTTAATTATCTAAATTATTTGCTGATTTAAAAGTTATGTGAAAAACATTCACATAACATAAATATATGAATTTAAAAAGTAAAGTAAACGTGAAACATTTTCACATAAATATTGATATTTAAATAGTTATCACAGAAAGCAGGGTGATATTATGAACGAAACAGAAGAAGTTCTGCGCTACCTCGGGTTTGGGAACAAAAAAGCAGATGAGCGGACTTTTAAAACCATCGGCTCGTGTATGCAGGAATTAAGCGTTATAAAGCCAAAACTTGTCAGCCGAACTTTTCCGCTTACGATTGACGGCGGAGTCCTTATAGGCAATTTAAACATAGAAAGCAAAAACTTAAAAAAACATTTAAATGGATGTGACAGGGCTGTCCTTTTTGCCGCAACGCTGGGAACTAACGCGGATTTTCTTCTGGAGAGAACATCCAAAACAGACATTGCAAAAGCGGTGATAATGCAGGCGTGCGCCGCTGTCAAAATAGAGAGTTTCTGCGATAAATTTCAAGATAATACAGCAAAGCAGTACGGAAAGGAAGGATATTATTTAAAACCGCGGTACAGCCCCGGGTACGGAGATTTTCCGATTCAGTATCAGCGTGAAATAATAAAAACACTCGACTGCCAAAAACGGATAGGGCTTTCCATGACGGACGAATATATGCTTGTACCGTCAAAATCGGTTACCGCTATTATCGGACTTACAAAAACCATTGAGGGGTGTGTAACTTCCAAGTGCAAAAACTGCGGGTTAAAGAGCTGCCCTTTTAGAAAGGATTGATTAAACTGAATATACTTGAAAAATTAGGGAAACGGATTATCTTTTTTGACGGCGGCATGGGAACGCTTTTACAGGAAAAAGGATTATCCCCTGGGGAACCTCCCGAAGTGTGGAATATTACTCACCCCGAAATCATTGAAAAAATTCACTCCGATTACTTCGCGGCCGGTGCGGATATTATTAAAACAAACACTTTCGGTGCAAACAGGATTAAACTGAGCGCAAGCGGTTTTACTCTATATGAGCTAATTTCAGCCGCTGTAAAAATCGCAAAAAAAGCGGCTGACGGCGCGCTTGTCGCAATGGATATCGGCCCAACGGGAAAACTTTTGAAGCCCATGGGTGACCTTGAATTTGAAGATGCTGTTTCGGTTTTTAAAGAGGCGGCAACTGCCGGCGAAAAAGCAGGGGCGGACTTAATTTTAATAGAAACCATGAGCGACACTTACGAATGTAAAGCGGCAGTTCTTGCGGCAAAGGAGAGCACAAATCTACCCGTATTTGCAACTGTGGCGATTGACAAAAGCGGTAAACTCTTAACCGGCGGCAGCATTGAATCAGCGGTCGCTCTTTTGGAGGGCTTGGGTGTAGACGCACTTGGTTTAAATTGCGGATTCGGCCCAAAACAGATGAAAAATTTTCTTCCCTCACTTGTAAAATGCAGTTCAGCTCCAATAATCATAAATCCAAATGCAGGACTGCCCCGAAGTATAGACGGGAAGGCTGTTTTTGACGTTACTCCGCAGGAATTTGCAGATGATATGAAAGAAATTGCACATGGCGGCGCTTGGATTATCGGCGGCTGCTGTGGAACTACCCCGAAATACATCGAAGAAACGGTCAAAGAATGTAAAAATATTTCACCTGTTCCTATAAAAAATAAAAATCTTACCGTAGTGTCTTCTTTTACAAAGGTTTTCGTTTTCGGCAATAAACCGATTTTAATAGGCGAACGAATCAACCCAACGGGGAAACCGCGGCTTAAACAGGCTCTGCGTGAAAACGACATGGATTATATCTTGCGTGAAGCTATTTCGCAGCAGCAAAGCGGCGTGCATATTTTAGACGTCAACGCAGGACTGCCCGAAATAGACGAGCCAGAAGTTTTAAAACAAGCAGTGACTCAAATTCAGAGTGTAGTCGATTTACCGCTTCAAATAGATACCTCCGACACAAACGCAATGGAACAGGCTTTGAGAATATATAACGGAAAGCCGCTTATAAATTCGGTAAACGGCAAAAAAGAATCCATGAAAGCTGTTTTTCCTCTTGCCAAAAAATACGGCGGCGCGGTAATCGCGCTTACCCTTGACGAAAACGGAATACCAAATACCGCTGAGGGACGTTTTAAAATCGCTGAAAAAATAGTAAATACAGCCGAAAAATATGGAATCTACCGAAAAGATATAATAGTCGACACGCTTGCAATGACCATTAGCGCAGGGCAGGAAAATGCGGGAATTACTCTTAATTCACTCAAAATGATATCCGAAAAATTAGGTGTTCACACCTCCCTCGGAGTATCAAATATATCTTTCGGACTTCCGCAAAGAGAGAATATCAATGCGGCATTTTTTCTTATGGCTCTGCAAAACGGGTTAAGCGCCGCAATAATCAACCCAAATTCTAAGGCTATGCTCAATTCATATTATTCCTATTGTGCTTTAAGCGGTAAAGATGAAAAATGTATGTCTTATATTTCTCATTATTCAGACCAAAAATCCGAACCTCCTGCAAAAAATGACAGCTGTACCCTTTACGATGCAATTATTAAAGGGCTTAAAGAAAGTTCTTATAAATCAGCAGAAGAGCTCCTTAAAACAGAAAAACCGCTCAAAATAATAAATACCCACCTTATTCCCGCTCTTGATAAGGTTGGCAGGGATTTCGAAAACGGAATTATATTTCTGCCACAGCTTTTGATGAGCGCCGAAGCCGCAAAAACTGCATTTGAAGTAATTCGGCAGACTGTCGGCAGTGGCGGACAAATTAAAAAAGGCAAAATCATTCTTGCAACAGTAAAGGGCGATATTCATGATATAGGTAAAAATATAGTAAAGGTTTTGCTTGAAAATTACGGTTACGATTTAATAGATTTAGGAAAAGATGTTCCCCCAAAAAAAATAGTCGAAACTGCATTAAAATACAACGTAAAACTCGTCGGTTTAAGCGCGCTTATGACTACAACAGTTGTAAATATGGCGGAAACAATAAAGCTTCTGAATGAAAAAATTCCTGACTGTAAAGTCATGGTAGGCGGCGCTGTTTTAACCCCCGAGTATGCAAAAAAAATAAATGCTGACTTTTATTCCAAAGACGCTATGGGAGCGGTTCACTATGCCGAAAAAATATTTAATCATATTTAAAGAAGCGGGGAATTATTCCCGCTTCTTTTCTTTTTTAACAAAATATAGTGGGTAGATATAAGTGATACCCCTATATAATTATGTCTTTATTATTCCTATTCATGTATAATAATTTACTTTGATAGTCAAAGTACCTTGACACGCGTGGGATTTTTTGCTATAATTCACTCAATTTCATTATAATGCTTTGAACTTCAAAGTAATTTTTAAGGATGGTGTAATGCATTGACAGATGCATATGAACAAATCAATAATTTTTTGGTCACTGTATTCAACGAAGTTTTAAGAACAGAAGAAGCCAGTCTTAAGACCAGCAAAACCCATGATTTATCAATAAGGGAAATGCATGTTATCGAAGCGGTGTGCAACGCGGAAAAAACACAAAACAACACTTCTTCGTCGATTGCAAACTCTCAAAGGATAGCAGCGGGTACTTTAACTACGACAATTAATACTTTGGAGAAAAAAGGATATGTTTTACGCAAACAGGACAGCAGGGACAAGAGAGTTGTAAGAATTTCCCCCACAGAAAAAGGGAAAATCGCTAATGAGATACATTCATCTTTCCACCATAAAATGGTTAATTCCATTATGTCTGCAATGAATCCGGAGGAACTTTCGATGTTTGTGAAAGGTCTTGACGCTGTACAAAAATTCTTCGAAAATAAAACCGCAAAATCTATTTAATAAAGAGGGACATTTACGGTAGTAAAAATAATAACTGACAGCACTTGTGATATCGATATCAGCCGCCAAGAAGAACTTGGAACTAATATTGTTCCGCATAAAAAATAAAAACATGGAGGATAAGATGAGTTTTAATATCATCGGTACAGGGAGCGCTTATCCCAAATGCGTCAAAAGCAACGAGGATTTATCGAAAATAATAGACACTTCCGACGAATGGATTTCATCAAGAACCGGAATAAAAAGCAGATATGTTTCAACATCGGAAACTATTTCCGACTTTGCGTTTGAAGCGGCAGAGAGAGCAATAAAGGACGCAGGTATTAAAGCCGAAGAACTCGACCTTATAATTTGCTCGACAGTTCGCGGTGATTACCTTACACCATCGCTTGCGTGTATTTTACAAAAAAGGCTTGGCGCAATCTGCCCCGCTTTCGACGTAAACGCCGCTTGTACGGGCTTTGTATATGCGCTTGATATAGCGGAT
>DHNU01000036.1 GCA_002407645.1 Ruminococcaceae bacterium UBA5408
TACGGCAGTGTGAATCCCAATCCCGCTGTGGGAGCCGTTATAGTAAAAAACAGAAAAGTAATCGGTTACGGATTTCACGAAAAATACGGTATGCCACATGCGGAAAGGAACGCAATTTCAAATTGTTTCCAATCACCGCAGGGTTCAACATTGTACGTTACGCTTGAACCGTGCTGTCATCACGGAAAAACTCCGCCTTGTACGGACGCGATTATCGAAAGCGGAATTTCTCGTGTTGTTATAGGCTCCCGCGATCCAAACAAGCTTGTTTGTTCCAAGTCATTGCAAATTCTGAGAGAAAACGGAATTGAAGTTAAAGAGGGTGTTTTAAAAAACGAATGTGACGAAATCAACAAGCCGTTTTTTCACTATATTACAACAGGCCTACCCTATGTTGTAATGAAATACGCTATGACTTTAGACGGAAAAATCGCTACACGCACTGGTAAATCCAAATGGATAACAGGCACTGAAGCACGAAACCATGTTCATCAATCACGCAACAGATACAGCGGAATAATGGTGGGAATTAATACTGTTCTTTCGGATGATCCCATGCTTAACTGCAGAATAAAAGGTGGAAAAAGTCCTGTAAGAATAATTTGCGACAGCAATTTACGGCTTCCTTTAAGCTCAAAAATTGCAATAACGGCAAAAGAAATTCCTACATATGTCGCAGCTGTTTCAAACGATAAAGAAAAGATAGACCGTCTTTTGGAACTGGGAATAAAAATAATTAATGTGCAAAATAAAAATGGGCACGTTGATTTAAACGATTTAATGGGTAAGCTCGGAAAAATGGAAATAGACAGTATCCTTTTGGAAGGCGGCGCACAGCTTAATTACAGCGCACTTCAAAGTAATATTGTAAATAAAGTGCAGGCTTATATTTCACCTAAAATTTTCGGAGGTTCTATTTCAAAAACACCTGTAGGCGGCGAAGGTATAGACGAAATTTCCAAAGCAGTCACAGGAGAAAAACATAAAATAACAGCTTTGGGTGAAGACATTCTGTTGGAATACAATCTAAAGTAAAAGGAGGTGTTAGTTTGTTTACAGGAATTATTGAAGAAATCGGAACCGTTTATTCCGTAAAAAAAGGCATAAAGTCAATGGAGCTTAGTATAGAAGCTGAAAAGATTTTAAAAGATACAAATTTGGGCAGCAGTATCGCAGTAAACGGTATCTGTTTAACTGTAACCTACTTTAACCAATCGTACTTCACAGTTGACGTAATGCCCGAAACTTTGCGGAGAAGTTCTCTTCGCAATATACAAACGGGAAGTAAAGTAAATTTGGAACGCGCTATGTCTGTAAACGGCAGATTTGGCGGGCATATTGTTACGGGACATATAGATTCAGCAGGCATAATATCAAACATTAAAAAAGAGGGCAATGCGGTATTGATAGATATAAAAACAAATCAAAAAACACTTCTCTACATTGTAGAAAAAGGTTCAATTGCGATAGACGGAATAAGTCTTACAGTTACAAATGTATTTAATGATAGTTTCAGAGTTTCTGTAATACCGCATACTTTCCAACACACGACATTTCTTCAAAAAAACACGGGAGATACAGTAAACCTTGAAAATGATATCATTGCCAAATATTTAGAAAAATTAATGACGCCAATGCCAAATGATAGGGATAAAAGAAACACAATAAGTCTTAAATTTTTAGCCGAAAACGGCTTTTAGGAGGATAAATCATGTTTAACACAATTAAAGAAGCTTTAGAGGACATTAAAAGCGGAAAATTGGTTGTAGTTACCGACGACCCCGACCGCGAAAACGAGGGCGACCTTATATGCGCCGCTGAATTTGCAACACTTGAAAATGTTAACTTTATGGCTACTCACGCAAAAGGATTAATTTGTATGCCTATGAGTTCGACAATAGCAAAAAAGCTCGAACTTCCTCAAATGGTAAACGAAAACACCGATAATCACTGCACTGCTTTTACAGTTTCAATTGACCATGTAAGCACATCCACCGGTATATCCGCGTATGAACGTTCAATAACTGCACTGAAAAGTGTAGAAGACCAAGTAAAGCCCGAAGATTTTCGCAGACCGGGGCATATGTTTCCTCTTACAGCAAAGGAAGGCGGAGTTTTAGTCAGAAACGGACATACTGAAGCTGCAGTTGACCTTATGAAACTTGCGGGACTTAAAGAATGCGGACTTTGCTGTGAAATAATGAAAAGCGACGGCACTATGATGAGGACGTCGGAGCTGTTGGCATTTTCTCATAAACATAATTTAAAAATTATTACAATTAAAGATTTACAGGATTATATAAGAAAAAATGTAAAACTCGTAAAACAGGTTGCGTGTACAAAACTTCCGACTGAATACGGCGGCTTTACTGCGTATGGATACATAAACAGAATCAATGGAGAACATCATGTTGCGCTTGTAATGGGTGAAATCGGCGACGGTAAGTCCGTTCTATGCCGCGTACACTCAGAATGTCTTACAGGCGATGTTTTCGGCTCTATGCGCTGTGACTGCGGTCAGCAGCTGCAAAAGTCCATGCAGATGATAGCTGGAGAGGGACGGGGAATTTTGCTTTATATGCGTCAGGAAGGCAGAGGAATAGGACTTATAAACAAGCTCCGTGCTTACGAGCTGCAAGACCAAGGTTTTGATACAGTGGAAGCTAATTTAAAGCTTGGCTTTGAGCCGGATTTGCGTGAATACAGTACCGGAGCTCAGATTTTATCCGACTTAGGGGTAAAAGAGCTGCGTCTTTTAACAAATAACCCATCCAAAATTTACGGATTATCTGATTTTGGTATGAAGATTATTGAACGCGTTCCTATTGAAATTGAGCCTCAAAAAGATGATGCTTTCTATTTAGAAACAAAAAAAGTAAAAATGGGTCACATATTAAATATCATATAAAATTATAAGGAGTAATTGTAATGAATATCTTTGAAGGAAAAATAACAGCGGATAATATAAAAATAGGTATAGTTGCGGCAAGATTCAATGAATTTATTGTCTCGAAATTGCTAAGCGGCGCTCTTGATTGTTTAAAAAGGCACGATGTAGATGACAACAATATTGATGTAGCTTGGGTGCCGGGAGCATTTGAAATACCGCTTATTGCTCAAAAAATGGCAAAATCTCAAAAATATGATGCGATAATCTGCCTTGGTGCAGTAATTCGAGGCTCTACTTCACATTATGACTATGTATGCAATGAAGTATCAAAAGGAGTAGCACAAACAGCTCTTAATACAGGCGTTCCTGTTCTGTTCGGGGTTCTGACAACAGAAAATATTGAACAGGCGATTGAACGAGCAGGAACAAAATCAGGAAATAAAGGTTTTGACTGCGCTCTTTCCGCACTTGAAATGGTAAGTTTAATAAAAAATCTAAAAGAAGATAACAAAACTATGTAATAGGAGCTTTAAGCCCCTATAAGTCTAAATATTACGGAGTTTATAACAACTCCGATAAAGCCCCAAAAAGTTCCTAACACTGCTCCTGCAAGAACGTCACGAGGGTAATGCATCCCCATATACATACGGGTCATACCTACCAATATGGCAACAATGTAAAGTCCTACAGAAATTATTATATTTCCTTTAAAATACTGAACCAAAAGTGTCGACATATAAAAAGCCTGACTCGTATGTCCGCTGGGGAATGATTTTCCACGTGCCTGCGTCCCAACAACACGGACATCTTTAAGGTATGAATACGGTCTTGGTCTTCGTATCAGCGATTTAATAAGTTCGACAACAAGCCACAGTGTTAAAGTGCCTAAAATAAAATCATAGGCGAGATGCTCATTTACAGCAAAAAACAGTACAATAGCTAATATAACGGTTACTATTCCGTTGCCTATTTCCGTAATTATCAGCATTGTTCTGTCAAGCCAAAGCGGACGTTTTCCGTATTTATTAAAAAATGAAAAAACCACCGAATCAATGCTTTGCCCCGCAGTCCATACAAGAGAAACCGCAACAAGGCAGAAAATCAAAATCATACTTAAAAGTATATAGTGTGATTTAAGTGTAACCCAAATGTGATGCCAAAATGTTTTTGGCACAAAAATTACGAAAAAAGCAAGAGCGGTTATTATAATCAAAAGCCAGAATATCGGATGAAGATGACGGATTTTACTGATTATTTTACAATATATATTTAGCTTGTTTTTTTTCGGATTTTCATTGTCAACATTACTCATCAGCCGCTTCCCTCAAACTCTTATTCTTTGTTTTGCTTGGAATTGTCATTACCGCCACCGAATGATGCTTAACCTCTATTTTCACACTGCCCTTACCCAAAATAACCCCGTCAGCCATTATCTGCATCTCGGGTTTTGTTTCAATCTCTGCTTTATGAACAAAAAAGTGCTGAATACACGGGTCATTGGTTTCGGAAATTTTTCTGCCTTTAAATGCACAACCGAGTAAATCCATTTTGTTTAAACTTGAAAACAACATAACGTCAAGCAGACCGTCGCTGTATGCATTCTTTTTACCTACATTGCAGTGACGACCGATATACGGCATATTAGAAACAATGACAACATGTCCCATTCTTACAATTTCGTTTTTATCCTCAAGTTTAAGTCTTATTTGCGACGGTGTGGAATTTACAAATGTACCTAAAAAGTCCCCCAGTCTTTCCAAATGTCCATGCTGAATATCGTCTCCCGCGGAAAAAAGGGACGACATAAGCCCAACAGAACAAACCTCTAAAAAAGGAACGGCAACTTTGTCGCAATCAGCCTGACCCATATCTGCCTTTATACGTCTTCCTTCACGTAGAATGGCAACAGCTTGTTCTAAATTTTCGGGTATGTTAAGACTTCTTGCAACATTATTCTGTGTTCCTTTTGGAATTATTCCAAGAGTGGCAGGCAGCCCAATAATTTCCTTTGCAACTGCGGATACAGTACCGTCGCCACCGCAAACAACAAAAAAATTAACTCCCTGTAAGAGAGTATCCTTAACCATTTTACCGTAATCGCTGTCTTTTTTGGTTATAAAAACCTCGGGAACAAATTTCCATGCCTGCAGCAAATTTATAACATCCATAAGCTGTATAGATGAAGCAACGGATGAACCTGCAGCCGGATTAAAAATCAACTTAACTCGCCTGCGCCGTTTTTCAGTATAATATTTATCTTTTTCCATGTATCACAGCAAGTCCCTTTCAATTTTATATGTCATTATTATTATTCTAATAAATTAATGAAATATTAATTAAAATCAACAAAAAATATAAGCAGAGATTTCTTTTAAAATCTCTGCTTTTTTTATTATTTACATATTTGATTTTTTAATGCCTTGGGTGAGCGCGAACAGCTAAAATACCTTTTATAACCGCCGTAACAACCTGTGCATTTGTCTGAGGGTCAAAATCAGGAACCGGCTGTCCTTTATACAAAACCATGTATTTCGGCTCCAGTCTGTTAAGGGCATAAGCTACAATATCTTTTTTACACCTGTCACATTTACAGCATTTAAACCTTGATAAAGCACTGTCAAGTTTTTCAATTACGACACTTTCCATTGCATTGACAATAACAGTTTGCTGGGTGTCCATTACAGGTATGCCGACCTCGCGGCGCATTATAGCACGGTGAAAATTCATCGGCGGTTCGGGTTTACTATTTATTTCCGGCCTTTTAGGCTGAATTTCTTCTGCAACCTCTTCCTGTTGTACTGATTTTGTTGTTTTTTTTGCAGACGGCATAAGCTTTTTATACATCAGTTCTTTGTCAATTTCTTTTTTAGACCTTCCCATTACTGCTTTTAAGCCTCCTTTTCCAGCAGTTCATCTGTAAATTTCAGATAATCTTTAGCAATATTATTCCTTGGTGAATAATCCAAAATATTTTGCTGGACGGACTGGGCTTCACTTGCCGCAACGCTGGTTCTTATGTAAGTATCAAACACGCGAATATTCAAATCCTTTGCTATAAGTTCAGCAGTTCCGCGTATTTCTCTTCCCAAAAGAGTACGCGGATTAAATTTTGTTAAAAGTATTCCTGCAATTGTAAGGTTCGGATTGCAGTATTTTTTTACACGTTCAACTGTTTCGTAAAGCTGGGAAATTCCCTGAAGGCTGAAAATATCTGAAAGCATCGGTACTACAATGATATCTGAAGCCGTAAATGCATTAATTGTTAAAATTCCAAGAGCGGGAGGTGTATCTAACAGTATGAAGTCATAATTTTCGAGAATGGGTTTGATAGCCTCTTTAAGTAAATATTCCCTTCCGGTATTCGTAAACTCAAGCTCAATTCCGCTAAGTAAAATACTCGATATGATAACATCGGCTGTATCTGTTTTTTGAATTGCAAACTGAGTTTTTACGTCACCTTTCAGTACATCATAAATTGTTGCACTCGTTTCGGTTTCAGCGCCGACACAAAACCCCAAATTACCCTGGGGGTCCATATCTATTATTAAAACGCGGTATCCTTTTTTAACAAGTCCTGCCGCCAAGTTGCAGGTAGTTGTTGTTTTTCCGACGCCGCCTTTCTGATTTGAAATGGAAATAACCATACTCATTCTGATAATCCCCTTTGTGTGAATATCCGCAAACAATACTATATATTATACCGTTTCTTTCA
>DHNU01000038.1:0-257 GCA_002407645.1 Ruminococcaceae bacterium UBA5408
AAATATTGCTCCTTGCTTTGCTATTCCCAAACCCATTAAAGCAACATTTTTCGCCGCTATAAGTGCATTTTTACCTACACCTAATAAATTAGATCCTAAAGTTCTTACGGAGCTTATACCTTTACTAAATCCAGCACCGATATTAACACCTACCTTTTTTACCGCATTCCCTGCATAAGAAGCCGCTATTCTTAAATCTGTAAATGTAGGAAGACTTGCTCTTATAGAACTCCCAATTTTAGAGAATCCGCCCCCAA
>DHNU01000038.1:319-3778 GCA_002407645.1 Ruminococcaceae bacterium UBA5408
CCGCATTTCCTGCATAAGAAGCCGCTATTCTTAAATCTGTAAATGTAGGAAGACTTGCTCTTATAGAACTCCCAATTTTAGAGAATCCGCCCCCAACCTTTTGTACAATTGAAAGATTTCCTGTAGCTTTTCTGGCATCATCTATTGCTTTTTTTGCATCTCTAAATGATTTAATAAATTGTCCCATATCAGTAATGGTCTTGGTGATTTTTATAGTTCCTATGGCCGTTATAAAGCCAGTTAATGCTACCCTAGTAAGCCCCATATGATTCTTCAAATAGTCCAGTACATCTCTTAACCCATATAGTGGACCTGTTACAAGGGCTGTTATAGTTTTCCCTAAGTTTTGTGTTGAGCCTCCGAATTTAGGTATCAATTGTAATACAATGCCTCCAACATCTTTTGCAATTCCAGTTATAACAGGTCCGGCTTGTTTTACGATATTTGTTATTACCTTCGATATTCCTGGCAAATATTTTTGAACAATTGTTGTGCCTTTAGGGATTTCTTCACCCAACCAAGTTGTAAATTTATAAAGATATGGTATAACTGTTGTTGCAATGCTGGCTCCCAATCCAGTGAATGTATTTTTTATAATTGCCGTTTGACCTGGTATAGTTTTTGCCGCCGCGGCAGCACTACCCCCAAACTCTTTACTTACCTCACTTAGGATTATTTGTTGTGCTTTCGCAGTTTGCCCGGTTTGGACAAGGCTTTTTATCATATTTTTCTGACCAGATGTGAAATTAACACCCACTCTTCCGAGTGCCGTTACACCCTTGATTGGATCGTTCAAGGCTTTACCTAACTGAATCGCCGAAGCCTTGGTACTTTGCCCCAAAGCTGTAGACATATCATTTACGGCAACTAATGCTTGCTTAAAAACACTACCCTTTATATTTGTAAAGGTAAGTAATAAATTCTCTGTTGCTATATTGGCGCCCTTAGAATAAGTAGTTACCTTGCTCTGTGCTGCAGCCAAATCTAATAACTGTTTCTTGGTTAATCCTGCTGCACCACCTGTGGATTTCAAAACAGTGCTCATTTGTGCCGTAGCTTTTTGTGCTGCTGTTGCATTTGCGATCATACTTTTCAAATTAAGTCCACTGGCTAAACCTAAGCCAAAGGTAATAGCACTCCTAGCCATGTTTTTAAAGGAGGTGCTTATACCACTTCCAGCAGTTCTTACACGGTTGTGCAAATGTTCTACTTCATTGGCATAATTTCTTACAGCCCTGCTTCCGTCTTTATCTAGTGCTTTAGTTATAGCTGTGGCATTTTTTGTCACTTGAGTAAAACCCAAAGTGCTTCTTACACAAGCCTGCATAGGGTTTGACCAATGGTTTACTAGATTTAAAACAGTAGATATTTGCTTTGCCATATCATCACTTCCAATTATTTTTTGCAAAATAAAAAAGCCCATAACATAAAGTTACAAGCTTTGAAATATTATATATTATTGTTCGCCTTCCACATCTTCTGATTCTGGCGGTTGTAATAAATTTATTTTATCTTGGGATAGTTCTGGCCTGACTGCGACATTTATCCATGTTCTGTTTTGACCCTCAAGTGCAATAAATTGCTCAGGTGTCAATGCCATAAAATTTTCTACCTTTTGCAACTCACTTTGGTCAAACGTAAACGTGATTGCCCTATCTCTGCTTTGCTTCCCATATTTATCAGTGAATGTCCCCATTATACTTATATGGATAAGGCTGAATTTTTTAAAATCGCTATTTTTATATACTGCATTCAAGCCTTTCATACAGTCAGGGATTCCACCGGTAACCATCATGTTTGGGCTGACGTTATTTCCTGTAAATTGTATTGTCAATTCATTGTCGCTTTTCACGATTTTGCCATCTTTGAAGTTTTTGGCGACCAAAGATTGCAAATCTGCTTTTTTGGGTTTGGATTTTTGTACAGTTTTGGTCGGTGACGCAGTCTTAGATGAATTCTTTTCTCCAGAATCACCGCATCCAGCAAAAGATAGAACAAATAAACTAATTACGAATAAGCATAATACTTTTTTATACATGATAAATCTCCCTCTCTATCTATTTATTTTTTATTTGTTATATAGCCTAAATATATAATAGTACTAATCAGCCATACAATAAATTCTTTTTTAAATGTAAATGTGTAAAATGTAATAAACATACATGCGAATGTAATTATAAAATAAATAGATACAGCAAAGGGGTATTTTGAGAATGTCTTCTTTAATTCTCTGTTTTGTTCTTGCTTTTTAAGGCTTTTAAGCTGTCTTTTACTTTCTGCTTTGTTCCATGGTACTTGTTTTCTATATTGTAATCCGCCATATCCAATAGTAGTTCTCATACCTTGCTTATTAAAATTAATGCTCCCTCGTTTTGAACCATGTACACTCAAACTTGGGCCTCTTTTACTTAAATTTAATTTTATATGCTTCCCTAAATTTATAGACTTTCTAAAAGTTAAACCCATAAAAATATCCCCCCTTCAATAATCACATTATATCAAATCGGAGAATATTTTTCCATTAAGTATCAAATTAGCAATCATCTTTCATATACTTTATATCTTCATCTCTTAACCTGTATATAGCATTTATATCCCACATATCTTCCATTTTAAAATATTTCAGCACTTCAATAATTGATGTTACCTTATATCTCTTATCCTTAATTTTTTTATATAAGAATAGAACATATATCTATGGTCAAATATTGAAGAGGGGTTATTTGGATTTACAGTGTGGGCACATAAACCGACAGGAAGAAGACTTAGGACTGTACTACCTGCAATACATCATACAGGGGGTTATATAAACAATGATGATTTGTTTGTAGAAACTTATTTACCATTTGCTGACGATAACGCAAAGACTATGTTTAAAAATACTTTACCTGTAGTTAGAAAACAAAATTAAGGGATTCACTTTATCAGCTTCCGGTATCCTTAATCCATTGTAAACCAGTTGAACATTCTTCCTCCGTTCCTTCTCTTTTATCCTTTGTTAGAAAGCCTCTAAAACTTTGCTTATAATTTTATATATCTTTTCTTCATACCGATTTTTGGCTTCTATATAAAATATTTTTTCTTCTTCACTTATATCTACAAATCTGTTAGGATCTACTCCTTTGACAACATAGAAAGCAATTGTACCCCACCAATTGTTTTCCTCTATGAGTTTTTTATTTGTTCTTGCATCGCCTTAATATCAAATCCCGACATTTCCATCAAATTTTTCATTATTTCTTGCTGCTCTTGTGCATTAAAAAGAGCATCTACTAAATCAGACGGTATTTTTACTTCATAGGCCTTCATAAGCTCTTTGTAATGATTTTTTACTTCCGGGCAGCAGCTATATATAAGATAATTCTGCGCCTGTGCCGCCTTTTCTTCATCATTTTTGCCTGCCGCATCAAGCGTTTTTTTCATGAGTTTGACAGGGGGTGCCACAAATGTCACAAGACC
>DHNU01000065.1:0-16634 GCA_002407645.1 Ruminococcaceae bacterium UBA5408
AGTTCATTCATTTCAATAAAATTTTTTCGATATACCTCGATAATTAAATCACCGTTATATCCAAAGTTCTGAAGTTTTTGCTTAAGTAAATTATAATCCATATCTCCTCTTCCGGGAAGTAAACAATCTTTTCCCGGCATATTGTCGTTTATATGAACATGAACAAGCCTATCCCCCATTGCGTCACACATGGCAAAAGGGTTCTTTCCCGCTCTTACCGCCTGTTTAATATCAAGTACAAAAGCACATTTGCCATCTAAATATTTTTTCATGCGTGAAATAAAAAGTGGATCTTCACTTCGGAATAAATTTACATTTTCCTGTGCAACTGTAATACCAAATGAATTTCCCAATTCAAAAAGTCTTGCATAATGCTCAAAATATTCTGTTTCACTTATTCTGCTGCGTTTATCGTTACGTTGACCGTGCAAGACTAAAATTTTCGCACCCAACATATTTGCAGCGTGAAAATACCACTTATAAAAATCAAGACCATCGTTAAATCGGCGGTCATAATCAGAAAAAAGAAGAAAACTTTCAAAGCCCGAAGTAAATGGATGAATAGATTTTACAGTGCTTCCGCTTTCATCTATCATTTTTTTCAATTCCCTAATAAATTTTGGCCTTAATTCGCTTATTGTATTAATAAACACCTCAAACATGTGGAAATCCATTGATATAAGAGCAGGAAGTGCCTTTTCCAACTCCATTGGATATAAACAAGCCGTTGAAATACCTGAATGCACAAAGCATCACCTCTATTAAATAAATTATATATTCGCTTTAATGAAATGTCCAGTTTAAACTTTTCAAAAATGGATAAGATAGTTATGTATATTATCTCTTATTTAACATAAAAAACAAAGTGAAAAAGAGGAAACGATATGGAAAATGAAAACTCAGCACTTCTTAATGGAATATATAAAACAACGTCAATAGGAATGGAAGCGACCAAGCTGATATTTTCCAATGTAAAAGACAGACACCTGCGCAGACAGGTAGCTCAACAGTATTTCGATTACAAAACGACATCTCACAAAGTTAAAAATTTACTTCATTATAATGGAGGATTTCCACAACATGAAGATAATTTCAAAAAAGCCATGATCCGCAGTTCAATAAGATTAAACACAATGATGAACAAAAAGCCGGAACATATCGCTGAATTAATGATTACCGGAACTGCAATGGGGATTATAGATGTAAACAAAAAGCTCAACCGTTTCGATGGGGCTGACACAGAAGTTAAAAAAATGGCAGAGGATTTCCTTACGAACGAGCAAAGAAATATTGACGAATTAAAGAGGCATTTGTAAGTATGCTTGATTTTACTTTGAAATTTCATTATAATATTTGAGCGGGGCAGATTCGCTCCGCACTTTACATATAGGGAGAATTTTTTCATGGGTTTGCTAAACGCAAGCAATTTAACAAAATCATTTGGCACTGACGAAATTTTCAGCGGTGTATCTTTCGAAATACAAGAAAACGACCATATCGGTCTTGTCGGAGTCAACGGCTGCGGCAAAACAACATTGCTAAAGCTTTTAACGGGTGAAATTTATCCGGATAATGGTAATATAATAAAATCTAACAAAACTAAGTTAGGGTACATGGAACAGCACGTATGCCGCGACCTTGACAAAAGTGCATACAATGAAGTTCTTACAGTATTTGCAGATCTTCTTCAACTTGAAAAAGATTTAGAAGAAATTAATATTAAGCTGCAGACAAAACCTAAAAACATAGACAGCCTTATTCAGAAACAGGTTTCAATGAACGAACATTATGTCAATAACGGTGGTCTTACATGTAAAAGCCGCGCAAAGTCTACACTTTTAGGACTTGGGTTTAAAGAAAGCGAACTTGGTATGCCGATAGCCTATTTAAGCGGCGGACAAAAAGCAAAACTTCAGCTTGCAAAAATGCTGCTAAGCGGTGCTAATCTTCTTTTGCTTGACGAACCTACAAACCATCTTGATATTGATTCTATTGAATGGCTTGAGGACTTTTTGCGTACATATACAGGTTCGTTTGTCGTAATCTCTCATGACCGTTATTTTTTAGATAAAATTACAAACCAAACATTTGAAATTGAAAATCAGAAATTAACTTTATTTAAAGGAAATTACTCGGATTATATTTCACAAAAAGCTGAAAATAACTTATCTGCACAAAGAAAGTACGACAATACAATAAAAGAAATTAGCAGGATTGAACATATTGTTACTCAGCAAAAGCAATGGAACCGAGAAAAAAGTATCAAAAAAGCCGAAAGCAAACAAAAAGTAATTGACCGTCTTGAAAAGACACTTGAAAAGCCGGATGCTGAACCGGAAACTATTAATTTTAATTTTGATATTAACAGACGAAGCGGCAACGATGTTCTTACTACAGAAAATCTATCATTGGGGTTTGAACATAAAAGACTGTTTCAAAATGTTAATCTTGAGATACACCGCGGTGAAAGAGTTTTCTTAATAGGGCCTAACGGGTGCGGTAAAACATCCCTTCTTAAAACACTATTAGGTATTTATTCCCCGGACAATGGAAATATTCGGTTCGGTGCAGGGGTTGAAACAGGATATTACGACCAAATACAGGCTAATTTAAGCCCTGAAAAAACCGTAATCGACGAAATTTGGGACTGCTACCCCAAAATGACACAAACAGAAGTAAGAAATGCACTTGCAGTCTTTCTGTTCAAGGGCGATGATGTTTTTAAATCAGTATCTGTCTTAAGCGGAGGCGAACGTGCGAGAGTTCTTCTTTTACGTTTAATGTTATCACGCGCTAATTTCCTATTATTGGACGAGCCTACTAACCATTTGGATATTGGTTCATGTGAAGCACTCGAGTCGGCTTTAAGAAGTTATAAAGGAACCCTGCTTATTGTATCTCACGATAGATATTTAATAAATAAAATTGCCGATAAAATTTATTGCTTCGACGAAAGTGGAGTTGAACAGTATATCGGTAATTACGATAATTATATTGAACACAGGCCTTCCAAGATTTTAAATTCAGAAAATTATAATCATAAAAAGCCAAACGATTATAAAATTCAAAAGGAAAAACAAGCTTATATTCGCAAAAAGAAGGCTAAATTAAGGCATTATGAAAGCGAAATTGAGGAAATAGAAACTAAATTATCCGAATTGGAAACTGAGCTTTCAAGTCCCAACAATGCAAGCGATTATGAAGCCGCTATGAAAATTACTAAAAAGATAACCAAATTAAAAGAAGAAAATGACGAACTGTTTATTAGGTGGTCTGAACTTGCCGAAAAATTAGATAAATAAAAAACAGCCCGTTAAACGGACTGTTTTATTCGGTAAAAATTATTCTCAGTATTTCTTCTGTGGCTGGGGCTTAAATTGATCGAGCTTTAAGATAAACTCTTCAGCCGCTTCGCCATTTTCAACCTCGAGTGTAACAGGCTTGGACAAATCAAGGCTAAAAACACCCATTATAGATTTTGCATCAATTTTGTATTTATCTGAAGTGAGGACTATCTGAAATGGGTAGCTATTTGTCAAAGTGACAAATTTTTTAACAGCTTCAATGCTTGATAAAAGAATGGTCGTCGTGTACATATGATTACCTCCATATTTACAATACAGTAAATATGATATCTTAATTTTTAAATTTGGTCAATATTAAATATAAACATACATTTTGCACAAATGAAAAATTAAATATTCAAATTGATAAGGTGAAAAAAATGAAAGTTTCTGTAATTACCCTTGGGTGCAAAGTTAATCAATATGAATCTCAAGCTATGCTCAATCAACTTGTTGTTGGCGGATTTACCGCATGTGACCCAAAAGAAAAGGCTGACGTTGTAATAATAAATTCCTGCACTGTAACATCGACAAGTGACCATAAGGTTCGTCAAACCGTTCATAGAGCTAAAAGAAAAAATCCGGATGCAGTCATTGTATTGACGGGCTGTATGCCTCAAGCTTTTCCCGAAGATGCCGAAGCTTTGCATGAAGCTGACGTTGTACTGGGAAATTCCAACCGTGCATCACTTCTTCCCGATATTATGAAATATCTTTCTTCACATCAAAGAGTGATAGATATTATTCCTCATAACAACAATCAAAAATTTGAAGCTATGAAAGTAGACAATTTTTTTGAGCGAACGAGAGCTTTTGTTAAAATTGAGGATGGATGCAACCGTTTCTGTTCATACTGTATTATCCCCTATGCCCGCGGCAGAGTCCGTTCAAAGCCATTAGAGGATTTAACGAGTGAAATTAATTCTATCGCTGAAAACGGATATAAAGAAGTAGTATTAACCGGAATAAACTTATCGGCATACGGACAGGACATTGGCTTACACCTTTGTGACGCTGTAGAGACGGCTTGTAAGCCGGAAAACATATCTCGTGTAAGATTAGGTTCACTTGAACCCGAACAGCTTAGTGAGGATGTAATTAAACGTTTAAGCAAACAAAAAAAACTGTGCCCACAATTTCATTTGTCTTTACAAAGCGGATGTGACGAAACGTTAAAGCGTATGAACAGGCATTATAATTCCGAAGAATATTTAACTATTGTAAGAAACCTGAGAAAAGTTTTTCCAAACGCTGCAATAACAACAGATATTATGGTTGGATTTCCGGGAGAGACAGTGGAGGAGTTTACCAAATCCCTTGAATTCGCCAAAAAAATAAGTTTTGCAAAAGTTCATGTCTTTGCATATTCACGCCGTCCCGGAACAAAAGCAAATGATGCCCCCGACCAAATTACTCAAGCTGAAAAAGAAAGACGAAGTCATATGATGATAGAACTAACACAAAAAACTAAGGAAGACTTCTTTAAAAAACAGGTTGGATTAACCGAACCTGTACTGTTTGAAAGAGAGTGTGAAAAGGGTGTATATGAGGGATATACTGAAAATTACACGCCTGTAACAGCGCCAAGCGGTAAAAATATCAGCGGTGAAATATTACAAGTACGTATTAAGGAAGCACTGAGTGACTTTTGCGTAGGAGAAATAATTTAGAAAATACGCCGTACCCAAGTACGGCGTCAATTTTTTCTATGAATTAAGAACTTTCATTACATTTTGTACCTCTTCCTTTGTTTGGTCTTTATTTAAGTAATCCCACGAATAAAACATAAATCCGTCACAATTGGTTTTTCGTCCAACATTAACTTGTTGAGCTAAAATATTATTTGATTTCTTCCATGTACCGTTGTCAGCGTCGGAGCCGCTTTTATATACAGCAAGACCCAAGTATAGTTTTACATTAGTATTCTTGACAAGCTTATGCCAATTTTGTGCCGCAGAGTCGAACGGTAAAACAGGATTATCAAAATTCACATATAGCTGTGGACATATGTAATCTACATATCCTTTTACACTGCACCATGTACTAACATCCGCACCCATGTTAAGATCATTTTGCACATTGCCCTGTGGTGCAATACCGAAAGATATATTAGGATTAACCGCTTTTATTTCACTATAAACAAGAGAAACCAACGCATTAATATTACCGCGCCGCCACTCCATAAGGCTTAAAGGTTTACCGTTTTTAGATGCAGATTTACTATAATTGTCATAAGCTGTCTTATCAAATTCCGGGTTCTGTGTCGGATAGAAATAATCGTCGAACTGGATACCGTCAACATCATAATTTTTTGCAATTTCCTGTGCACCGTCAGCAATAAGCTTTCTTACTTGAGAGTATGCGGGATTATAATATTTTCCGTCTCCGTTTGTTGCAATCCAATCTTTTTTTGAGACGTCATTTTTCCATTTAGTTAACGGATTATCCTGTGCGATTATTGAAGGTGTACCCGAAAGCTGTATTCTAAGCGGATTAATCCATGCATGAAACTGCATTCCTTGTTTGTGAGCAGCTTCAACCATATATGCAAGTGGATCATAACCCGGGTTAACGCCCTGTGTTCCACCTACAATATGACTCCATGGGAAATATGAGGACTTGTAAAGCGCGTCTCCGTATGGACGAACATGAACTATTAATGTATTCATTCCGCATTTTTTAGCCCCTGAAACAATATTGTCAAATTTCTTTTTAAAAGCTTTTTCGCTTTTGTCTTCTTCCCTGCTCATATCAATGCTCATAAACGGAACCCACACTGCCCGCATTTCGTTTGGCGACGATGCCTTAACCGGTGCTATAACAGCTTGAGAGCTTTCTGAAACAGTGCTTTTTGGCTTTTCCGTACTTGCCTTTGCATTCATTCTCGCACTCCCGAAATTCACCGCCATAGTTATCGATACCGCCAAAGCAAGAATACAAACACATGAAAAAACACTGTGCCTGTGAAACAGCTTTATAACCATAAATATCAATCCTTTCCATGTTTAATACTCATACACCTTTTTTCAAACTTCAATAGCTTTTTATATTTAGAAATTATTTGACAGAATTGTACTAATAGTGTACGATAAAATTTAATTAAAAAGCTTGGGGGCAATTAAATGTTTCTTGCAATGGGGATAACAAGCGGTGCTGCTGATTTAAGGGTAAGAAAGTGCTCATTTTTTCCTTGTTGCGGTCAAAATTCAACTATGGCCGCTTTAACCTGCACCTTTGAACAGGTTACATTATTTTTTATACCATTATTTAGATTTAATAAAAGGTACTTCATATCATGTACAAAATGCGGTTCTGTATATGAACTGGAGAAAGACGAAGGCCGGCGTTTGGAAAAAGACTATTATGCAGAAGTAAACAGAGATAAAATATATGCATTTAGAGGATCTACTGCAAAGATTTGCCCCAACTGCAGATGTACAGTTGACCCCAATGCAAGATACTGCCCTAACTGTGGATCAAAATTATTTTGAAAGAAGGGATAAGACATGCCTACTTATATATATTTGATTTACTACCTGATTATTATTAATTTTATTGCAGTTATTGTGACAGTAATTGACAAATACAATGCGAAAAAGCACCGCAGCCGCATACCTGAAAACGTACTGCTGTTGATTTCGGCACTCGGTGGTTCAGTTTTCATGCTTTTAACTATGTATGCAATCCACCATAAAACACAGCACAAAAAATTTATGTATGGAATACCGGCAATTATTACCGTTCAGCTCTTTACTTTATATTACATATTACGCACTTTTTAAATAACCAAAACTCTCTCCCTGCAAGTTCTATAAAGCTGGGTAAACTTACAAAATTGCTATCACATTAGTCAAAAAAAGTGTCATTGGTTTTAAAACCAATGACACTTTAATTTTCCATTGAATTTTTACTTTGCTACGATATTTACAAGTTTCTTAGGAACAAAAATTTCTTTAATTATATTTTTACCATTAATTTCTGATGCTATCTTTTCATCTGCTTTTGCAGCAGCAATTGCATCATCTTTAGGTATATCAATGTTTACTTTAATATGAGAACGTACTTTTCCGTTTACCTGAACAGCAATTTCAACCGTATCTTCAAAGCATTTCGCTTCATCATACTTAGGCCAGTTTTGCTCGCATACAAATCCGTCGTTTCCCAGTAAATGCCATACCTCTTCTGTAACATGAGGGGCAAAAGCACACAACAAAATCGTATAAACTTTATATTCATCACGAGTAATTGAACCTACATTTGAAATGTCATTCATTAAAGACATTAAAGTTGCAATTGCAGTATTAAACTTGAGGTTTTCAATGTCTTCGCCAACTTTTTTAATTGCCTTATTAAATGAAATTTCAAGACTTTTTCTAACGCCTTTTTCTTCGCAGATAATATCCTGTAAGTTCCAGTAACGTTCAATAAAACGGCGGCAGCCTTTTATACCGGTGGAATTCCACGGAGCAGCTTTTTCAAAGTCACCTATAAACATTTCGTAAAGGCGCATGGTATCAGCACCGTATTCCTCTACAATTTCATCCGGGTTGACTACATTACCACGGGACTTACTCATTTTTTCCCCGTTTTCACCCAAAATCATACCGTGACTGGTACGTTTCGCATACGGTTCCGAGGTTGGTACAATGCCGATATCATAAAGGAATTTATACCAAAAGCGACTGTACAGCAAGTGTAAAGTTGTATGTTCCATACCGCCGTTATACCAATCAACAGGCATCCAATATTTCATTGCTTCTTTACTTGCAATAGCGTCTTTATTATGAGGGTCAGTATAACGCAGGAAATACCATGATGAACCTGCCCATTGAGGCATAGTATCGGTTTCACGCTTAGCTTTACCCCCACAGTGTGGGCATGTAGTATTAACCCATTCAGTCATATTTGCAAGCGGAGATTCTCCGTTATCTGTTGGTTCATATGAATCTACTTCAGGAAGCATTAAAGGGAGTTCACTATCGGGAATCGGAACATATCCGCATTTTTCACAATAAACAATCGGAATAGGCTCCCCCCAGTAACGTTGACGTGAAAATACCCAGTCACGGAGTTTAAAATTAACTTTTGCATGTCCAATATCTTTTTCGGACAAATATTCCGTAATTTTTTTCTTTGCTTCTTCAACTGTAAGACCATTTAAAATCCCGGAGTTTACCATCTCTCCTGTTGCACAGTCTGTGAAAGCCTCTTTTTCAACATCTCCGCCTTTAACAACTTCTATAATGGGAAGATTGAATTTTTTTGCAAATTCCCAGTCGCGGGTATCGTGTGCAGGAACAGCCATAATAGCACCTGTACCGTAAGAAACAAGCACATAATCAGAAATAAAAATCGGAATTTCTTTACCGGTAACAGGGTTAACTGCCGCTACACCTTTAAGGCAAACCCCTGTTTTATCTTTTGCAACTTCGGTACGCTCGAAATCGGATTTTCTTGCGGCTTCTTCCTGATATGAACGAATTTCGTTTATATTTTCAAGTTTATCTGACCATTTTTCAATCATCGGATGTTCCGGAGAAATAACCATATAGGTTGCTCCGTAAAGCGTATCAGGACGTGTTGTATAAACAGTAAGTTTATCTCCTGTTGTTGTATCGAAATCAACCTCTGCACCTGTAGAACGTCCAATCCAGTTCTTCTGCTGTGCTTTTACTCTATCCGGATAATTAACAAGTTCAAGGTCATCGATAAGACGCTGAGCATACTCTGTAATTTTCAGCATCCATTGTGATTTAACTTTTCTGACAACTTCACTTCCACAACGCTCGCATACTCCGTTTACAACCTCTTCATTAGCCAAAACGCATTTACATGATGTACACCAATTGACAGCCATTTCTTTTTTATAAGCCAAATTATGTTTAAACAGTTGAAGGAATATCCACTGAGTCCATTTATAATATTCCGGGTCTGTTGTATTTATCTCACGTGACCAGTCAAATGAAATTCCAAGTGATTGAAGCTGTTGCTTAAACCTTGCGATATTCTTTTTGGTTACTATAGCGGGATGGACATGATTCTTTATGGCAAAATTTTCAGTTGGCAGTCCAAAAGCATCCCAGCCCATAGGATAAAGAACGTTATATCCCTGTAAACGGCGTTTACGTGCAATAATATCAAGGGCTGTATATGAACGTGGATGTCCAACATGAAGTCCTTGTCCTGACGGATAGGGGAATTCAATCAAAGCGTAAAATTTAGGCTTTGAAGATGTGTTTGATGCATGGAAGGCACCGCTTTCTTCCCACATTTTCTGCCATTTATTCTCAATTTTCTTGTGATCGTATTTCATTTTTTTCGCTCCTATAACTTTTCTTAAGCTTCTATAATATCTGAAATATCAATATTTTCTCCGTCCTGCCATAGTCGGTCAAGATTGTAGAATTCACGCGCTTCAGCGGTAAAAATATGAATCATAACATTTCCGTAATCCAGAAGTACCCATGAATTTGAACGATATCCGTCCACATGGTCAGGCGTTAGCCCTACCTGTTTCAGCTTATACTCGACCTCGTCGGAAAGAGATTTCACGTGTGTACTGCTTGTTCCTGTGGCCAATACAAAATAGTCCGCAATAACGGAGATGTCTTTAATCCCAATAGCTTTAAGGTCTATGGCTTTTTTACCGTCCATAATTTTTACGGCTTCTTTTGCGAGTTCGAGTGATGTCATTCTCAACAACCTTTCATACTAAATATTTAATTTATATTTCAAAACAGCTTGATTATAGGCAGAAATCGTATCAGGATGTATCGGCTTATAAGACCCTGCTAAATCTTTTATTGTGTATGTAACGCCTTCAAGCATTGCTTGTTCAAGGCTTATTTGAGCAGTCTTGCGTAAATCTTCAACTCCATCAAAATCACGGTCTGCTGAAATAAAATCAGCAATAAAAAGAACTTTATCAAGCATTGTCATATTTGCTCTGCCCGTTGTGTGGTAACGAACAGCATTAATCACTTCAACATCTGTGATATTCAGCTTATTTTCAATATAAGCCGCTCCAAGTATTGCATGCCAAAGTTTTTGTGCACTGCGTTCTACGTCGGAGAGTATTATATCAAACTGTGTCATCATTTTCAATTGTTCAGCAGGAGGAATGTCTTTCATTATATCATGCAAAATACCTGCTAAACCGGCTTTTTCTTCATTCACACCATATTTTTTTGCAAGACTCACAGCTTCTTCATAAACACACAGTGAATGATGATATCGTTTTTCGCTTAAAAACGGTTTTATAATTTTCTTGTATTCATTAATATCCATTTTTTCGCTCCAAATATAAATTATTTTTTGCAATATAGTCCGCAACTTTTATTGGTACAAGTTTTTCTATATTTTTACCGTTTTTAACTGCATTGCGAACCATCGTAGATGATATTGGAAGATATTTAATATCCTCAATTAATGATTTAGCCCCAACTTTTTCCAACTCACCGGCATAATTTAGCAGAGACCGCATGCCGTCACTACTTCTCGGAGCTGCACAAACTACAGCCAGTTTGAAAATAGTATTCGGTTCATGCCATTTTTTTAAAGTAAGAAACATATCTTCACCTGAAATAAAGTAAAACTCCGAATTGGGATACTCTTTTTTAAGCTCTTTTAAAGTATCTGATGTATAACTGATACCCTTTCTCCTAAATTCAATATCACTGACTTCAAAATTAGTTTCTTTCGCCGCAAGCCGGCACATTTGAAGCCTGTCATTATTAGAAGCAAAGTCCTTAACAGTTTTGTGTGGAGGCTTAAAAGTTGGTATCAGTAAAACTTTATCGGCATTTATCCGCTCTGCAAACTGCTTTGCCAAATGGATATGTCCATTGTGAATTGGATTAAAAGTACCTCCCAATATGGCAATTTTCTGCATATCCTCACCTTATATCATATTACTTTTTGGAAGATTTGGGAAGTGATATTTTAGGTTCCTTATCATTTTTTCTGTAAATTACAAATTTAGCACCGATTACCTGTACTAATTCCGAATTTGTTTCAGCAGAAACTTTCTCTGCAGCTTCACGCACAGGTATTGGGGATGTTTCAAGGACTTTAGCTTTTATTAATTCGCGCGCTGTCAAGGCATCATCAGCCTGTTTGATAGTATCTGCTCCAATACCTGATTTGCCTATAATTAAAATCGTGTCAATATTGTTTGCAAGTGAGCGCAGATAAGCGCGTTGTTTGCTTGTAATCATTGATTATTCTCCTTCATTTGTTTTAATTCTACCGCAAATTTTCTAAGCGCTCTACCGCGGTGGCTGATTAAATCTTTTTCTTCTTTAGGTAACTGCGCAAAAGATTTTCCGTTTACAAGGAAAACAGGGTCGTATCCAAAACCGTTCTCTCCTTGAGGTTCATACGCAATTTCACCGTTACATTCTCCCTGTGAAACTATTTTTCTGCCGTCCGGATAAACACAACATACAGAACAGACAAATTTTGCTGTTCGTTTTTCTTTCGGCACATTTTTTAATTCTTTTAGCAATTTATTTATTCTGTCTAAATCACTTGCGCCTTCGCCTGCATATCTTGCTGAATAAACCCCGGGCGCCCCGTCTAAGGCATCGACCATAAGCCCTGAGTCATCCGCAACTGCGGGCATACCCGTTTGTTGACAAGCTGCTTTGGCTTTTAAAAACGCATTTTCTTCAAAAGTTTCGCCGGTTTCTTCCACTTCGGCAAGCTCGGCAGTAATGGGAGTAATATTAAGCGGCAATAAAATACGTTCAAGTTCATTAAGCTTATTTTTATTATGAGTAGCTATAACAAAAGTAATCATTTAGTTCTCCTGTTTTTCAAATAATGCTTTAGCAAAATCGTCTGCATCAAACGGTTGTAAATCGTCAACCTGTTCACCGACTCCGATAAATTTAACCGGTACATCCAAATCTTCACGTATTGCAAGTACAACGCCGCCGCGTGCAGTACCGTCAAGTTTTGTAAGAACAATTCCCGTAATTCCTGCGGCGTTTTTAAATTCACGAGCTTGGTTTACAGCATTTTGCCCGGTTGTGGCATCAAGAACTAAAAGAACCTCTTTATCCGCTCCGGGTACTTCTTTGTCAATAACACGGCTGATTTTTGAAAGTTCTTCCATAAGATGCTTTTTATTGTGAAGTCTTCCTGCTGTATCGCAAATTACAACATCAGCATCACGTGCCTTCGCAGCGGCTATTGCGTCAAATACAACAGATGCAGGGTCGCTTCCCTGTGACTGTTTAACTATTTCTGAATTTGAACGTTCGGCCCAAACTTCAAGCTGTTCAATAGCGGCAGCACGGAATGTATCAGCAGCGCCTAATATTACTTTTTTACCTTCTTTTGTAAGCATAGACGCAATCTTTCCTATGGTTGTTGTTTTTCCGACACCGTTTACTCCTATAACCAATATAACAGATGGTTTAGTCGAAATATGGAGTTCTTCCCCGCCTCTTAGCATGTCGGCAACAGTGTCGCGAAGCATATCCATTATTTCATCAGGATTTGTAACTCCGTTCTCCTTAACTTTTTTCTTAAGTTCCTCACAAATATGTTCTGCCGTTGTAATACCGACATCGCCCATAACAAGGAGTTCTTCCAATTCCTCAAAAAGAGACTCATCAATTGTAGTAAATGTATTCAGCATTTGCTCAACTGATTTTGTCATTTTATCTCGTGTCTTCTTCAAGCCTTCTTTTATTTTTGAGAAAAATCCCATTTTGTCTTCTCCCTTTTTATATTGTTACTTAATTCCAAGTTTTTCTTGAATGTCAGATAAACGCAGTTCCAAAAGCTTAGAAATTCCTTCGTCCTGCATTGTAACTCCGTAAAGGACATCTGCTTCTTCCATACTTCCGCGACGGTGTGTAATCACTATAAACTGAGTATTATCAGTCATCCTGCGAAGATAAGCGGCAAACCTATCTACATTTACATCGTCAAGAGCAGCTTCAATTTCGTCAAGGACGCAAAACGGAGGAGGATTAACTTTCATAATAGCGAAGTATAAAGCTATCGCTACCAGTGACTTTTCACCGCCTGAAAGAGACTCCAAATGAGTAACTATTTTACCCGGAGGCTGAACAGTAATTTCTATTCCGGAATTTAATATATCATCCTCTGCAGTGAGACTAAGTTCCGCAGTTCCGCCGGAAAACAATTCCTGAAATGTATCTTTGAAATTGTCATTTATTTCTTTAAACTTTTCTGAAAATAATTCGCGCATCTGGCGAGTAAGGTCATTAATCAATTTTCTTAGCTGATTTCTGCTGGTTTCTATATCGGTAAGTTGAGTTTTCATAAACTCATATCGCTGAGATACTTCTTTATATTCTTCAACCGCCGCTACATTTACAGTTCCGAGAGTTTTAATCTTACTTTTAAGTTGATTCAAGTTTTTCTTGGCTTCTGCTTCGTTTTCAACTTTTTTACCTATTTTTTCTGCTTCACGGCGAGTTAATTCATATTCTTCCCATAATCGGCTGATAATTTCATCATATGCTTTTTGAAAATTTGCTTTTCTTTCTTCCAATCGGGCAAGTTCATGTCCGACTTTTTCTTTCTGTGAGGATTTTTCACGTTCGCTATTTCTCAATTCCATGGATTGGTGTTCGTATTCCATACGCCTTGCATTAAGCTGTTTAATCTTTTCGTCAGAATTTTTTGCTTCATCGCGCATAGTTTCAGCTTGTTTCTTAAGATTATCTATTTTAATGTTTAAATCCTTATTAATACCTTCGAGTCTTTCAATCTCTTTTTTAAGAGTTTCTGTCTTGCCTTCATGGTCAAGTTTACGATTATTTATTTCATTAATTGATAATTGTAAGGATTCAATATCTTTTTTTGCCGCTAAACAAGCGATTCTGATTTCTTGTAAATTCTCTGATATCTTATTGCAGGTTTCGCTTAATTCGCTTCGAGAGCCACTGACTTGCGAAATTTGTTTCTCAAGTTCTTTCTGCTTTTCTTCAATAATTTCGGCTTGCTCCTTTGCCTGCTGTCTAATTTTCTCCTGCTCATCAATTCGCATTAATGCTTTTTTGTTTTCCTCATCTAAAGAGGCTATGTCATGTTTAGAGTCTTTTAAATCACTTGCATCACGCATAAGCTCGGAGTTTATTTTATATCTTTCTTCCTGAACTAAAGTTAATTTCTCTTTTGCAGCAGATAATTCCTTTTCCGCAGACGCAACTTCTTGTGTTACGGTTTTTAATAATTCTGCTGTTTCTTTTTCTTGCATTTGCAGCTTTTCTGCATGTGATTTTATGCGTTTTATATCAGAAGCCCGGCTTAAAAGTCCGGAGTTTTTGTTTAATGAACCTCCGGTAAGAGAACCTCCGGTATTTACAACTTGACCGTCAAGAGTAACTATACGAAAACGGTATCCAAATTTTTTAGCTATTGAAACTGCACTGTCCAAATCTTCAGCTACAGCAATTCTGCCGAGAAGCGAGTTTAAAATTTCCTTATATTTTTCATCACAAGTGCAAAGTTCCCCTGCAGTTCCTATAAAACCTTCGCAGTTTTCAAGTCCGCTTTCATGGAGTACTCTGCCTTTTATTGTAGAAAGAGGTAGGAATGTTGCTCTGCCCGAATCTTTTCTTTTTAAAAGTTGAATTGCATATTTTGCGTCATTTTCATTTCCAACAACGATATTCTGCATAGCACCGCCCAATGCTGTTTCTATGGCAACAGAATACTTGGGTGGTACATTTATAAGGCGGGAAACAGGTCCGTGTATTCCTTTTAATATACCCCTGGAAAACTCTTTCATTACAATTTTAACGCTGTGTGAAAATCCCTCCAGATTTCTTTCCAGTGCTTCAAGTAAATTGGCACGGCGTAAACATTCTTGAGTATCAAGATGAAGGTTATCGTTTTGCTTTTTAATTTCTTCCATTTTCTTTCGGCGTGTTTGAAGTTTCATGTCATAGCCCTTAACCGAGTTTACAAGTGATTTTATGCTCTCATCAGTATCTGCGAGCATTTTTTTATAATCTTCACCGGCTGTTTTAAGTTTTTCACACTGTTCTTTTTTAGCTTTTAATGATTGTTCAAGATTTGCAAGCCTGATTTTAATTTCAGTAATGGAAGAACTTGCAGTAAGGTCTTTTAATTTTTCTTGTGTTGCGCGTGCTGTAAAATCAGCAAGTTGTCTTGAATATACATTAATTTTTTTATCTTTTTCGTCCATGCCGGAACGCAGTTTATTAAGCTGATTGGTAAATTCCTGAAACTGTGTATTTTGTTCATTTATGTACTTAGTTTTCTTTTCAACTTGAATGTTCTTTTCAGCAATTTCAATATCTAAATCTCTGCTTGATATGGTGCTTTTTTCAATTTCTGCTTTGATACGTTCAACATTTTCGTTATTGTGAAAGATATCGTTTTGTAAAACAGAAACTTCTCCGTCCTTTTTCGCCGCACTTTCTTCGAGTTTTGCCGACTGCTGACGGACTTCATCCACTTTCGCTGTACAGGACGCCGATTGAGTAAAAATTTCTTCTATATCTTTATCAATTTTATTTAGTTCCTGTTCTATGGAATTATGCTGATTGCGTGCAATAAGTATTTTATCATCATGTTCACGCAGAATATGACTTGATTTATCAAGAGTATTAAGCCAAAGGCTGATTTCAAGTGTTCTTTTTTCTTCGGAATATGTAAGGTATTTTTGCGCTTTATCCGACTGTTCCTTAAGCGGACCCACTCGATTTTCTAATTCGGATAAAATATCTTGAAGGCGCAGCAAATTTTCTTCCGTTTGCTCTAATTTATGTTCCGATTCCTCTTTACGGTAACGGAAACGGGAAATTCCCGCAGCTTCTTCAAAAATTTCTCTTCTATCCTGTGAGCGAGCTGAAACTATACTGTCAATCTTACCTTGTCCTATAATTGAATATCCGAAACGGCCTAAACCGGTATCCATAAAAAGCTCATTTATATCCTTAAGACGTACTGAAGTTTTATTTATAAGATATTCGCTTTCTCCCGAACGGTAAAAACGGCGCGTGACAGCTATACTGTCACCGTCAAAAGGTAAGTGTCGTGAGGTATTGTCTATGTTTAAAGTAACTTCAGCAAAACCTTGGGGTTTTCTTGAAGGAGAACCATTAAAAATAACATCCTCCATTTTTGTGCATCTGAGAGTACGAGTGGACTGTTCCCCCAAAACCCAACATACAGCATCGCTTATATTGCTTTTGCCACTGCCGTTTGGGCCTACAACTGCGGTTATTCCTTTGTCAAAACTCAGGGTAGTTTTATCCGGAAATGTTTTAAAACCTTTTA
>DHNU01000065.1:16910-17151 GCA_002407645.1 Ruminococcaceae bacterium UBA5408
ACTGTTATTTCTATATTTCCTTTTGAAATATGATTATTTTCTAAATAAGCTGTGATTTTATTCAGAAACCTTCTGCTTTCACAAAGTTCGCGAAAAGCAGGATGCCAGGGTCCCGACAGCATGTCCCTCTTTAATTTCGGTGAATCATGCAAGCCAAGTCGAATAACAGTAATATTACGCTCTTCAAAAAAGTCAAGAAGTTTAGCACATAACTCTACTGTTTCTTCAAGAGTAAAGGTTT
>DHNU01000070.1:0-4169 GCA_002407645.1 Ruminococcaceae bacterium UBA5408
GGAGGACATTCAATAGGCGTACCACTGGCAGTTGCCGCAAAACATTCTTTTATTGCACCGAGTGCTACAATGACAATACACCCCGTAAGAATGAACGGTCTTCTTTTGGGAGTTCCTCAAACATTAGAATATTTTCAGCGTATGCAGGAACGAATAACTCAATTTGTAACACAAAACTCAAAAATATCGGCCGATCGTTTTTATGCTCTTTCAATGAATACAGAAGAACTTGTTATGGATGTTGGTTCAGTGCTGGATGGTAAAGATGCTGTAAAGGAAGGTCTTATAGATTCACTTGGAAGTTTGTCGGATGCAATCGACTGTCTATATGATATGATTGATGAATATAAGGCTGAACAAAATAAAAATCTGTCAAAAAGCAAAAAAAGTACTACAAATAATACAACAAAAAATAATACAACAAATAAAACAAAAGAAAATACTAAAAAAACTACCAGGAAAAACACAAATACTGATAAAAATTTGCAAAAGTAACGGTAAAACGATGAAGAATGAAGAGCAGCAATATATAAGCTTCATTCTTCATCTTATAATTTAAATTTACATAATAGGAGATATGAACATAATGACAGTATTACAAGCAATTATTCAAGGCATTATTCAGGGCGCAACAGAGTTTCTTCCTGTTTCGAGCAGTGGACATCTTTCATTGGCACAGCATTTTATGAATGTACAACTTCCGAGTTTACTTTTTGATGTTATTCTTCATCTCGGTACACTTGTTGCGGTTTTAATCGTTTACTATAAATTAGTTGGACGCTTAATTTGTGAGTTTATTTTTATGATAGGCGATATATTCACAGGTAAATTTAAATGGAGTAAGATGAACCCCGATCGTAGAATGGTTATTATGCTTATTATAGGACTTATCCCGCTTTTCCTTTTATTCCTTCCGATTCCCGGAACAGGAATGAAGATTAAGAATTTTGCAGATAAACTTGCTACGGATAGTGGTATTGTTGTAGAGGGCTGTTCACTTATTATGACAGCAATTTTATTATCTTTAGGTATTATAGCAAGCAAAAAAACTCCTGCGCGCTATACTATTCACGGAAACAGAAAAACAGTTAAATCCGAAGGCGGCAGAAGACAGTTTAATGTTGTTGACGCCATAACAGTTGGTATTACCCAGTGTTTCGCGGCAGTGTTCCCGGGCCTTTCTCGTTCCGGCTCCACACTATCAGCGGGTCTTATGCGTGGAATTAACCGTCAGACAGCACTTGATTATTCATTTGTTATTGGAATACCCTCTATTTTGGCAGCGGCTGTTTTGGAACTTAAAGACGCCGTTAATGAACCAATGACCATTGGTATAGCGCCTATTATTGCCGGAATTATTTCATCGGCTATAGTTGGGTTTTTGGCTATTAAACTTTTAAAGTGGATGGTAACGACAAATAAACTGCATGTATTTGTTGCATATACGTTTATTTTGGGCGCAATAGTTATAATATTGGGAATTATAGAACATTCTACAGGCGTAAACCCAATTACAGGAATGGCAATTAATTTTTAATTTTATTTATTATTAATATAAGGTATATAAGGTGATTAAAAGGTGGCATACAAAAAATCAACTGCAAAAAAAACAGCTTCATCTCCTGTGCAACGTCACAAAAGGGCAAAGAGTACTGCGGGAAAAAATACAAAAACGGCAAAGAATGAAGAATACATAAGACAGCGCAATCAAACTTATGCTGTCTTATTATTTGCGCTGTCAATTTTAATGGCCTGCCTTGTTTTAATTAACGGCAATAATGTATGGCTGTTTTGTCATAATGTGCTGTTAGGGCTGTTTGGAACATGTGCAATTATTTGGCCTATTTTACTTTTATACATATCAATTGTAACAGCATTTGAAAAAAAAGATAATCATTTGAGAGGCAAAGTGGTCTTAATGGTGGTTATTATTGTCCTTTTCTGTTCTGCTGTTTATATCTTTACATCCACAAAGAATACTGATTTGACTGCATTCGCAGACAGTCTTACGAAACTCTATAAACTTGGCATACAACGGTCAGGTGCGGGACTTTTCAGCGGGTTACTTGGAATACCGTTTGTAGCCGCATTTGGGTTTACCGGGGCAAAGATTTTTATTGTACTGACTATTTTTGTAACACTTATGATTTTAACGGGAACAAGTCTTGTACAGCTGTTTAAAGCAATAATAAAACCGGCTGATATGGTAGCGGAAAATTTAAATAGTGTTCACGAGCAAAGGGCTATAGAGCGTGCAAGAAAAGTTAATACTAATACAGATATAGATATTCCGCTTGACCCGCAAGAAGAAGCGAAACGCAAAGCACAGTCTAAAAATGAAGAGAAGACAAAATCTCTTAAAAAGCTTGAAAAAGTTTTTGGAGTTAAAGAGACTGAAAATGTAAAAGAAGAGAATACCCATGCGGCTGTTGATATTACATTAAATGGCAAAGCTGATAAACCTGCTGTTCAGCCGGCTGTTTTAAAAGAACCCAAAAAACAGAAAGAAGAAAATAAATTCGAAACAAACAGTCAAACAACTATGTTTTCGGACGAACCGCCGCAGGACGGAAGTTACCATTATCCACCGATTACAATGCTTGAGACAACAAAACAGCTTGATGAGGGTGATGTTTCTCAGGAACTTAAACTAAATGGGCAAATGCTTATTCAAACTTTAAACAGTTTTGGAGTAAAAGCTAAAATTGTAAATATCAGCCGAGGTCCGGCAGTAACTCGCTACGAACTTCAGCCGGGCGCAGGGGTAAAAATAAGTAAAATTACAAATCTATCAGATGACATTGCTATGAACCTTGCTGCGTCCGGAGTAAGAATAGAAGCGCCTATACCCGGAAAAGCAGCTGTTGGAATTGAAGTCCCAAATAAAAAAGTAAGCATTGTCAGAATGAGAGAACTTATAGAATCAAACAATTTCGGAGCTGCAAAAAGCAGTTTAACGGTTATACTTGGGCGTAATATTTCAGGCGAAGTTGCAATAGCTGATTTAAGTAAAATGCCTCACCTTTTAATTGCAGGTGCAACAGGTTCAGGTAAATCCGTATGTATTAACTCGTTTATAATAAGTCTATTGTACAAATCAACTCCGGACGATGTTCGGTTTTTAATGATTGACCCTAAAGTTGTTGAATTGGGTATATATAACGGGATACCGCAGCTTTTGGTGCCGGTTGTTACAGACCCGCGTAAAGCGGCAGGCGCTTTAAACTGGGCAGTTACAGAAATGCTAAATAGGTATAAAACTTTTGCCGAAAACAATGTTCGTGATTTAAGCGGTTATAATAAACTTGCGGAGGCTAACGGATTTAAGGACGAAAATGGACAGCCAATGCCGCATTTGCCTAAAATTGTAATAATTATAGACGAACTTGCTGACTTAATGATGGCGGCTCCAAATGAAGTGGAAGACTCTATCTGCCGTCTTGCTCAAATGGCTCGTGCCGCAGGAATGCACCTTTTAATTGCCACACAAAGACCTTCTGTTGATGTTATTACGGGTATCATTAAAGCAAATATTCCAAGCCGTATTGCTTTTGCGGTTTCATCACAGGTGGATTCAAGAACGATACTCGATATCGGTGGAGCTGAAAAACTTTTGGGACGCGGTGATATGTTGTTTTCGCCGGTCGGTTCGCAAAAACCTATCCGTATTCAGGGTTGTTTTGTAAGTGACAGCGAAATTGAATCAATTGTCAGTTATGTTAAAAAATCACAGGATACAGGGTATGACCAAAATATTGCTGATGAAATTGAAAAGAATGCAGTAGCCGAAAAAAATACTAAAGAAAGCACACCTAATGATGATAAAGACCCAATGCTTGACGAAGCAATAAAATGTGCCGTAGAAGCCGGACAAGCATCTACTTCATTTTTACAGAGAAAACTCCGTTTAGGATACGCAAGAGCAGGAAGGCTGATTGACGAAATGGAGCAAATGGGAATTGTCGGTCCGAGGGAAGGCTCTAAACCCAGAAAACTCCTTATTACATATCAGCAATGGCTTGAAATGACTATGCAGCAGTCTGATAAAAAAGAAAGTGAAGAATAAAATAAATGCCATTTTTACCTATTACTAAAGAAGAAATAAATCAACTTGGCTGGGACACACCTGATTTTGTTGTAGTTACCGGCGATGCATATGTTGACCATCC
>DHNU01000070.1:4424-10324 GCA_002407645.1 Ruminococcaceae bacterium UBA5408
GGAAAGCCTAAATACGGCTTTTTTGTAGGTTCGGGAAATATTGATTCAATGGTTGCACACTATACCGTTGCGCGGCGCCGGCGTAAGCAGGATGCTTATTCCCCGGGCAACAAAATTGGACTGAGACCTGACAGAGCGGTTATTGTATATACTAAAAAAATAAAAGAAATTTATCCGGATACTCCTGTAATTATCGGTGGACTTGAAGCATCACTCCGCCGTTTTGCTCACTATGATTACTGGGAGGATAAAATCCGCCCGTCTATTCTTTTAGATTCCGGTGCGGATTTGCTTTCATATGGTATGGGCGAAAAGCAGACTTTGGAAATTGCCCGGCGTTTGTTTTCGGGAGAACCAATTAGTGCTTTGACAGATATTAGAGGAACTTGTTATACTGTTCTCACAAAAGATTATATTCCCGGCCCTGCGGTTGATTGCCCAAGTTTTGAACAGGTTTGCGAGAATAAAAAAGAATATGCGGTATCGTGTCGAAAACAGCAGGATGAACAGGATGCTGTTCGAGGAAGAAAGGTTATTCAGCGCCACGGAAAAATGATGTTAATTCAAAATCCGCCTATGGTGCCGTTAAATCAAAAGGAATTGGATGCGGTTTATGAACTTCCGTATATGCGTACTTATCATCCATGCTATGAAAAAATGGGTGGAGTTCCTGCTATACAGGAAGTTGAGTTTTCAATTACGCATAACCGCGGTTGTTTTGGCGCTTGCAACTTTTGCTCTATAGCTTTTCACCAAGGCAGAATGGTTACTACGAGAAGCGAGGAATCAATTCTTCGTGAAGCAAAAAAGTTTACTGAGAATCCACATTTCAAGGGCTATATACACGATGTAGGCGGGCCGACGGCTAATTTTAGGAACCCTTCCTGTGAAAAACAATTAAAAAAGGGACTTTGTGCAGGCGGCAGAAAATGTCTTGCGCCAAAGCCATGTCCAATGCTTAAAGTAGACCACAGCGAATATTTGGATATATTAAGAAAACTCAGAAACCTACCTAAAATTAAAAAAGTATTTATCCGTTCCGGAATACGTTTTGATTATTTAATAGAGGATAAGGATGATACGTTTTTTAAAGAGCTTGTAAAACACCATGTCAGCGGTCAACTCAAGGTTGCTCCGGAGCATTGTACCCCGCAGGTTCTTGATTGTATGGGGAAACCTCATATTGAATCTTTCTTAAAGTTTGAAAAGAAATACTTTAAATTGTCAAAGCAAGCGGGGAAAGAACAATATCTTGTCCCTTATTTAATGTCTTCACACCCGGGCAGTACACTTAACGATGCAATTGAACTTGCACTATTTTTAAAGAGGGAACATTTGCGCCCTGAACAGGTGCAGGATTTTTATCCAACACCTGGTACAATTTCTACATGTATGTTCTATACCGGGCTTAATCCATATACATTAGAAAAAGTTTATGTTACTAAATCAGATAAGGAAAAAGCTATGCAGAGGGCACTTTTGCAGTATTTTAATCCTAAAAATAAGAATTTGGTAATAGAAGCACTAAAAAAATCAGGACGCGAAGATTTAATCGGCAATTCCGAAAATTGTCTTGTCCGTCCCAATGCCGCTATGATACACGACCAAGTTAAGGAGAAAGAGAAGCAAAATCAATGGAGACGAAAAAGAACAAAAAAACGTCGCTGAAAATTATTTTTCTCCTGTTTTTAGCTGTCGGGATTGTTATATCGTTTTTGCCGTTTGGTAAGTTTGATGTATGGCATAATGCATTTTCATTTTTTGGTTTAAACGACTTTTCTGCGGTGACAGATAAAAGCCCGTTTGCGATACATGTACTTGAAGTGGGAAAAGCAGACAGCATTTTTATTGAATCCAACGGAAAATATATGCTTGTGGATGGGGGGACATCCGACTGCGGAGAAAAAATATATGAATACTTATACAGAAAAGGAGTTAACCACCTTGACTGTGTTGTAAATACCCACCCTGATAATGACCATATAGGTGGACTGGCTTATATTATTAAAAATTTAGAAGTGAAAAAATACTATCGCTCTGATTTTTTGGTGAATTCATCTTACAAAAGTGATGAATATATTGAGGTACAAAAGGCATTGAAAGAAAAAAATGTACCGGAAGAAACTCTCCGTTTCGGAAAATCATTCAACTTAGGCAATACTAAAATCGATGTTGTTGCTCCGATAAAGCAGAGTAATAACTCAAATAACAATTCTGTTGTTATGAAACTAACATACGGTGATACAAGTTTTTTATTAATGGGTGATGCTGAAAAGGAAGAAGAAATGGATATAATAAAAAGCAAAGCGGATATTTCTTCGGATTTTATAAAAATAGGACATCACGGAAGCAATACTTCTACGTCAGCGCCATTCTTAAATGCTGTAAATCCTAAATATGCAGCCATTTCGGTTGCAGACGATACAAACCATTTACCTAAAAAAGATATACTAAAAAGGCTAATATCTAAAAATATAAAAACATATCGTACAGATGTTAACGGAACTTTAATTTTTATGAGCGATGGGGAAAAAATATCGGTTAAAACCCGACGCTGAAAATATAAGATTTTGCTGAAAGGGGTTAAGTTATGAAAACACTTACTATTGACAGATTTGAAGCCACTTACGCTATTTGCGAGGATAAGGAACAGAAACTTTTTGCAATTAATATTTCCGAACTTCCCAAAAATGTACATGAGGGTGATGTTCTCGATATCAATGATAATGATGGAACAATAAGTATTAATTCCGAATTGACTGAAAAAAAGCGTTCAAAGAACAGGAAATTACAAAATAAGTTATTTAAATAATTAAAATCCAATATTTGAAATAGAATCAAAAACAGCCCGCGAATCAAATCGCGGGCTGAAAGTTTATTTTTTATATCCTGATTTTTACTTTATCCATGTTCATTTTATGCATTTGAACGTTTAGTACAAGACCGAAACCGAGGTATAGACACGCTGCAGAAGAACCGCCTGCACTGAAAAACGGAAGTGTTACACCCATTACCGGTAAGAGATTCAAGCACATACCAAGGTTAAATATTGCTTGAGCAGCAATCATACCGAAAAATCCAAAACAAATTGTACTTCCAAGGCTGTCAGTTGAATTTCGTGCAATATAAAGTGTTCTAAATAACAATAAGACCAAAAGTAAAATGATAAGCGTGCAACCAATGAATCCAAGCTGTTCGCCGGCAACCGAAAAGATAAAGTCACTTTGCTGAACGGGAACAAGGGCTCTGTTTACACGGGGTGACTTAAAAAGTCCCCGCCCATAAAGTTCTCCGCTTCCGATGGAAAGTCTGCCCTGAATTTGCTGAAGTCCTTTGCCCAAACGGTCAGTTTCGGGATGCCGAAATATTGTGAACCTGTCTTTTTGATAATCTTCAAGTATATATTTCCATGCAATAGGAAAAGCAACCGCAAGAGCTGCAAATAAAGCTCCAAAGTACCGAAGCTGAACCCCTGCTCCGAATGCCATGCTGATGAACATACAGAAGAAAATTACCGCTGTTCCGTCGTCACCTTGAAAGTGAACCAAAACAATGGGAATCATTGCGTGCAGGGCAAGCAAAACTATTTGCGGAAAAGATGTTATTAAATTACGCTTTTTTAGTTCTGAAAGATGTTTCGAAAATGTTAGAATAAATCCGATTTTTACCAACTCGCTCGGTTGAAATGTAATTCCGCCGGGAAGACTAATCCATGCTTTAGCATTTATTCCACCGGTGTTGGTGACAGCTATTCCAAAAATTTGTGTATATATAATCAAGAATAAACAAAATCCTGCAATTACATACCAGTATGTGGTGATTTCTCTATAGTCTACTAAACTGAATATAACAGCACCTATATAACCCAGAACAATGGCTGCAAGCTGTACAATAAAATATGATCGTCCTTTATCAATAGGGATAGTCTTTAAAAGCAAAAGGCTATAGGTTGAAATAAGGAGCATAATAGTCCATAACAGTTTGTCCGTCCTTTTTACGAAATCAGCAATTGAATTTAGTACGTGCATAACTTCACCTCAATTTACTTATTATATTATGTAAATTCTTAAACTTCAAGTAATTACAAAATTAAAATTATTGATTATTAAATTATACTACATTTATTTTATTAAACTATTAAATCTGCAAATTATTGCAAAATATCGCATAATATTTAAATAATATCCGTGTTCGGTTCTATTTTATGAGAAAATATGATATAATTTTTTCATATTTTAGTATAAGGAGAATGTACTAATGCTAACGGATATTGAAATAGCACAAAGGGCAAAACTCGTGCCAATTGCCAAAATAGCGGAAAATCTTGGTATTCACGAGGAAGAATTTGAGCCTTACGGCCGATTCAAAGCTAAGCTAAATGACTCTCTACACAACCGACTTTCCGATAAAAAAGACGGGAAACTGATTTTGGTTACTGCTATAAATCCGACACCTGCAGGTGAAGGAAAAACAACAACTACGGCAGGCCTTGGAGAAGCCATGAAACATATCGGCAAAAACGCGATTATTGCCCTTCGCGAGCCGAGCTTGGGACCTGTATTTGGAATAAAGGGCGGCGCAGCCGGAGGAGGATATGCGCAGGTAGTTCCAATGGAAGACATTAACCTGCACTTCACCGGCGATTTTCATGCCATAACATCGGCTAATAATCTTCTTTGCGCTATGCTTGACAACCATATTCATCAAGGAAACAACTTGAATATTGACCAAAGAAGAATATTGATTAAACGCTGTATTGACATGAATGACCGCGCACTGAGGAATGTTGTTGTAGGTTTGGGCGGTAAAATTAACGGTATGCCCCGAGAAGATAAGTTTTGTATTTCTGTTGCAACTGAAATTATGGCTATTTTCTGTTTGGCAGAAAATATTTCAGACTTAAAGAAAAGATTAGGAAAGATTTTGGTAGCTTATACATATACGGGAGCTCCTGTATATGCGAGTGACTTAAAAGCAGAGGGAGCAATGGCGGCTCTCTTAAAAGACGCTATAAAGCCGAATTTAGTCCAAACACTTGAGGGGACACCTGTTATAATTCACGGTGGTCCGTTTGCCAATATAGCTCATGGCTGTAACTCTGTACGAGCTACACAGCTGGGACTAAAGCTTGCGGATTACTGCATCACGGAAGCAGGATTTGGTTCAGACCTTGGTGCAGAGAAGTTTTTCGACATTAAGTGCCGCTTTGCAGGTCTTAATCCAAACGCTGCTGTTATTGTTGCAACTGCACGTGCATTAAAATACAACGGCGGCGTACCAAAAGATAAAACGGCAGATGAAAATTTAGCAGCACTTAAAAACGGTATAGTTAATTTAGGCGCACATATCTCTAACATGAAAAAGTTTGGTGTTCCTGTTGTTGTTGCAATTAATCGTTTTCCAAACGATTCTGAAAACGAACTTAAATTTATAGAAAATTATTGTTATGAAAACGGTGCTGACTTTGCACTCTCCGAAGTATATTCAAAAGGAGGGGAAGGCGGTATTGATTTAGCACAAAAAGTATGCCATGCAGCTGACAAACCGTCAGATTTCCATACTCTTTATCCTTCTGATGCTTCCATAAAAGAAAAAATCGAATATATCTCCAAAGAGATATATGGGGCAGATGGAGTAAATTATACAAAACAGGCAGAGAAAGCATTAATTGAAATCGAAAAACTCGGCGGCAACAAATTGCCTGTATGTATTGCAAAAACACAATATTCACTTTCTGATGATGCTAAACTTTTGGGAAGACCTAAAGGATTTAAAATTACAATACGTGATTTAAGTCTTTCAAACGGTGCGGGATTTGTTGTTGCATATGCCGGCGATATTATGACAATGCCCGGACTTCCAAAAGTACCGGCTGCCGAAAAGATAGATGTAACTCAAGA
>DHNU01000070.1:10541-11375 GCA_002407645.1 Ruminococcaceae bacterium UBA5408
GGTATGATTACCGGTTTATTTTAAATTAATGTAAGGGGACTGTTATGCAGGAAATTATTACTTCTTCGTCTGAAGAAACTCAGGCTTTAGGTGAAAAAATAGCTGAAAAACTTAACGGCGGTGAGGTAATTGCGCTTTTCGGACCCATGGGAATGGGAAAAACCGCTTTTACACGCGGACTTGCCTGCGGGCTTGGAATCCTTGACGGGGTTTCCAGCCCGACTTTTGCGCTTGTCCACGAATACCATGGCAGATTGGATGTTTACCATTTTGATATGTTTCGCGTCAGCGGATGGGACGATTTGTATTCAACAGGATTTTTTGATTATTTGGACAGCGGCGGTGTTATAGTAATAGAATGGAGCGAAAATATCGAAGCCGCTATTCCCGAAGACGCCACACGTATAGAAATAAAGCAGGGAGCGCAGGAAAACGAGCGTATTTTTCGCATTGAAGGGATGAAAATATGAGAATTTTAGCAATCGATTCATCGGCAACGGCAGCTTCTGCGGCTCTAATGGATGATGAAAAGGTCATTGGAGAATTTTATATAAATACACGTCTTACACATAGTCAAACATTGATGCCTATGATTGACGAAGTATTTAAATGTACACGAACCGACTTGGAAAGTGTTGATTTATTTGCGGTTTCTTCAGGACCGGGTTCATTTACAGGTATTCGGATAGGCGTAGCAAGTATTAAAGGACTGGCAATGGCACAGAATAAACCATGCATAGGTGTTTCTACGCTTGAAGCAATGGCACATAATATGAACCATTTTGACTGTACAATCTGTTCTGTGATGGACGCAAGGTGTAACCAGGTTTACAA
>DHNU01000070.1:11599-14920 GCA_002407645.1 Ruminococcaceae bacterium UBA5408
AACTTGGCGAAGAATGTCAAAATTATGAAAAACCTTTGTTTCTTGTTGGAGACGGAGCAAAATTGTGCTATAATAATGAACGGTTTAAAACTATTAATGCTATTTTACCACCGGAACCGCTGATTTATCAGCGAGCATGCGGTGTGGCAAAAACGGCGTTTAAACTTTACGAACAGGGCTTGGCGGTTACCGCGGCGGAGCTTATGCCGACATATCTGCGTCCGCCTCAAGCTGAACGTGAGTTAAAAAAACGATTAAAAGGAGAAAACAGATGATAGCTTTAGGAGCAGACCACGGTGGATTTTTATTAAAAGAAGCAATAAAGAAATACTTAGATTCACAAAAAATATCTTATAAAGACTTCGGAACATTTAACGAAGAGTCGATTGATTATGCTCCCATCGCGGCAAAAGTTGCACACAGTATTGAAGACGGTGAAACAAAGTGTGGAATTTTATGCTGTGGAACAGGAATAGGAATGAGCATTGCGGCTAATAAAATAAAAGGTATAAGAGCATCAGTTTGTACAAATGCATTTTGTACTGAAATGACTCGCCGCCATAATAATGCAAATATACTTTGCCTCGGCGGAAGAGTAATAGACGAAAAGCAGGCTGTAGAGTTTGCAAAAATATTTATTGAAACTAAGTTCGACGGTGGACGTCATCAGCGTCGTTTAGACGAAATTACTGCAATAGAGTGCGGTGAACTTTAATTAATAAACAAGAAATTAATAAATTTGGAGGATGTCAATATGGACAATAAAGTATTAATAATGGATCACCCGCTTATACAGCATAAATTAACATTTTTACGCGATAAAAATACAGGTTCAAAAGAATTTCGTGAACTTGTCGGTGAAATTGCAATGCTTATGTGCTATGAAGCTACACGCGACCTTCCGTTGGAAGAAACAACTATAGAAACCCCTATATCGAAAGCAAAAACAAAAGTAATTGCAGGTAGAAAGCTTGCATTTGTTCCAATTTTAAGAGCAGGACTTGGCATGGTAGACGGTGTACTTAGAATGGTTCCCGCTGCTAAAGTCGGACATATAGGACTTTATCGCGACCACGAAACACTTCAGCCGGTTGAATATTACAGTAAGCTTCCGCTCGATACAAACGAACGTGATGTAATTATTCTTGACCCAATGCTTGCTACCGGTGGTTCAGCAATAGATGCTATTACTATTATTAAACGCAGTAATCCCAAAAGTATAAGATTTATGTGCATTATAGCAGCTCCGGAAGGTATTGATGCTTTGACTAAAGCACATCCTGATGTTGAGGTGTATTGCGCAGCAGTTGATGACCATTTAAATGAATTTGGATATATTGTTCCGGGTCTCGGTGACGCAGGCGACAGGATTTTCGGCACTATCTAAATTAATACTTATCAAAATAATTTAGCGGAGGATGTTATAAACACCCCCCGCCTTTTATTTAACTGTTTTTAGTTAAAATTTATTGGTTCTTTAACAATTGCTCTGGTAAATTAATATTTAATACCTACTCCCAACCCATTCCACATAAAAATAGCGGCTTGTTTTTTGCTAAACTCATTATGCGGGAGGGGCAGTGGGTGAGAGCCACAACATTTGACATAGAGCCAATTTATTATAGTATCTTAAGTCTCATTGAAAAACTTATCAATTTTTTCTTCATCATTAGGGTTTGTATCCGGAACAGATTTACTTATAAATATATTTTCTACATGCCTTATTGCATCGCCCGGCTCTAAATTATAAAGCGGACTGAGAGTTTCAAGTTCAACATAATCATTGCAGACAAAAGTTTCGCAGGAACACCCAAAATCAGGGTAAGCTGCTTGTGCATTATGAACATACCTTTTTATAAGAGTATAATCTTGATTGAAATAAGAAACCCAGCCGCACGTGTTATTTATACCTAATTTGATATTATTTTCTGAATTTTCATTACAGTTTATCGTAATAAATTTATTCCCCATATAAATTCTTTGGTCACTAACAGCCGTATCAGGCCATAGGGAAATTGTTCTGTTAGGAATAAGGGGATTGTCATTTTGCATGTTTAACGGAAGAACTTCAAGTCCACCGTTATTAAGCATAGTAATAGCAGAAAGTGCTAAAGTCTGCCGCTCTTTTGAACAGTTCTTTGCACTGTGAACAACCATAATGTCTTCTGTGCCTTCACTCATTATCACTTCAATTCTAAGCTGAATATCATTCTTTTTTTGACGTGAAGGCGTAAAACTTACACCTTCGGATAAAATGCTGTATGTTACAGGTTCATTATCAGGATAAAAAGTTTCAGGCATCTTTTTTGGACTAAGACATAAACGATGGCCTCCGTAATGAAAAAAGGCCGCATTTTTACCGTAACGTTCGGTTATGCTTGAATTACTGGTTGCGTATTTTCTTTCTATATCATTGTACAGAATATTTTTTTGACCGGTAAATCCAAAGTAAATAATACGAGGCCCGAAGTCTATTGTAACTAATACGTCAATAAGTCCGTTTGATAATTTTACACATTTTCCGTAATTTTCAAAATTTGTCTCTTTTATTTCAACAGACAAAAAAGACACATCCTTTCAGCGAGAAGGCAAAAATATAATACCTTTTGTCATATATAGTCCACATGGAGAGATTTTCGGTGTGCAAAGTGTAAACAAATCAGTTGCTCTGCTTTCTAATTCAACCATATTTTTGCCGATTTTGTCAAGAGAAAATATATCTGATGAATTTGTTATAATTGGAATTTTTACTTTTGGCTTTATTGAATGTAAAATTTCAGTTCCACGTTCATTAAATCCCAAAACGTGAATATATGGTGGTAACCCAATTGTATGGGATGATTTAATCCCAAGGAAAGCCGAAAGAACTATTCTGCGTATTCTTGCAAGTGTATAACGTTTTGACTTAATCAAGAAATAAAGTCCTTCTAAACTTTCTGCTTTGCGTACAGCAGAGTATATTCGATTTTCAAGTCCTTCACTGATATCCGGCAGCATTTCAAAATCAGAACGGCTCATACATCTTAATTTCGCGAGAATTGCTCTTTCAGCAAATTTTATGCATGCCGGGGCAGCTCCCTCATTAATTTCTTTTTGAGCAGTGGAATAAGCACTGTTTGGCATAAAATTCGAATACTCTTTACCTATAAGCATAAGCGAACGTATTTGAGATGCCGCTGCATATTTTCCTTCGTAGTTTGCGGTGTCATGTGCCACACCGACTCTCTTAGTTGTAAATGGCTCAATTTTAGATTTTAATTTATCTATAGATTTAATATACTCAATTCCCAGTATATTATTTGGACTGGATAAAAGTTCTGC
>DHNU01000070.1:15134-27909 GCA_002407645.1 Ruminococcaceae bacterium UBA5408
GTTTTGCTGTCAAAAAGTGACAAAACAGCATTTTGTCTTGCCTTTGCAAAAGTATTACCATTTTTTAATTCTTTTTTTATGGCTTCGCTGAAACTGCGCGATTGTAGTATGTCTGCGGCTTTTTTTAAACTTTTGATATCTCCTGTTTCACTTCCGAAGCTTATAATATCAGCTCCCATAGCGTCAAGCAAGGAAACTCCTCCGAGGGCGAATTTTTCCGCCCCGGAAAGAGCCCATGGCAGCGGCAGTTCTACTACAAGGTCAACTCCGTTTTCAAGTGCTTGGCGTGTCCTTGTCCATTTGGAAAGCACTGCGGGTTCTCCGCGCTGAACAAAATTGCCGCTCATAACGGCAACAATATGAGTAGCGCCGTTTTGCCGCACTTTCTTTATTAAAGCGGCATGTCCGTAATGAAACGGATTATATTCAGATATTATTCCTGCTAAAAACATTTTATAATTATTCTCCTTGGACTTCCTTGAAATAATTTAAATAATGTATTATTATAATATACTGTATTGCATAAATTAATTCAATGGTATTTATGTATTTTATTCAAAGTTAATAGGAGGAAACAAGATGAAAATATTGGTTATAAATGCAGGCAGTTCTTCATTAAAATATCAGCTTATTGATATGGACACAGAAGAAATGCTGGCTAAAGGCAATTGTGAGAGAATTGGTATTAAAGGCGGAACTTTTACTCACAAAGCATCTGACGGTCGAAAGAAAGAATTACAGATAGAAATGGCTGACCATATCGATGCGTTTAAGCTGGTCACTTCAGCATTGACCGACAAAGAGGTTGGGGTAATAAAGAGCTTGTCAGAAATTGCAGCTGTTGGCCATCGTGTTGTTCAGGGTGGAGCAATATTTAATAAATCATTATACATTAACGACGAAGTAATAGAAAAAATCAGAAGTTTAATTCCGCTTGCACCACTACACAACAAACCGGAAATCGATGCTATTCTTGCATGCCGCCAAGTTTTTGGCGAAAATGTTCCGCAATGTGGTGTATTTGATACGTCTTTTCATTCAACCATGCCTCAAAAGGCTTATATGTTTGCCATTCCTTATGAATATTATGAGAAATATAAAATTCGCCGTTACGGCTTCCATGGTACTTCCCACCGCTATGTAAGTAATCACTGTTCGCACTTAATGCATCAGCCGCTTGAAGATATTAATATGGTAACCTGCCATATTGGTAACGGCTCGTCAATTGCAGCTATCAAAGATGGTAAGGTAATTGATACAAGTATGGGCCTTACTCCGCTTGACGGTTTTATGATGGGAACACGCTCCGGCTCACTTGACCCGTCTGTAGTAACTTTTATAATGGAAAAAGAGGGACTTACACCCGCTCAAATGGACGAAATTTTAAATAAAAAATCAGGTCTTTATGGTATTTCAGGTTACAGCGATGACAGAGATGTAACAAAGGCAGAAATTGCGGGTGACCAAAGAGCAATTTTAGCTCATGAAATGCTTTCGTATCAGATTACAAAGTATATAGGTGCCTATACAGCTGCTATGAACGGTCTTGATGCTATTGTATTTACTGCAGGTCTTGGTGAAAATCAAGCACATCTCCGCTATTCTATATGCAAGGGATTAAAGTGCTTTGGCGTAAAAGTTGACCCGGTTCTTAACGATAAAATGATTCACGGAAGCGAAGGAAAAATTTCAACATATGATTCACGTGTTGCTGTGTATGTCATTCCTACAAACGAAGAATTGGTTATTGCACGCGATACAAAAGAAATAGTTGAAAAACTTACTTATGCTTCAACCGAAGACAAAACAATTGTAAATCCGGAAGATGTTTGATTATAATATTGTGTAATAGTAAAGGACAGGAAGATTTAAGCTTCCTGTCCTTTACTTTTCTGACTTTTTATGACCTTAAGCCGTGAGAATTCTTCTCTGTCTTTTTCTTCCAAAGCATCCGAAATATTTTTAACGGTTTCTTCAAATTTAGGTATCATAATGTTCTTTAATGCATTTGCTCTTTTTTGAGTTTTTTTAATTGCTACCGCAAGCCGATATACACTGTTTTCTACTTCTGCAAGTTCAGCAGTCAATCGCTTAACTTCACAAAATTTTTTATATGCATCATCAAGAGTAATATTAGTTGAGTTTAAACCAAACGGAATGGGATTATTATGAGGTTCATAGCGTACTGTCGGAATTTCAACACCCATGACACTTCTATAAGTAAGAGTAAGGCTGTTGTCTAAAGGTACAGTACATGAAAGTTCATCGCATATTCCCAGTGTTATATTAGCCTTTTGTAAAGCTGCATATGCTTCATCATAGGTGTTATCAATTTTGTCCTGAATGTTTGCGGCTCTTTCAATTAATGCCATCATTTCACGAATTAAGATATTCCTTTTTCTATCAAGAAGTTCAAAACCTGTTTGAGAAAGAGAAAGTGACTTTTTTACTGCAAGTAAATTACCTTTTGTTGGCACAACTTGGTTATTCAATTTGGCTTACCTCCTTCCACTGAACTATTGCCGATTTTTTATATACTATTATTCTTTATTAAGTTTATCATAGTATTTATTAAGAATTTCTTCGTCAACTCGGTCGAGTTCCGCACGCGGCAGTGTGGACAGAAGTTTCCAGCCTAAATCGAGACTTTGCTCTATGGGTCTGTTTTCGTTAAACCCTTGGTTCACAAACTGTGCCTCAAAACGTTTTCCAAATTCAATATACTTTTTATCAATAGGGGACAGTTCTTCTTCACCAATTACAGATGCAAGAGAACGCACATCCATAACTTTTGCATAAGAGGAAAAAAGCTGATTTGAAAGGGCAGAATGGTCTTCACGAGTATATCCCTTGCCAATACCGTCCTTCATTAAACGCGAAAGAGAAGGGAGGACTGAAACAGGTGGATAGACGCCGGAACTGTCGAGTGAACGATCAAGAACAATTTGACCTTCCGTAATATAACCGGTTAAGTCCGGAACAGGGTGAGTAACGTCATCATTAGGCATAGTTAAAATAGGAATTTGTGTAACTGAGCCTTTTGTACCTTTTATCATACCTGCACGTTCATAAAGAGATGCCAAATCAGAGTAAAGGTAGCCAGGATATCCTTTTCTTCCCGGAATTTCTCCTTTTGATGAGCTGAATTCACGCAAAGCTTCCGCGTAAGAAGTCATATCTGTCATAATAACCAAAATGTGCATTTCAAGTTCAAAGGCAAGGTATTCTGCAACAGTTAAAGCGCAGCGAGGTGTTAAAATTCTTTCAATAATTGGGTCGTTTGCAAGATTAAGAAACATAACAACTTTTTGAAGTACGCCCGATTCATCGAATGAGCGTTTAAAATATTCAGCAACGTCGTTTTTTACACCCATAGCTGCAAAAACAATTCCGAAGTTATTACCGTTATCATCACTTATTTTAGCTTGACGTGCAATTTGAACGGCAAGCTCATTGTGTCTCATACCGGATCCGGAAAAGATTGGAAGTTTTTGTCCCCTAATAAGTGTCATCAATGTGTCTATTGTTGAAATACCGGTATTGATATAGTTTTTAGGATATTTTCTGGATACTGGGTTCATAGGGGTTCCGTTAATATTTGCTTTTTTTACAGGGTAAATATCTCCCAAACCGTCAATTGGACGGCCTGCTCCATCGAATATTCTGCCTAATATTTCGGGAGAAAGAGGCATTTCCATGGGATATCCCAGTAATCTTGTATGTGTATTTGTCAGGGAAATATCGCGCGTACCCTGAAACACCTGTATTACAACGCGCTTTCCGTCTATCTGTACAATCCTTCCCTGACGCACAGTGCCGTTATCAAGGCGGATATTAACAACCTCTTCGTAAGATGCATTTTCTACGTTGTCCAAAACAATAAGTGAACCGTTAATTTCCTGTAAACCAATATAATCAAGAATCATGGTGAAACCACCTTCTTAGGTAAAATTAAATAATTAGATAAAATGTTTAAGAAGCCAAAATCTTTGCTATTGTATCATCAATTTCCTTAATGTAATCATCAAACATTTCAAGTTTATTGTTTGGAATATCATATTTCATCTTTATTAATTTATCGAATAAGCCTGATTGATTAATACCGGAAATCGGTACAGATGCACTGACAAGCTGTTTGGATTTTTTATAGAGGTGCAAAATAACTTTCATCATGAGTTTTTGTTTTTCAAGTGGGACGAAAGTATCTTCTGCATGGAAAGCATTTTGCTGTAAAAATCCGACTCTTATAATTCTTGCAATCTCTATAATAAGCTTTTGGTCATCAGGAAGAACATCTGCACCTATTAATTTAACAATTTCCATTAGTTTATTTTCTTCCTGTAAAATCTTATTAATTTTTTTACGATACCTTATAAAATCTTCGCCGACATTTTCAATGTACCAGGGGTCAAGGTCGGTAAAATATTCACTGTAACTTTGAGTCCAGTTAATAGCTGGGTAGTGTCTTGCATACGCAAGGGACTTATCCAAGGCCCAAAAACACCTTGTAAAACGTTTAGTATTTTGCGTTACAGGCTCGGAAAAATCCGACCCCTGCGGTGATACAGCACCTATAATTGTAATTGAGCCGATTGTTGTGTTTAAGTTTTTAACCATCCCCGCACGTTCGTAAAATTCGGACAAGCGGCTCGGCAGATATGCAGGAAATCCTTCCTCAGCAGGCATTTCCTCTAAGCGTCCCGAAATTTCACGCAGAGCTTCGGCCCAACGTGAAGTTGAGTCAGCCATTATAGCAACATGGTACCCCATATCACGGTAGTATTCCGCAAGGGTTATTCCTGTATAAATTGATGCTTCACGTGCGGCGACAGGCATATTACTTGTATTTGCAATAAGAACAGTACGGTCAGTCATCGGACGGCCGGACTTTGGGTCGACAAGTTCAGAGAACTCCTCAAGTACTTGGCTCATTTCATTTCCGCGTTCGCCGCATCCGACATAAATGATGATATCTGCATCACACCATTTTGCAAGCTGGTGCTGAGTCATTGTTTTTCCTGTACCGAATCCTCCCGGGATAGCTGCTGTGCCTCCTTTGGAAATAGGGAACAGGGTATCTATTACACGCTGACCGGTAATAAGAGGTACTGTAGTCTGTAAGCGCTTGGTTACAGGTCTGGGTACACGTATCGGCCATTTTTGACACAGTGAAAGTTTGTGTGTTTCTCCATTATCATCTTTCAGCTCCACTATTGTATCGTTAACTTTGTATTTCCCATTTTGATTTACTTTAGTAATGGTACCTGAAAGAAGAGGGGGAACCATGCATTTGTGCCTTATTATCGTAGTTTCAGGGCACTCTGCATAGATATCCCCTCCTTTTAGTATATCTCCTTCTTTTACAGAAACGGTTACATCCCAAAGCTTTTCTTCATCTAAAGCGGAAACATTGCTTCCTCGCGAAATAAAAGCACCGGATTGTTCAGCAATACTTTTTAGCGGACGTTCAATTCCGTCAAAAATATTGTCAATTATTCCGGGTCCCAATGTAACATTCATAGGACGGCCGGTACCCTCAATAGGTTCTCCCGGCTTAAGCGATGTTGTTTCTTCATAAACCTGCATAGTAGTGAAATGATTGTTTATTCCTATTACTTCACCGACGAGACGCTCATTTCCTACATACACCATCTCCATCATCGAAAAGCTGTGTGTATTTTTTACAGTAATAACTGAACCATTAATTCCGTATATAACATTATGATTGTCCATATTCTTCATCTCCGATATTACAATTGGCAAAGGTGGGCAAAGGTTTATACCACAACCATCCCTGAGATTTTTTCAAACCATTCACGCTGGTTTTCTAATTTGGAATCCAGCGTTTCGTCGGCTTCCATACCAATATCAGAGTTGCAGGCTTTAATGCCTCCAATTCGAATATCGGCGTCGATTTTAATTGTACAATTGTTATTAAAAAACTTTTGTATCAATTCTTTATATTTTTCATCGTCTTTTTTTATAAATATAATTGTACCGGGTTTATTAAATACATTAGAAAGTTCTTTTAAATATTTAGATAGAAGGGAAGAATAATCGTCTTTTAAAGTGAATTCATAAAGGAATTTATAAGCCTTCTCAAAAACTTCTTCTGTAATTTTTTTCCGTTTAGTAAGAAGTTCCCTTCTTTTGCTCATTTCACACTGTGCTATTTCGTGTGAAATTTTATTTCGCATTTCAGCCATTTCTTTTTGAATAAGGCGATAGCTTTCATTTAACACTTCAAACTCGGTTTCATCCAATTCTTTTCGTTTAAATTCAGTTACTTCATTTTCAATTTTTTTACGCTGTTCTTCAGCATAATGATTTATAGCAATGTAAAATTTGTTTAATTTCTCGTCGTTAACTGCCATATCTAAACCCCCGATCCGCCAATAACAAGCGGCCTAAATTTTTACCCCGATTGCTTCACGAACATAACGGGTAATTGAATCCTTAGTACGGCCGTTGCCGTGTCTATCAGGAATTTCTACGATAAGCGGTCGCTTTTGGTTGAGTTTTAAGTCGTAAATCATATCAGGACAAAGGGCAAGGAGAGTTTCCGTTATTAAAATAACGGCGACATCCTCCATAGCTATTGCCTTATTTAAAGCATTTTTAACTTCTTCTCTTTCATGGACAACAACGCCTTGAATCCCAGCTAAACGCAGGCCAACTTTTGTATCTACATTGTCGCTTATTAAATAAAAGCGCATAAATATGCACCTCCGTTTAAGGAATTAAACCTTGTTAAGGATTAGTATTGAAATCAACAGCCCGTAAAGCGCAATACCTTCGCCCAAAGCAACAAAAATAAGTGCTTTACCAAATGCTTTCGGGTCTTCACTGGTTGCACCTATAGCTGCCGGTGCAGCTGCGGCAACAGCAATACCGCCGCCGATACCTGCAAGTCCTGTAACCAGTGCAGCAGCAATAAGACCTAATCCTTTTGCTGAAGAGTCAGCTTGCGCTGTTTCGGCTGTTTCAGAAGCTGTTGTTTTTTCCGGTACAGGACTATCCTGTGAAGTGGCTGAAGCGACAACCGGAAATGCAAGAGTTACTACGCATACAGCAAGGAATGTTAAAAGTTGTGTTGCCACTGCACTGCGTGTCTTTTTACCATTTTTAACTGAACGAATTGCCATAACAATTGATACGATTAAAAAAACAACAGGTAAAATTAAAAGTAATTTCATAATTATTTCCTCCAATTTTGATATACAAAATCATAAGTTATACATAACAAGCATTACTGTTCGTTATGCACAATAATCGGGTTAAATGGACGTCCGCCGCCGTCGAAGAAACGACTGAACATTTCATAAAATTCAAGCCTTAATACTTGAATTCCAACAAGCAGTCCCTCCAGTGCCATTACGAATATGTTGCCTATTATAATAACAATTACAGAACCGACAGGGCCTGACATTTCCGCAAGGGTGAAAACCACAAGCATCATACCGGCATGAACAAGTACAAATGCTCCAACACGAAGAAAACTCATTGTATTAGTTGCATAACTTAATAAGAATTCAAAAACTTCAAAGAAGTTCTGCATTATATAGTCTCCCAATTTTTCGGGTTTCCAATTTGGTCTGCGTTCTACTAAACCCCCGAATATATCACGGAAGAACATTATAATAATAGGAAGGATTATAAAACATAAAACATATGTTGAATTTACAATTTGCCATCCGAAGGCTAACTGTCCACCAAAACCTACGACTAAAGCAGAATAGAACACCAAACCGGCAACTCCGTTGGGGCCAAAGAATGCATTTTCAAAATTTTTCCTCTTGATTGAAGAATAAATATTTATTAATATTGCAATTATCACAAGTGCAATTCCAATCCCTACAGCGGAATAAATAATCATATTTGTAGTAGTGGGTTTCATTACTTCTACCGGCTTTTCAGAAAAGCCCATAACTTTATATAATGGGTCAAGCGCATGTTCAAATCCAAACACAGAGCCGAATACAATTCCGAAAATTGAGGACGAAATTCCGCAGGGCATTAATATCTTCCCAAGAGGCATTTTTTTCATTTTCCACATTAAATATCCTATTATGGAAACACAAAGTCCCTGACCAAGGTCGCCGAACATAATGCCGAAAAGCAGGAAATATGTTATCGCTACAAACGGCGTCGGGTCAACTTCATCATAGGAAGGCAGACCGTACATATCTACAAAAAACTCAAAAGGTTTAAACGGCTTTTTATTTTCCAATTTAACCGGGGGAGAATGTAAAAGCTGTCCTTCTGCTGCTTCAAATGTACAATCAACTGATTCAAATTTATCAAGTTCGTGTTTAAAATATTTTTCTTTATCTTCAGGTATCCAACCCGTAAGTATAAAATTATCATTATATTTTGCGGCGTAACTGCGAATACCAAAATAAACCGATTGTTCGGTAAGCCAAGAATAAACTTTTTGGCACATCGGCTTTTCTTGCTTCCAAAGATTATTAAATTGTTCATCAAGCTGTTTTACTTTTTGGATTTCTTCGTCGCGCTTTTTACTTAATACTTTTACACCGCTTTCAGGACTCCCTGTAAAATCAGAAAGACGGGTTCTTTCAAAATATAAACTTGAAAATATTCGGTCAACTTCGCTTACCATTTCAATAGGCGAAAAATACACACCCCAATAATGGAGATGGTCGCTCGTACAAGGGAAAAATACAACATATGGATTTTGATTATATGATTTCAGCTTTTCAAAACTTTCTTTAGGTAAAGATCCAAAGCGGAATTTGATATATCCACAGTGATGAATATCGTCAAGATTTAAGTCTAAACCTACAAAGTGGCTTATTCTTTCAATTTCATTGTTATATATTTCCACTTTTTTCTGGGCTGCAGCACGCTGTTCATGTAACTGTTTAAAAGAATTAGATATATATTCTACGTAAGATTTTAATTCATCTGTTTTTATATTGATTTTAGCGACGTCTTTAGAGCATAAAAGTTTAAGTTTTTTGTTAGTAAACGGCAATGCATCTTTAAGCTGCTGCAAAGGTTCAGAATATGGGTTTTCTTCGTTTAAAGGAGAAAAATCCGATGTGTCAGAGTAAAAGGACAAAGCGTCATCAGGGTGAAAAACGCGTGACTTTCCGCATAAAGCAGTAACCTCATCCAAGTCATCCATTCTGCCAATAATACTTATTACTTTAATCTTCTGTACGGCCAAATATCAATCACTCCCTTCACTCAAATTATAAATTATGAGTAATTTTTTAATTTCTTCAGAAGGAAGACCATAACGCTTTCCTTCTATAATTGTAATGATATCTCTAAGCTCAGTCTCCATTATAAATGTGTAAGAAAACATAACAACTGATGGGTGCGTGGAAAAATGAATAAAATGTTTACAAACTCTGTATTTAGCATGATTTGAAATTTCGTCAGGATATGCGTAATGCTCAGTTAAATATCGTTTACCAATTATAGTCTTTTTAAATATGCTGTTCATTTCATCAGCACTGTTAGAATCAATAAGTTCAGATAAAGTCCTCTTACTCATGTTACCAAAAGGAAGAAGACAACTTCTGATAAAATCCGCACTTGAATTATAAAATAACTTTAACCGTACAATACGGGCAAAATTTATTAAATCAATATAAGTGTTAAAAATTTCTTGAAGTTGTTTTGAAGTACCACCGCGAGTATATTCGCGTATTGCTTTAAATACAGTTCCATAAAGATAAGTGTACAAAGCATTTTCAATGCCTGTGTAATTAATCGGCTCATCCGATATAGGCTTAAACTGTTCCAAAACTTTATAATATCTTGTATGCTCTAAAATTTTCAACAGCTCATCAAAGTTCTTTACATGACTTAATGCTGTAAGATTTATATTACTGTGCTTTACAAGGTACATAGGTAAAGAAAAAATGTATTCTTCGGGTGACCCTGCATTTATTAAAAGGATACTGTGCAAAATCTGTTCTATTTCACTTCTAAGAATTAGATACTGCGAAAAATGTTCGCCTACGGAAATTTCGTATCGGCAAAGTAAAGCGTAATCTTCAAACAGCCTTTGCTTAAGTTTAGCTTCAAGTTGTCCGCGGTGAACCTGACTTTCATTTATGCCTGAAAGAAATTTTTCGTAAACTGTGCGCGATTTTAAGTAAGCTGCTACCTCGTTAACTGTTTGACATGACAGCAAATCTTTATAGTTATTTTTTGTAAGGCATTTACCGTATAAAGCGCGTGCCTTTGATAAAATAGCATTTGAGGACAGGTTGGAAAGCATGATTATCACTCTCCTAAAACTTTTGATACTATTGCTTTAACCCACTCATCGCCCTTTATTCGGTAAAGTTCATCAAGATGGTTAGAAAGTTCATCATATTTCTTCTCTTTTTCTTTCCATTCTTTTTCAGCGGCTTCACGTTCTACAGGTTCATTTAAAGCTATTCGTTTTCTTGCCCGTTCCAAATAGTCTTTACGAATTTGCTCGCGCTTTTCCATGATTTCTTTTTCGGAACTCACTTTTTCAAGCTGAGCCGCATCCGTAATCGCTCTTGCTTTTTTATCCATTTCAACAATTTGTTTTATTAGGTCCTGCATTTTAACCGCACCTCCTGCTTTGAAATTAATAGCATTTTTAATTAATAAAAATCAATATCTCATTTCGGTAATTTATTATAGCTCTGCCAATATGATTTTACAATGTGCAATATTATGCAAGGAATAGATTAGCTTTAATTATTTTTAGTAATTTTTCCAAATAAAAATAGAATAAGAGCATACCGCTATATACAGTATGCTCGTTTAATCAATTCTTTAAACTTTGCATAGGCGCAGGAATTCGACCGCCCCTGCTTATAAACTTTAGTGGGGAATATCGATTGACTTCCATAACGGGGCCACCACCCAAAAGTCCACCGAAATTGAGCTCGTCTCCTGCCTTTTTGCCGATTGCAGGAATTACTCTGACAGCAGTGGTTTTGGAATTTACCATTCCGATTGCAGCTTCATCTGCAATTATTGCTGAAATAATTTCTGCAGGTGTATCTCCCGGAATTGCAATCATATCAAGACCGACTGAGCAAACGGCAGTCATTGATTCAAGTTTTGTAATGCTTAAAGCGCCGCATCTTGCAGCGTCAATCATACCGGCGTCTTCAGTTACCGGTATGAATGCACCGGAGAGTCCTCCAACATGTGACGATGCCATAACTCCACCTTTTTTAACAGCATCGTTTAGCAGAGCAAGAGCTGCTGTAGTTCCATGGGCTCCGCAGCTTTCAAGTCCCATTTCTTCGAGAATATGTGCAACCGAATCCCCGACAGCGGGAGTAGGTGCAAGTGAAAGGTCAACAATTCCAAAAGGAACATATAATCTTCTTGAAGCTTCTTGTGCAACAAGCTGACCCATTCTTGTGATTTTAAAAGCGGTCTTTTTTATTGTATCTGCAACACCTGTTATATCACAGTCTTCTGCTTTCGCTAAGGCTGCACGTACAACTCCCGGGCCGGATACACCGACATTGATTACGCAATCGGGCTCCCCGGCACCATGAAAAGCACCTGCCATAAACGGGTTGTCCTCGGGAGCATTACAAAAAGTAACCAGCTTTGCTGCGCCGATACAGTCACGATCTGCTGTCGCTTCTGCAACATCTCTAACTACTTTTCCCATTTTAGCAACTGCATCCATATTTATTCCTGCTTTAGTAGAACCAATATTAACTGAAGAACAAACAAATTCTGTTTGACTTAGAGCTTCAGGAATACTTTTTATTAATGCGTAGTCGCCGGGAGCAAAACCTTTATGAACAAGAGCAGAATAACCGCCGATAAAGTTAACACCGACCGTTTTTGCTGCACGGTCGAGTGCTTTTGCAAAATGTACCGGATTGCTACCCGGACATGCAGCCGCAATCATTGCAATAGGAGTGACAGAAATTCTTTTATGAATAATCGGGATACCGTATTCTTTACTAATATCTTCACCGGTTTTTACTAAGTTTTCTGCATAACGGCAAATTTTATCATAAACCTTATCACATGCTTTATTAATATCTGAATCAATGCAGTCAAGCAGTGAAATACCCATTGTAATGGTTCGCACGTCAAGGTTTTCATTGTCAATCATATTAATGGTTTCAAGTATATCATGCGAATTAACCATTTATTAATACCTACCTTTACGTAAAGAATTTATATTCTATGCATGGAATTGAAAATATCCTCATGCATAACATGAACGGTAAGGTTCATTTCAGTACCTACAGCCGTAAGTTTATCGGAAAGTTCGCTGAAGGGTATAGTTGACTTAGAAATATCAACTATCATAATCATGGCAAATAAATCCTGCATTATCGACTGTGTTACTTCTACTACATTAACATCATTTTCAGCACAAATGGTTGAAATTCGTGCAAGTATACCTACCATATCTTTGCCTAATACTGTGATTACAGCACGCATATCATTACCTCCTATCTAATATAAAAACACATTTGTAATTATGAACGAGATTAAAGTTATTGTCAATAGTATGCAAGCTATAACTGCTATGCGTTTTGTCAAACTGTTTAAATTTATTCCATTTAACTTATTTCGAAATATTAATGATTAACCTATAAATGTATATTTTTTTATGGTACTATATATAAAAGATATGAAAGAATAAACTAAGTTCATATTTCAGGAGGAATTTAATGAAATATAGGTATATATCCGATAGTCATATTCATTCTGATTGTTCCAAAGATGCAAAAGATTCTACTATGATGATGTGTGAAAGCGGCGCAAAACTTGG
>DHNU01000070.1:28135-31283 GCA_002407645.1 Ruminococcaceae bacterium UBA5408
CCCGTAAGGCAAATGCTGTTTTTCGCAGCCGAGTAAATATTTTTGCCGGGGTAGAATTGGGGCAGCCAATGCAGGATAAAAATGCTGCACAAGATGTTCTTAATTCGTGTAATTTTGATTTTGTGCTTGCATCTGTCCACAATGTGAAAAACTATCCTGATTTTTTCGATATGGATTATAACAATGTTGATTTAGATGAAGTTTTAAACTGTTATTTCGATGAAGTCCTTGAGACGATAGAGTGGGGAAAATTCGATTCACTTGCACACCTTACATACCCTTGGCGTTATATTGTAGGGGAACACGAAATACCGATTAATAACGAAAAATTTAAAGGAAGAATTGATGAAGTCCTTAAAGCACTTATAACAAAGAACAAGTCACTGGAGGTTAACACTTCCGGTCTTAGACAGAAAATTGGGAAAACCATGCCTGATTTACCAATCCTTTTACGATACCGTGAACTCGGCGGAAAACTTATTACGCTCGGCTCTGATGCACATCGTTGGTCAGATGTTGGCGGTGGAGTGGAACAGGGGCTTCATATGCTTGTTAAAGCAGGATTTACCCATTTTGCAGTTTACAGCCATAATAAGCCGGACCTTTTACCAATTTTATAAATTAAATTTATCGGAGGAGTATTAAAATGGATCGTTTATTAAAACTGTTGGATGAAAATGCACGACTTTCCACAGAACAGCTCGCAGCCATGCTTAATAAAACGGAAGATGAAGTTTCAAATGCCATTGCCGAATATGAAAAACAGGGCATACTTAGGGGCTACAAGGCACTTATAAATTGGGAAAAAATAGACCAAAACAAAGCATGCGCATTAATAGAACTGCGTGTATCTCCCAAAAGAGATCGCGGTTTTGATGAAATTGCAAATAAAATTATGCAGTTTGAAGAAGTTGAAAGTGTTTACCTTATGTCAGGCGGATACGATTTGGCGGTAAAAGTACATGGTAAATCCATGCAGGAAATAGCTATGTTTGTAATGCGCCGCCTTTCTACTCTTGACTCAGTGCTTTCAACTGCTACTCATTTCATTTTAACCCGCTATAAAGACGGCGGCATTATTCTCAATACGGAAGACGAAAAGGACGAAAGAAGGAGTGTTCTCTGTGATTGATTACAGGACTATGCTCAATGATGAGGTGAAACAGTTAAAGCCTTCCGGAATCCGCCGTTTTTTCGATATAGCAAACGAAATGGATAATGTAATATCATTGTCTATAGGTGAACCGGATTTTACAACTCCTTGGCATGTCAGACAAGAGGGTATAAAATCACTCGAAGACGGAAAAACATGGTATTCTCCAAACAGAGGATTTATTGAACTTCGTGAGGAAATATGTAAATGGCTTAAGCGCCATTATCATATTGAATATGAACCTAAAACGGATATTGTTGTTACAGTAGGCGGAAGTGAAGCAATTGATTTGTGTATACGCTGTCTTGTAAATCCGGGGGATGAGGTACTTATACCGGAACCTTGTTTTGTATGTTATAAACCTTTAACGGAAATGGCAGAAGGCGTGCCGGTAACTATACAAACTAAACAAGAAGATAACTTTCGATTGACTGCAAAAGCGTTAAGGGAGAAAATAACACCGAAATCAAAGCTTTTAATTCTTCCATTCCCAAATAATCCTACAGGTGCAGTTATGCGAAGAAAGGATTTGGAAGAAATTGCAGAGGTTGTTCAAGAAAATAATCTTATAGTATTATCCGATGAAATTTATAGTGAACTTACTTACGGCGAAACCAGACATGTTTCTATAAGCTCAATTGAAGGTATGAAGGAACGTACTGTTGTAATCAATGGCTTTTCTAAAGCTTTTGCTATGACGGGCTGGCGCTTGGGATATGCTGTAGGACCTAAAGAAATAATAAAACAGATGACTAAACTGCATCAGTACGGAATTATGAGTGCGCCGACAGTGTCACAGTACGCAGCTATCGAAGCTATGAAAAACGGTGACAGTGATATCAATTATATGCGTGAACAATACGATATGAGGCGCCGTTTAATTGTTAACGGATTTAATAAGATGGGACTTACCTGTTTTGAGCCTGAAGGTGCTTTTTATGTATTTCCATGTATTAAAAGCACAGGAATGACTTCTGAAGAGTTCTGCGAAAAATTAATCTATTCCGAACGTGTTGCTGTAGTTCCCGGAAGCGCTTTTGGTGATTGTGGTGAAGGCTATCTCAGAGTTTCATATTCATATTCAATAAAACATATAACTGAAGCACTCTCAAGAATTGAGCATTTTATTAAGTCATTGTAATTTTGATGAAAGGAAGAATACTATGTCTGACCTAATCAAAGCCTATGCAAAGATTAACTTAACTCTTGATATTATAGGAAAACGAGAAGACGGGTATCATCTTCTTTGTATGGTCATGCAGTCGGTATCTCTTTACGACGAAGTGAAACTTTCTTTTGGAGAGCCCGGTATACGTGTCATTTGCAGTAAAGATGAATTATCCGGAAGTAAAAACAATACTGCTTACAAAGCGGCTGAATTATATTTTTTACATACCAGACTTAAACCAAATGTAACGATACACCTCAAAAAAAATATTCCTGCACAGGCGGGATTGGGCGGCGGAAGTGCGGATGCCGCAGCTGTTTTAAACGGATTAAATAAAATACTTGATACTAAATTATCCTATGAAACTTTATGCAAAATCGGTCTTAAAGTAGGAGCGGATGTTCCGTTTTGTATTAACGGGGGTACTGCCCTTGCAGAAGGAATAGGTGAAAAGTTAACACCGCTCAATTCTATGCCCGATTGCTATATTGTAATATGCAAACCTTTTAAAGGTGTAGATACAAAAAAAGCATATGCGCTTGCTGATGCGGCCTCCAAAAAACACAGCGGATACACTGATAAAATACTTAAAGCGATTTCTGAACAAGATATTAGCTTAATTGCTTCAAGTTTAGGCAATGAATTTGAAGATGTAATGCATCTGTCAGAAGTAAAGCATATAAAAGATTCAATGATATCTTTAGGGGCACTCGGTACTTGCATGACAGGAAGCGGTTCAGCTGTTTTCGGTATATTTAGTAATAAAAATAAAGCTGAAGACTGCAAAATTCAATTGATGGAATATTATTCCGATGTTTTTTTGTGCC
>DHNU01000070.1:31534-31713 GCA_002407645.1 Ruminococcaceae bacterium UBA5408
CCCCTCTTTCTTAATAAAAAAATAAAAAATTTGCTATAAATGTATAAATATTGATAATGTGCCAATAATTCCCTTAGAAATACATAAAAGGGGATTACTCTTATGAAATTACTTGAAAAGTCATTACTTTTAGCGTTTATATTAACAGCTTTGATTTCTTTTACAGGATTTACAGCGGG
>DHNU01000073.1:0-9838 GCA_002407645.1 Ruminococcaceae bacterium UBA5408
TGGGTTGAGCAGCAGTATCTGCCGGACTAATTAAAAGATGTGAATTATTATAAATTTGGAGAAAATAAGATTGAACAAGCGTATAATATGTATTGGAAAAAAATAAAATATAAATAATTTAATTATGCTTGTTTCTTCTAAAAATGCATGATATTATATATTAATAGAATAAGGAGGCATGTTTTATGAAAAATGAAATATTGTTTAATTTAACATACGGTATGTACGCAATTGGCGTAAACGATGGGAAGAAGGCCTCCGCTTGTATTGCCAATACAGTGGTGCAGGTCTGTAATGCGCCGAATATGGTTGCTGTAAGTATAAACCATAATAATTACAGCAACGAGTGTATTGTAAAAAACGGAATTTTTACTGTTTCAGTTTTATCGGAAGATACCTCCGGAGCGGTTATAGGTGCACTCGGATATAATTCAGGACGCGATACAGACAAACTCATTAATGTACGCCATAAAATTTTAGCTGAAGGTGTACCGGTTATAAAAGAAAATATTTGCTGTTGGCTTCTCTGCAAGGTTGTAAACAGTGTTGAAACACCTACTCATACTATTTTTATAGCAGAAGTTATAGCCGGAAGTGAAAAATCAAAAGGTACTCCGATGACATATGGTTATTACCACAGTGTTATTAAAGGAAAAGCCCCTAAGAATGCACCAACTTATCAGCAAGAGACTCAGAAAGACGACAATCCTGATACTGAAAGCTGGATATGCACTGTATGTGGTTATGTTTATAATGACCCTTATATATCATTTGAAGATTTACCAGACGACTGGGTTTGTCCTATATGCGGTGCTCCCAAATCGGCTTTTAAAAGAAAGTAAATTAATTTGTACTCATTCTTTTGAATGAGTCCATTACTGTTTTTTATTACAAATACATTAAGCATAATGAAACTTATGGAGCTTTTTTGTATTGAATAAAAAGTACATACAATGTATAATATTTAAATAATACGATGATTTTAGGAGGTTAGCATGGATAATTCGGGAAAGAAACAATTGCAAATTCTTGCATGTAAAGTAAGAATGGGTGCAATCGAAGGTGTGTTTAACGCAAAATCCGGCCATCTGGGCGGAAGCCTTTCTGCGGCAGATATTTTCACATATCTGTATTTTAAGGAAATGAATATTGACCCTAAAAATCCAAAGGATGAAAACAGGGACCGTATGGTGCTTTCAAAGGGACACTGTGCGCCCGGTCTTTATGCGACGCTTGCGTTAAAGGGTTATTTCGATAAGAACGAACTTAAAAAACTCCGTCATATCGGAGCTATGCTTCAGGGACATCCTGATATGAAGGGAACTCCGGGAATCGATATGAGTTCAGGCTCACTCGGACAGGGAATTTCCGCTGCGTGTGGAATGGCTCTTGCCGGTAAAATGGATAAAAAAGATTACCGTGTATATACAGTTTTAGGTGACGGTGAAATTGAAGAAGGACAAGTATGGGAAGCCGCAATGTTTGCTGCACACCATAATTTGGACAACCTCTGCGCTATTGTTGACAGCAACGGTTTACAGATAGACGGTGCTGTTGCGGAAGTCGGCGGCCCTGAACCGATAGATGAAAAATTCCGCGCTTTTGGATTTGATGTTCAGGTTATTGACGGAAATAACTTTGACGAAATTGAGAAAGCATTTAATCATGCTAAAACAGTTAAGGGCAAGCCCAGTGCAATAATTGCAAAGACTGTTAAAGGTAAAGGTGTTTCTTACATGGAAGACCAAGTCGGATGGCATGGCAAAGCTCCTAATGCAGACGAGTACGAGACTGCAATGAAAGAATTAAATAATACACTATCCGGATTGGAGGCGGAATAAATGGCAGAAATGGTAAAAAAGGCAACCAGAGAAAGCTACGGCGAAGCCTTGGTTGAATTGGCTGAAGATTACCCTCAGGTAGTCGTTTTGGACGCAGACCTTGCTGCGGCAACAAAAACAGGAATGTTTAAAAAAGCCTATCCGGAAAGATTTATTGACTGCGGTATCGCAGAATGTAATATGGTCGGCATTGCAGCAGGACTTGCTGCCTGTGGTAAAATTCCTTTTGCAACATCATTTGCAATGTTTTCCGCAGGACGTGCTTTTGAGCAGGTTCGCAATTCCGTTGGCTATCCTAAGCTTAATGTAAAAATTGTTGGTTCTCACGCGGGTATTTCAGTCGGTGAAGACGGCGCTACCCATCAGTGCAATGAAGATATCGCTCTGATGAGGACAATTCCGGGTATGGTTATACTAAATCCTGCTGACCATTATGAAATGAAAGCTGCAGTTAAAGCGGCAATTGAATACCACGGCCCTGTTTATATAAGACTTGGCCGTCTTGCTGTAGAGAGCTTTAACAATTCAGATAATTATAAGTTTGAACTCGGAAAAGGAATAACTCTCCGTGACGGTAAAGACATTACCATTGTTGCAACAGGGTTAATGGTTTCACGTGCTATTAAAGCAACTGAGGAACTCGAAAAACAGGGTATTGATGCAAGACTTATTAATATCCATACTATTAAACCTCTTGACCGCGAACTGATATTAAAAGCCGCAAAAGAAACAGGCAGAATCATCACCGTTGAGGAACACAATATTATCGGGGGACTCGGCGAAGCTGTTTGTTCACTTCTTTCAGAAGAGTGTCCTACACCGGTTACTCGTATCGGCGTAAAGGATGTTTACGGACATTCGGGCCCTGCGGTTGACCTTTTGGATGAGTTTGGGTTAAATACTTCAAATATTGTTGAAGTTACAAAGAAAGCACTGAATAAATAAGATAGAAAATAGCGAATATATAAAAAGGTCCCCTTTTGGGGGACCTTTCTTTCAGTTTAGATTAAATTGTAATTTATTTTGGTTCTTTAACAGTTTCTTTAGCAATTGCTCTGGTAAATTAATATTTAGTACCTATATCCCCTTCCGCATGAAACAACAGCTTGTTTTTCGCTAAACCTATTATGCGGAAGGGGGTAGGGGATGAGAACCCTAACATTTCATAGAAAACTTTTATTTTCCGATAAGAGCGGCTCCGATTATGCCTGCGTCGTTACCGAGAACTGCTCGGCAAATTTTAGTACGCTTTTCAGGTTTTACTTTATATGAATAGCGAACTACATATTCACGAAGCGGTTTTAATATAGTTTCACCTTCATAGCAGATTCCTCCGCCTATGCATAGAACGTCGGGCTGTAATATGTTTATACAGTTTGCAAGTCCGCATCCAAGGTAGTCAAGATATTCGTCAACCACAGATTTACCGATAGGGTCGCCCGCACGCATGGCATCAAATGCTGTGCGTCCGTCTACATTGTTGCGGTCGCCTTTTGCTATTTCCCAAAGAGGACTTTTTTTGTCACAGGTTTCCATGGCTTCTTTTGTCATGTTGATAAGTCCCGTTGCAGAAGCATAAGCCTCCCAGCAGCCGTCACGTCCACATGAACAGTGGCGCCCTTTATGAACAATAACCATATGCCCCATTTCGCCTGCGGCATAATTTGAACCTGAATAAATTTTGCCGTCTATAATAATCCCACTGCCTATTCCCGTTCCAAGGGTAATTGCAAGTGCGTTATTTGCTCCTTTTAATGCGCCTGCCATGTATTCGCCGTATGCCGCCGCATTAGCATCATTTTCAACGATTACTTCTTTGTTCATCTTTTTTTGCAATAGCTTTTTAAGCTCAAAATTGTCAAAATAAAGATTATTTGAAAATATTACAACTCCGCTTTCCCTGTTTACCGCACCGGGTGTGCCTATTCCAACCCAGGGAACGTCGTCTATGGTGATATTCGCGTTTTTAAGCGCTTCAAATGCTGTGCCTGCGAGCTGTTCGCACATTTCATCAGGTGAGCATGGAACATGTGTTTTGCTTTTTGCGGTTGCGACTATTTTATTGTTTTCGTCAACAACTCCGACCTTTATCGAAGTACCTCCGAGGTCTATTCCGAGATAATACATTCTGAAACCCCTTTACTAAGTATTTTGTATAAATTCTTGTATATTAGTATATCATCATTTTATATGGAATGTAAATATAATAAAATGTATAGTTATATAAAAAAATGTTGCATATTTTGTACTTGTGTTATAATATAAAAAATATTATGTAATAATCAGGAAATGGAGAAAATCAATTTGATATATGAAAATCTGCCCAAAAGTATGAAAAACGAATATACAAAGCAGTACGTTGATTTATTGAATAATAGTAAATTTTCACTTTGTGTTAAGCGTGTTTTTGATGTTGTGGTATCTTTTATAATACTTTTATTGATTTCACCCTTTTTTTTAATTTTAGCGGCAGCAATAAAAATTGACTCAAAAGGGCCGGTGTTTTACCGTCAAATCCGAGTAGGACGCTATAATGAGGATTTTAAAATTTTTAAATTCAGAACAATGGTACAGGATGCAGATAAAATTGGTTTGCCGCTTACAGTCGGTGATGACCCGCGTGTTACAAGGGTAGGGCATTTAATTAGAAAACTCAGGTTAGACGAATTTTCTCAGCTGCTAAATGTCTTAAACGGTACTATGAGTCTTGTTGGCCCCCGTCCTGAAGTACGCAAGTATGTTGATGCATATACCGATGAATATATGGCAACTCTGCTTATCCGCCCGGGAATTACGGCTACTTCAAGTATAGCATTTAAAGATGAAGATAAAATTTTAAATTCCGCGGATAACGCAGAAGAAGTTTACGTGGAAAAAATTCTCCCTCCAAAAATGAAATATAATCTTGAGTATATGAAAAATATAACACTATTAAATGACATAAAAATTATGTTCCAAACAGTTGGTGCAGTACTAAAATAAAAAGTATTCTAAATAAATCACCCTATGCTTGTTTATACTAAGCATGAGGTGATTTTTATATCTTACAAATAATATTTAATTATTGTTTGACTTAATTATATTTTCCAATAATTCCACATATTCTTCTAATTGGGTTAATCCGTGATCAGTTATAAAATATTGGGTATTCATTTTTTTATTTTTAATAGATTTTTTCGACTTTACATAACCCCAATTTTCTAATTTTGACAGCTGTACGCTTATATTTCCCTCAGATGCTTTAGTAATATTTTTCAGCTCATTAAAATTCTTTCCTCCGCTTACAAGTGAGCTTATTAAACTCAGCCTAAGCGGAAGACTGAATGCTTTTGGAATATTATTTAATTCCATTTACACCTCTCCCTTGTTTCCGTAGAGTAAGACCTAATACTATATAACCGACTGATGTTACTATTGTATAATAAATACCGTACAAGGGAAAGTCAATAGAAGCTGAATTTGTAAGGGAATATGAAAGAGATGAATCTTTAAATACACTTGATAAAATCAGATATATAGACATGATGATTACAGATATTGCCGTTATACCGTGATGTTGACTTATAAGACCGCATATCACAGCACAAAAGAAGAAAAGAATAATGTTTGCTGTCATTTCTTGATTAATTAAAATTGAGTAACTCTGAGCTTTTATCATATTGTCACTATTTATTAATATAAAATATATCGAAATAAGGGACATAATAAAAGGTATTGCAAAAAGAATAATACCGCACAGATTAAGAATCCCGATATAGTATTTATTTGCTGTTGCTTTTTCTTTACGATAGGAATACATATAGTAAATAAATAATCCAATAATAGCCGCTTTTTCTAAAATTAGTTCAGTAATAGAAAATGCTTGATTGTGAAAGGAAAAAAATGAACTTCCATATTGTATCAGGTAAAATATTAAGTTCATTATCCCGTAATAAAACAAAATGTTAGAAAGTGTTTCCCACTTTATTTTTGTTTCATCAATGACGTTTTTAATTAGGAAAATCTGTTCTAAAGCTTTGTCATTATTGCTTTTCATTACAGTACACTCCTTAAATTATAATATACTTTATATTATAAACCACTTTACATAAAAGTAAACAGCAAATTATAATTAATTATAAAAAGGTACTAATGCTAAACTTGAGTTTTGCAATAGTACCTTAATTGTTTTTTTGATTTAGACGGTCGCAGATAAACTAAGTTTAATACTTATGAATCATAATGAAATTCGGAATAATATTATTCACATTTAATTACCACTCTAAATCATTATAATGCTTGATTTAGGGAAAATGCAAGAAATATACTTATTAGAAATATATTTTGTCTCTAAATTATAAGTAAATAATTGCCCCATGCTTGTTTATACTAAGCATGAGGTGATTTTTATGTTTAATAGCAAAGATAATGATAAAGAAAACAATTGCAGAATGAAAGTGAAAGTAAAAAAAATGTCAACGACACTTCCGAATATGAGCAGGAGTAAAAATTCAACAGATTCATTGGGAAGCTATACGGGAACTTCGAGCGACGGCGAAAAACCGGTGCAGGATGCAGATGATTTATAAATTTATAGCTATATTTTCAGATTAAACATCATAATAATAGATAGACTATAAGAATTTACGGTAGGTGATTTCTTGTTTTCTCCGATTATTAAGATGAAAAAACTTCTTGCATGGTTAATAATAGCTGCCGCATCTGTGGCAGCTATTGCAATTTGCGTAAATTTGAATATTAACGCTCCGCTCGCTGTTCAGACAGAAAAAACTTCCGGTGATTTTATTAAATATGTTGAGTTTAACGTTCCATATATCGCGCTGAAAAAAGCTCTTAATTTGGATATTGCGTCACAAAAAGAAGAAAAAAAGCTTGACTGGATAGAAATACTTTCATACCTTGCCGCTAAATACGGAGGAGATTTCAAACGCTATAAAAGTAACGATATGGATGTTTTGGTTTCAAAACTAAAAACACAAGACATAGAAGAATTGACAAAAGATATGAAATACTATAATTATTTTCACGAAGCATATACGGCCGTGCTTGGAGGACTTGTAGGTACATATAAAGTAAACGGAGAAGAAAAATACGGACTTATGGGTTTTTCACCTATTGCTAAAACTTTTCCTTACCAGCATTATGATGATTTCGGAGCATCAAGGTCATACGGTTACAAACGTCTTCACCTTGGTCATGACATGATGGCGGCAACCGGTACGCCGGTTATTGCGGTCGAATCGGGCGTAGTTGAGGCACTTGGCTGGAATCAATACGGAGGTTGGAGGATAGGCATACGCAGCTTGGACAAAAAGCGTTATTATTATTATGCTCATTTGCGCCAGAACCGTCCGTATGCCGCGAATTTGGCAGTAGGGCAGACTGTAACAGCGGGTGATGTTATAGGCTATGTGGGGCATACAGGATACAGTGCGAAAGAAAATGTAAATAATATTAGGGTGAGCCATTTGCATTTTGGACTTCAGCTTATATTTGATGAAAGCCAAAAAGAATGCGTAAATGAAATTTGGGTAGATGTCTATCCTCTTACTATGCTTTTAAGTCAAAATAAATCTGAGGTTTACCGTGATGACGCAACAAAAGAGTATTACAGCAAGAATAAAATTGAAATAATTTACAATCAGTAAAATTTTTTATTGATTTTGTCGTTCCGCTGTGTTATAATATCAAATGTTGAATTGCTGGTGTGGCGGAATCGGCAGACGCAAGGGACTTAAAATCCCTCGGTAGCAATACCGTGCCAGTTCAAGTCTGGCCACCAGCACCAACCTAAAATATAGTGTGAGTTTTTGAACTTACACTATATTTTTTTTATGCAATAATCAAGTAAAGATAATTTATATTATCCTGTGGAAAATAACAGACGTAGGTATCATATGTCTAAAGATTTATCTGATATGGCATAGAAGAATTGCAATAACTGTTCCCGCGTTTTTCAATTGTAGCCAATGAATTTTTCTCCTTGTTTTTGGAGGACTGAACAAGGATAATAATCTTGGTAGATGATTACCATACTGTCAGCCCTGCTGATGGTATAAATGATTATAGGGGTGATGCTAAATGCAGTTGGCTGATTTGAAAGATTATCTTGATATTGATTCTGCGGCTATAAGTTTTCAATCAGAAATCTACGTTGCGTATGCTGTATGTAGAAAACATTGCGGAAATAAAGAATTTATATCTGACGGAAAAACACAAGTATGTCAATATTGTGGTCACCATATGCTTCATACGGTAGGGGAAAAATATGTTATACAAGAAGATAAAGTTTAGGTATATCCGTTTCATAAAGTTATTAAATCTTTTGCTGGCTTCCGGGTGGGAGCTTTTTTCATGCTCATTTTCAGGAAAGCGAGGTGAATCCTGTACAGACTTTGGAAGAATACAAAGAAGAAATCATACAAAACAGTACAACATTATAAAGGAAGCCATGAAAGCCTACACCAACAAGCTTATGATAGGCATTACCACGGCGGGCGATAACATGACTTCGTTCTGCTGCAAGTGCCTGCAATACTGCAAAAAGATTCTGGACGGAACCGCTTCGGACGAAGCATATTTTTTGTTGATCTGCAAAGCGGACGAGGATGAAAACGGTGATGTCGATTTTACGAACCCATTGATTAATGAAATGGCAAACCCCGATACGAATTCGCACTTTTTGTCTTAATGCAACATTAATACATAAAGATGGTAAAATACTCTATGGAAAAACTTGAGCAGTAAGCATATATATATGCATATAAATTACTGAAACTATGTTAAAAAAATATTAAAATATAACAAATATCCAGAACTTTCCAAAGATAGTTATCCATTACAACTATATAAAAAGTTTTCTTTTAAAAATCAGATGGAACGAAACTTGTATTTAATTACAATATTTTTCCATGTTATTCTCTATGCCTTGAAAATAGAATATTATCTATAATTAACCTTTTATTTATTAAGATCGGCCATAAAATGCAAAGTAAAAATTAAACTTAAATAGAAAATGTTATTACGCGGATATGAATATAGCACCAGCTATTAATCCATACCAATGTTCGTATAGGAAAAGCATATTAAAAATCCGAAAGGATTTAGATAACAAACATTCACTGCGGCAAGTCGCCGCCGACACAGGAAAACCCAATTTGCTGTTTTTCTGTGCCGTGTATCCATCAGTGTGGGGGCTGACATTATTATAGTAGAAGGAGGTATTGGAGTGTATGCAATAGATTAACCTTATTTTTCGCAGAGCATGGATTGTTTCACAATATTTTTAGTGTTTTGAAACAAAATGGGTAGGAAAAAAATAAATCGTTTGGAAGAGGAGAAGGGTGAAATATGAAATTTCAAGTATTGAAGAAATTTACAGCCGCATTATTAACGATGACGGTTATTTTTTGCAACGCAAATGCTTTGATTTTTGCAAATGCCGCAGAAAAAAATACGTTGGATTCCCAGACGCAAATAAATTATAAAGGTGAAAGAAAATTAGACTTTGATTCAGACTGGAAATTCCATTGGCAGGAAACAACGAATGAAAAAGAAATGATTGATGCCAGTGCGCAGAATTATGATGACTCGGGCAATGATTGGAAACCAGTTGATCTTCCTCATGACTGGTGCCCTGAGATGGGATTTAACGAAAATGGAATAGGTAATACAGGCTTTTCCTATGGCGGTACCGGATGGTATCGCAAGACATTTACACTTCCGGATGAACTGGAAGGTAAAAAAATTGATATTCAGTTCGATGGGGTTCATATGCTGAGCGATGTGTGGATTAATGGGACACATTTAGGACAGTGGCCTTATGGATATACTACATTTAACTATGATTTGACTCCATATTTGAAATTTGACGGTGAAAATACGGTTGCAGTTCGGGTGGTGAACCGCCAGCCTAACAGCAGATGGTACTCAGGAGGCGGAATTAACCGCAATGTATGGCTTAACATTACAAACGATGTGCATGTGGACCGGTTTGG
>DHNU01000073.1:9977-10423 GCA_002407645.1 Ruminococcaceae bacterium UBA5408
GTTGAAACAAAAGTGAAAAACGATGCTGTTGAAAATAAATCCGTGAAAGTAAAATCAATTATTATGGATAATGATAACAATGAAGTTACTTCCGTTGAAAGCGAAAATTCGACGGATATAGCATCCGGGGACGTCGAGAAAATTAGCCAAGAACTTTCGGTTGCAAATCCAAAGCTGTGGAGTACCGATTCTCCAAACCTCTACACCATGAAAACAGAGGTTTATGTCGATGATACCTTAACGGATACATACGATACTACTTTTGGTATTCGGTATTTTAATTTTGACCCCGATAACGGATTTACTCTGAACGGTGTTTCTATGAAGCTAAACGGTGTATGTATGCACAGCGATTTAGGCTGCCTGGGGACAGTTTCAAATTACGCCGGATATGACAGGCAAATTAAAATTTTGAAGGGGATGGGTGTCAACGCAATCAGAACATC
>DHNU01000073.1:10657-38883 GCA_002407645.1 Ruminococcaceae bacterium UBA5408
TATTTTAATGAATGGGCACAAAGGGATATACAGACAATGGTAGACCGGGACAAGAACAGCCCTTCCGTCATCATATGGTCTATAGGCAATGAAATAGAAGAAGTATTCACCGACAACAGCAAAGGTGTAGAGATTGCAAAGAAATTAAAAGACTGGGTAGAAGAAATTGATAAAACCAGACCGATTACCAATGGGGTTGCCACATGGGCTGGTGTCAGAAATATTACTAACGAAATTAATGATCTGATGGATGTACAGGGCTATAACTATGGTGAGTATGAATATAGCAAGGCACATTTAAAATATCCGGATTGGTGCATTTACGGTTCAGAAACAGCGTCTGCCTTCTACAGCAGGGGCATTTACCACAGGGATACAATTGACAAGGGAAATGTTAAAATTCATGATGATAAGCAATCATCCTGCTACGGAACGGAATACGCATTCAACACGGCAGAAAATGCACTCAAGACGGTAAGAGATAATGACTATGTATCCGGCGAATTTGTATGGACGGGTTTTGACTATGGTGGAGAGCCTACTCCTTATCCATCAAGTAAAAGTTCCTATTTTGGTATTGTAGATACAGCGGGATTTGAGAAAGACCCTTACTATTTATATAAGAGCATGTGGACAGATGAAGATGTTGTTCATTTAGTCCCGCAAAACTGGAATTATACGACCGGCGAAACGATTCCGGTTATCGTATATACCAATGCCGCAAAAGTTGAATTGTTCTTAAATGATAAATCCTTGGGAGAAAAGAACTTTGACATTAAAACCGCTTCTGACTTACATCTGAGATGGAATGTCAAGTATGAGCCGGGTACACTGAAAGCGGTAGCTAAAAATAAAGACGGCAATGTAATCGCGACCGATATCGTAAAAACAACAGGGGATGCACAGCAGATTATATTAAAAAGTAACAGGGGCACTGTTAAGTCAGATGGTAAGGACCTTGCGTTTATTGAAGCCGATATCGCGGATGGCTATGGGCTTACCTGCCCGGACGCAGCAAACCGCGTAACGTTTAATGTAGAAAACGGTACGGTTATCGGTTATGATAACGGCGATCCGACTGATTTTGATTCATACATAGAGAATGGCAGAAGAGCGTTCAGCGGAAAATGTATGGCAGTTGTCCGTCCTGATGAATCCGGAAAACCCATTACGGTTACCGCGACATCCAAAACGGACGCAGGAGAACTCATAGAATCCAATACAATTGAAATTAAAACACAAGAAGAAGATTTAAGTACATATCAGACCGAGATTGTGGAAGTTCAGCCTGTTGAGGTTTCCACATCAGTAGGAAAATCACCTGTGCTTCCTGAAACTGTAAACGCTGTCTATGATGACGGTTCTTTGGAGGAAACAAAGGTTAAATGGGATGCAATAGATTCTTCGGATTATGCATCAGAGGGTACTTTTGAAATAGAAGGAACCGTTGAGAATACTTCCATAAAAGCCCTTGCAACAATCAGCGTTTCAGAAATTGAAAGCATTAAGCCTGTAAAAGTTATCACAATTGCGCCAACGGCACCTACTTTGCCGACATCGGTAATGGAAGTGCTTAAAGATGGTTCCAAAATCCCGGCAGATGTTATTACTTGGAATTCGATAGATGAAAAGCAATACGCAAAAGCCGGCAGCTTTGATGTGGAAGGAACAGTAGAAAACACTGATATTAAAGCGGTAGCCAATGTCATAGTAAAAGAGGTTGCAACTACTTCGATTTCAGGCAAAAGTGTTACAACAATTGCAGGAACCGCGCCAACAATGCCAAGTAAGATTGAAGTAACATTTAAAGACAAGACAAAAGCAAATTATCCGATTACATGGGATTTTACCGGAGCTGATTTCGATTTTCCCGGCAGCGTAACCGTAAAAGGAAAATTAGCGAACACATCTTGTACTATTGAAGCAAATGTTATCGTAAAAGCGGGGCAATATCTGAGTGATTTGCCTTGGAAAACGGCAATTACTGACTGGCAAAAGGTTCAAAATGACAAATCAACGGACGGAAATGCTCTGACCATCCGCGAGCAGGCGGGCGGGCCTAACATTACCTATGCAAAGGGAATTGGAACGCATGCAAATTCTACAATTGAATATGATTTAGCAGAAATCAATAAAGGAAAAGGATTTGATACATTTGAAGCATATGTAGGCGTAGATGTTGAATCCGGCGGCGGAACGGTTGTTTTCAGTGTATTAGTAGACGGCGTTGAGAAATATAACAGCGACTTATGCAACAATATGACGCCGCAGCAATATGTAAACGTTCCTATTAAAGACGCCCAAAAGCTAACATTATGTGTAGACAAAACCAGTGACGACAACGGCCAGGACCATGCGGATTGGTGCAATGCCAGACTGCTTGGCGACAATATAACAATGGGCGAATACGATGGCTCTAAGCAACATGTGGTAACCACAGTGGGCAAAGCGCCGGTTATGCCGAAAGGTATAAAAACAACCTACAGCGATGGATCCACTATGCTCAGTAAAGTCAACTGGAGAAGTATCCCGGAAAGCAGCTATATGCATCCATGCAAATTTCAAGTCGCAGGAACCCTGGTGGATACTGGTGCAACTGTCTATGCAGAAGTATATGTGGAAGAACCGAATCTATTGGGCAATGGGGACTTCCAGGATGAAGATACCGGCTGGGAAACATTCAATGCATCTGTTTCCAATCAGCAACTTATGCTGGACACCAGCCAAACAGCTTATGCAACACAAAATATTCCGGTGCAGCCGGGTGAAACTTATAATCTGGTAGCAGACGTTATTAAAGCTGAAGATGATTCAAGCGTTACATTTACTGTTTTAAACGGTGGAACAGTTATTAGTAAGTTTACGCAAATCGCCGGCAGCAAACTGGTTACTCCCACCAAAATGTCATTTATGGTTCCAAAAGACGTCACAGAAGTTACGGTTAAAATTGAAGCAGAAACACCGAGCAAATCCGGTTTGGTAGGAGCAGATAATATTTCTGTCCAAAAACAGTCAGATACCAGCCCGATTTATGATGACCTATATAACTTAGCAAATGTGTACGAAAAAAGCGAAGGTATGATGCTTGAAAAACTGAGTCCCGGCGAGCAGTCTGAATATGGATTTACAAATGGCTTTTATCCGAATGGAACAAAAGATGGTTATGTGGTTTATAAGCTTAACGATCTCAGCGATTTTGCTGTTCGTTCAACTGCGCGTGAAGCATCAATTGCAGACAATAATAATTTAAAGTTCTCGACATCCAAAGATAACATTACCTATACACTATTTACAAATGTGTCAAAAACAACAGATCCGTCAGCAGGCTGGGCGCATAGGATTTATAAAAACGCATCTCCACTGCCTGATGGAACGAAATACTTGAAAATAGAATATCCCATAGATATAGATACAGAACATCCTTTAGGTTTAGAGTGGAGATTTAATATTAATCATGTAGAACTGGATAATTCAGATAATTCGGTAATCGACCAAACGGTCACTGCGCTTGACAAGCTGGATGCTTCGGTCACAAGCCAGAAAGTAGCAAACGGTACACCGATTTCTTCATTGAATCTGCCCAAGACATTAAAGGCAACGGTAAACGGCAAAAAAGAAATATTAAGCGGTGTTACATGGGCATCAAATCCTGCATATAATTCCGCCAAAGCAGGTGCCTATACGTTTACAGCGGTTCTGCCAAACGAGTATGTTCTTGGCAGTGGCGTTGAGCTTCCAAAGATTACAATAACCGTGGCTGCGCACGAAGACTCCGAAGACGGCAGTTCTGAGCACCACCCTTCACACGGCGGTTCATCTGATGACAAACCTACTACTGCATTGCCCGGATGCAAGAGCGATACCACGAATGATTTGACGGTTCATGATACATATCAGTTCAAGATTACAAGTACGAACGGTTCTGTACCAAACTTTGTAATCGGCACACCCGGTGTATTCAAAACAGAGCTTGTCAGCCATAACGGGAATGACTACTTTTATAAGGTTACTGCAATAGGAAAAGCAGGACAGCAAGCAGGCGTATATGTAAATGGCGGCAGCAAACTGCTTGTTCTCACAGTGGGACATAGTACGAAAGACACACCAAACTGTATAAGCGATACTACGGATGATTTGACGGTACATGGCACATATCAGTTCAAAATTACAAGTACGAACGGTGCTGTACCAACCTTTGTAATCGGTACATCCGGTGTATTTAAAACAGAGCTTGTCAGCCATAACGGAAACGACTACTTCTATAAGGTTACTGCAATCGGAAAAGCAGGACAGAAAGCAGGCGTATATGTAAACGGCGGCAGCAAGCTGCTTGTTCTCACAGTGGGATAATGCAAATGAAATATCACAATTTGAGAAACAATCATGTTGTTAATTCCAAAGTGAAGTAGAAACACATTAGAAACTTCGAAAAAAGAAAATTGAAACAGGGTCTGCCCGAAAACTTTAAACGGGTTTTCTGCCTAAGAGCATAAGGGAGGAATAGCTGGTACTGTACGCGCCAGCTATTCCTCCATACCAATGTTCGAATAGGTTAACCTTATTTTGGGATGTGCATCCCGTCAAGAGGACAGTAAAATACTCAGAAAACTATGTGAGCAAAAGGGAGCAAAATAATAGAAGCTAACGTCTTGAAGGAACCTTATAGGCGTTAGCTTCTATTTTTTTCGATGATATGATGGTATAATGGCTAACAATATGATTTTTATTTTAGAAAATTGAATATTATGAATTATTTTTAATGTTCTATATGATACATTTTGTATGTCACTAATATCAGATTTTTGTATATAATTCATAAAATACTTATTGAAACATAATTCATGTTGGCTATTGAAGTATATAATGATTAGTGATATACTTTCATAAAAGTTAATATTCGGATTGTGACTGGTAATGCAGGCAAAACCAATAATTACGTTGTTGGTTTTGCCTTTTATATTTGGGGGGGCGGCACCTTGGAAATTAAAAAAATTTTAAATAATAATGTGGCAGTTACTCTTGATGAGAAAGGTAAAGAAACAATTGTAATGGGCAGGGGGATTGCTTATAAACGGAAAATCGGCGATGAATTGGATCTATTGAAAATTGATAAAACATTTACCCTATCAGACAAAAGTGTTTCGTCAAGATTTCAGGAACTTTTGACCAATATCCCAATGGAACATATACTCTTATCTGAAAGGATTATAAACTACGCAAAGATAAAGTTGGGGAAAGAGTTAAACGACATTATCTATGTAACCCTTTCGGATCATATATCAGGGGCTATTCAGAGGTATAAAGAAGGCAGCTTTTTAAAGAACCCTATGTTATGGGATATAAAGAGGTTTTATAAAGATGAATTTGAAATCGGATTAAAAGCAAATAAAGTGGTGGAAGAAGAAATCGGAATAAGTTTTTTGGAGGATGAGGCTGCTTTTATTGCTCTGCATTTCGTTAATGCAGAACTAAATGGTGACTTATCAAATATATATGATATAACCCGCATCATGCAGGAAGTGTCAGGTATAGTTAAGAACTTTTTTAAGACTGAATTTGATGAAAATTCAATCAATTATTTCCGTTTTGTTACTCACCTTAAATTTTTCGCTCAACGGGTTTTAACAAATTCTCATTACAATGACGGTAATAATGATTTGCTTGAGAGTATAAAATATAAACATCAAAAGACATTTCAATGTATTCAAAAAATAAAACCGTTTATCGCAAAAAAATATAAATATGAATTAAGCGATGACGATATGCTATATTTGATGCTTCATATTGCACGATTAGTAAAGGACATTTAAATTGTAAATACATATTGTGGTATTGTGACGTTAAGTCGGCAAAACCCGGATGGATTAGTTTTTAATACTATTCCACCCGGGTTTTTATTATTTAGGATAAAATGTACAATACACCCGATATTGTGTTATACATTTTATATATTAAATTTATATTGAGGAGGAATTGCAATGGCTAACAAGTATGACGGTCTAGCAAGAATCATTATTCAAAACGTTGGCGGTAAGTCCAATGTAATCAGCTTGTCACACTGTATCACAAGGCTTCGTTTCAAACTTAAGGACGAGTCAAAAGCAAATACGGAGGTGTTAAAGGCCACAGACGGAATTGTTACCGTCATCCAAAGTGGTGGACAGTATCAGATAGTTATAGGAAATAATGTTTCCGATGTTTATGATGTTGTAAATGAAATCGGACATTTTAGTGAAGAATCTTCAAGTGAAGAAGTAGGTTCAGGCAAATCAGGTAAAAAAATGAGTGCAGGTGCGATGTTTATTGACACGATTTCCGGGGTATTTCAGCCTGTACTTGGCGTTTTGTCCGCATCAGGTATTATCAAAGGTGTATTAGCGTTGCTGGTATTTTTAAAGGTACTTGCACCTACAGACGGAACATATCAGATTCTATGGGCTATAGGCGACGGCTTCTTTTATTTCCTACCTATCATTTTAGGTTATACTTCAGCGAAGAAGTTTGGCGCAAATCCATTTATCGGTCTGGCAACCGGTGGTGCTTTGGTTTACCCGGGAATAGTTGGTTTGAGTGCCCAAAAAGCCATCGGTACTGTGTTGGCAGGCAGTGCATTCCAAACAAGCTATTTTTGTACATTTTTACATATACCGGTTCTTCTTCCGGCAGCCGGATATGCTTCCACAGTTGTCCCGATAATCGTTGCTGTTTGGGATGCGTCTAAGTTAGAGAGATTTTGGAAGAAAGTTTTGCCGGATGTTATAAAACTGTTCTTTGTACCATTACTCACGTTAATTATTATTGTTCCGATTACATTCCTTGTTGTCGGCCCGGTCACTACATTCCTTTGCCAGCTTATCGGCATCGCATTTAAGGGATTGTACGGTATACCATATGTCGGTGGTCTTGTTGCCGGCCTTATTCTTGGTGCATTTTGGCAGGTCCTTGTTATCTTTGGTCTACATTGGGGACTTATACCTCTCATGATGATAAACTATCAAATGCTTGGTTATGACTTTGTCCTCTCACCATTCTTTGTAGCTACCTTTGCACAATCCATGGTTGTCCTCGCAATATTTATAAAGACAAAGGACAGAAAGTTAAAGGACATTGCACTTCCTGCATTTATTTCTGGTATGTTCGGTGTAACAGAACCTTGTATTTACGGTATAACTCTGCCGAAGAAAAAACCATTTGTTGTTTCATGCGTTGCATCAGCTATCGGCGGCGGCATAACCGGTTGGGCTGGGGTCAAGTCCTACACTGTGGGCGGTTTGGAAATATTTGGTCTTCCGAGTTATATTAATGTTAAAACGGATGATGCCACAGATATGTACTGGATAATATTTGCAACATTAGTCGCCATGGTCATCGCTTTTGTTGTTGAATTAATCACTTATAAAGATGAGGCTCCCGTTAAAAAGGAAATCGGTGCAACAAACAACAAAGAAGCAATCGCTGCTCCGATGAAGGGTGAAACAAAGCAGTTAAGCGAACTTGAGGATGAAACTTTCTCAAGCGGTGTTTTAGGTCAAGGTATTGCTATTGTTCCTGAGGAAGGCAAAATTTACGCTCCATGTAACGGCACAGTTACAAATGTTGCTGAAACCTGCCACGCAATTGGAATCACATCCGAAAAAGGTGCCGAAATTTTAATCCATGTCGGTATGGATACAGTAAAAATGAACGGTGCCGGATTCAAAGTCAATGTCAAAAGCGGCGATGTCATTAAAAAAGGACAGGTTTTGATTGAATTCGATATCGACCGCATTAAGAAAGCAGGATTTTCAACGGATACACCTGTTATTGTTACGAATGTCGATAAATATATCGATATCGTTCCTACGGATACCAAATCCGTTTCGTTAGGGGATACTGTTATTACGATTTTATAAAGGAGGCAATAAGTTATGAAAGAGTTTCCAAAAAACTTCCTTTGGGGTGGCGCTACTGCTGCCAACCAGTTTGAGGGAGCGTGGGATCAAGACGGAAAAGGCCCAAGTATAATGGATATGATGACTGGCGGAAGCAACACGCGAGCCAGAAAAATAACCCCTGTTTTAGAGGAAAATTCATACTATCCTAATCATGAAGGAATCGATTTCTACCATAATTATAAAAAGGATATCGCTCTTTTTGCCGAGATGGGTTTTAAGGTGTTCAGGCTCTCCATTGCATGGAGCCGGATTTACCCGAACGGCGATGATGAAAAGCTAAACGAAAAAGGGCTTCAATTTTATGACGATGTGTTCGACGAACTCAAGAAATACAATATTGAACCGATTGTCACAATTTCACACTATGAAATTCCATTTGCACTGACAAAAAAATACGGCGGATGGAAAAACCGCAAACTGATTGATTTTTATTATCGCTATGCGCAGACATTATTTAAACGTTATAAAGACAAAGTTAAGTACTGGCTGACATTTAACGAGATTAATTGCGGCATGGTGCCATTTGGAGCGTATATGTCACTCGGCATGATTTTAAGCGGAGAGGAAAATACGGAAGCTGTTTGTATGCAGGCTCTTCACCATCAGTTTGTCGCCAGTGCAAAGGCGGTAAAACTTGGTCATCAAATCAATCCGGAATTCAAAATCGGATGTATGCTTGCCTATATGGATATGCAGCCGCTAACGTGTGACCCTTCAGACGTTCTTATGGCTCAGAAGGCGGATCAGATAGCAAATATGATTTGTGGTGATGTACAGGTCAGAGGTGCTTATCCGGCTTTTACGAAGCGTTATTTTGCAGAGAAAAATATAAACATTGCAATGCAGCCGGATGACGAGCAAATCCTGAAAGAAGGCTGTGTCGATTACTACACCTTCAGCTATTATATGTCAAACTGTGTAAGCGCTCACCCCAGCAAAGAGCAGACTAGCGGAAACCTAATAGGCGGACTTAAAAACCCGTATCTGAAGGCATCGGATTGGGGATGGCAGATTGACCCGATAGGCTTGAGATGGACGCTTAACCATATCTATGACAGATATAGAATCCCGATAATGGTAGTTGAAAACGGTCTTGGCGCTGTAGACAACGTTGAATCTGACGGGACTATCAACGATGATTACAGAATCGATTATCTTAAGCAGCATATCGAGCAAATGCGTGAGGCTGTTGAAGATAGCGTCGACCTGATGGGTTACACATCATGGGCGCCAATCGATCTTGTAAGTGCATCTACAGGTGAAATGAAAAAACGCTATGGTTTCATTTATGTTGATAAACACGATGATGGAACCGGGACTTTGGAAAGAAGTAGGAAAAAGTCTTTCTATTGGTATAAAAAAGTTATTGAATCGAATGGAGAGGTGCTCTAAACTGATTTTTTTAAGAACTGCTGAATATAATCTGTTTTTTAAAAAGAATATCATTATTTCAGCAGTTCTTTAATTATTAACGAATGAAGCTAGGAAATAACATGAATATTAAATTAGTTGCTCTTGATATGGATGGTACCACATTAGACAATAATCACTTTACGATTTCGGCAAAAAACCGTAAAGCTATTACGGATGCTATTGCAAAAGGTATTTATGTTGTACCGGCTACCGGGCGTACTTTTGGGGAATTACCAAAATCTGTTAGAAAAATTGACGGCATACGCTTTGTGATAACTTCAAACGGTGCTTCTACTGCGCAGTTAACAACAAAAAAGGAAGTTTACTCAAATCTGATTCCACTTGCACCGGCGATAAATGTTTTGAGCATCATTAAGGAGTGCAAAGTATATACTGAAGTTTATTATAACGGAACATCTTATACACAACGCGGGATAAAATCCAATATTTTAAGGCATAATCCGTTTTTTATGCTTTATTCTGCTATTTTAAAAAACGTACAAGTAAACAACCTTGCTGAATTTGTATCAGAAAACGGAAAACCTATTGAAAAAATCGAAATAATCCCCGATAATGTTTCTCAAAAAGAGATGTTGGAGAAAAAATTAAATGGGATACCGCTTTCCATAACTACTTCGGGCATGAACACGATTGAAATAACCAATCTTGGAACGAGTAAAGGAGAAGCGTTAGCTTATCTATGCAAATATTTGCATATCGATTCAGATCAAGTAATGGCTATCGGCGATAATATCAATGACCTGGAGATGCTAAAGTGGGCTGGATTTGCCGTTGATGTCGATAATGCAGATCCTGCTGTGAAAAATGTCGCAGATTTTGTTACTCTGAGTAATAGTAAAAGCGGGGTTGCCCATGCTATTGAAAGTTTTGCACTTAATCAGCGCTAACTTTGAAAAAAACATTACCGTAAAAGGGTTAATACAATTTAGGAGTAAATTATTATGAAAAGTTTTGAATTTGTAGTTAAAGATGAATGTGGAATTCATGCAAGGCCTGCTGGTCTGCTTGCCAATAAGGCAAAGTCATTTGATTCCGATATAGAGATGAAAAAAGGTGCAAACACCGCCAATATGAAAAAGCTTTTTTCACTGATGTCCTTGGGCGTAAAAAAGAATGACAAGGTTATTGTAAATGCACAAGGTGCCGATGAAGATAAAGCCATACAAGACATTCAAGATTTTTTCAACAAGAATCTGTGAAATTGTAATGTCATCAAGAAAGTAATTTGTAGTTACACCGTTAACGGTTTTGAAGGTGTGAATCCCATCGTCGTTGCAAGTATAAATTCATAATACATATTTTGAAAACTCATTATCTGAAGCATTAATAACCTATATCCATAGGAGTATAGTATTTTGCGCTAAAAAAAATATTTAAGGTAAAAAGGAGAAAAATGGGACAGATTAAAGCCATTATGGCTGATGTTGATGGAACGCTTCTATGTAGTAAAGGGTACGTTACGCCAAAAACAGTGGAGGCAATCCAAAATATAAGGTCAAAAGGAATTCTTTTCGGTCTTTCTACGGGCAGAGACGCCGTATCTTGCCAAAACCTTCTGGATGAATGGAATATTGCCGGTCTTGTAGATGTGATTGTCGGTATGGGTGGCGGCGAAATTGATGATCTTACGCTTGGCGTTTGTAAATCCAACTTTCCGCTTGATGGAAAGCTGATTTGGCAAATTATCAGGCATTATGAAGATATGGACGTAAATTTTTGCGTCCCTAAAGACGGTGTTTTATTCGGATACCGCGATGACAAGTATATCCGTATGCTGTCAGAAGCAGATAAGCTACCTTATAAAATCGTAGATTTTAGCGAATTGCTGCAATCGCCACAAGGCAAGCTTATCATTATTTGTACTCCGGATATGATGCCGCGTGTGGTCGAACGCAGTAAGACGTTCAGCAATTCGGCATATAAATGCGCCTGCCTTAAAACTGCAAGCGTACTTTTTGAATACATGGACACACGCATATCCAAAACCAATGGTCTGACTGAGGTTATGCAAATGCATGGGTGGACACTTGAAAATCTTCTTGTATTCGGAGATGCAGATAATGACGAGGATATGGTAAAAAATGCAGGTATTGGCGTTGCCATGAAAAATGGAAGTGAAAAGACGAAATCGGCTGCTGATTTCATTACTGCAGATAATGATAGCGACGGAATCGCGCTGTTTTTGGAAACACACGGAATCCTTTAAGTTCTTAGGATTAGCCAAGCTCCCGAACTGCTCGTTTACAAAAACGATGTAATTGTCCATGTATTCGTACATATCACTGTTATATAATAGATTTTAAGGCAGATAATTTTTTATAACGTATTGATGAAGCGCCCTGTGATATTAAATTGCAGGGCGTTTTTATTATGCAATTATATTTATCTAAATTCTACAGTTTGTTTCCGAGCTTTCTCATTTATAGAGACTATTTTTATGACAGACTTCTGAAAATCCGCTTTATGCTATTATCCAATAAACGAGAAGATATCATAAGAAGAATATGATATAATGATAATGATTTCGTGGGGATTAAAATTCATAAGACTCAAACGCAAAAAACCGCTTCGGCGCGAAAAGCAATCATAAGTTTTGCTTTTTGCAATAGATGTAATTAACATAAAATCAATTATGAAACTTGATTTATTTTCATAGTAAGATAAAAAAGAGAAGACCTATAGGGAGAGTTGTATATGGACAGTTGGTGTAAAGTTTTAATTGTGGAAGACGAATATATTACACGACAAGGTATCCAAAATATGATTGATTGGAATGAGGAAGGATTTGAAATCGTAGGAGAAGCCTACAATGGAAAAAATGCTATTGATATGGTGGAAAAACTTAGACCTCATATTGTGCTGACGGATATTGTTATGCCGGTTATGGACGGCATTGAATTGGGGAAAGTTTTAAGGACAAAATTTCCGAAAATCCAGGTAGTTGTTCTCAGCAGCTACGACAATTTTGGTTATGTAAGAGATTCGTTCCAAAGCGGGGCGGTCGATTATATTTTAAAACCGACTTTGAATCCGGAAAATTTATTAAAAACGATGAAACAGGCGGCGTCCCGTATTCCGGGTCTGACTCTGCAGGGCAGGCAGAACTTATCGCTGGCAAGATCCATTGAACAGCTGCTATCCGGTTTCTCCAAACAAGAAGCTAAGGAACAATTGGAATCTGCTTTTCAAAATTCCGGTTTTCTTTTAGTGGGAATGGATATTTCACGAATTTTCAAACAGGATACGGCGGCAATAGAAAATCAGAAAAAATTACTTACTCAAATTTTAGACAAATTGCTTGCGGAATACACCTATGTACATCTGATAGTCAACGAATCTGTTTTACTTATTGTCATTAACTTTCCTCTGTCAGAAAAAGAGTATATTTATCGTGCGCTGCATCAGGCAATGGATCAGATTGGAGAACAGGAACCTCGTGCTTTTTATGTTTCCAGCAGAATTTTTTCTGATATTTCGCTTCTAAAAGAAGTATACAACGGCTCTTTCCTCAGTAATTTGGACTGGTATTTCTATTATAAAGGAAAGCATTTTATGACTGCGGAAGAATTTCAAAATCAGAAAGAGAATATAAAATTCAATATTATGGATTACACGAAATTGCTGGAAACCCTGCAGATTGAAAAAGCTTTGGAATTATTAGAAAGTTATGTAAACTCAGTTTTAAAGGAACGTTCTCTTAGTGAAATGGAGTTAAAAACACTCGTGCAAAATGCATGGTATCAGCTGATTTCCGTTTTGGAGGATCAGGGGTTAAATGCAGAAAATTTATCATATTTAAAACGGGACTGCCTGGTTAAAATTTATTCCTGTACATATTCGGAAGACTTTATTCAGATTTTTTCTGTACTTCAGTCAGACTTCCGTGCCATTATCAGCAAATATAAGGTCAATACCCACAATGCCACAATGCAGGGCATTTTAAAGTATATTGACAATCATTATAACGAACAGCTCTCACTATCTCATCTTGCGAAACAGTTTAATTTTAATTATTCTTATCTTTCTGTTTATTTTCATTCCTATCATTCGGAAGGTTTCAGCGAATATTTAAATCGCCAGCGAATCAACCATGCGATGGAATTATTACGCGAGGGGACACTTTCTGTTTCCGACATATGCGGAGCGGTCGGTTTTACAGACCAAAGTTACTTTACACGGGTTTTTAAAAAATTGACCGGAATCACTCCACGGGTCTATAGGAGAAAATTCGGGAAAATAGAGGAGTAATTATGAAGATTTCAAAGCGAATCCATATGATATACCCGGGCAGCCTGTTTATGAAGATTGCATGTGTTGTCGTAATCGGTGTACTAATTGTTTCGACTTTTACACTGGGTGCGGCGTTTCGTTTGACGAGAAATGGGTATGTGGAAACAATGAGCCGATCCAATAAACAGATACTTACAATGGTAAAGTCAAAAATGGAAACGGCGAACGACAAGGTTACCGACGTGATATTGACAATTAACAACAACTGGGCATTTTCTCAATATTTGAGATCCGATCAGGATAATCCAAAAACATTTTCTTGGGTTTATGATATGCTCAAAGAACTTGATACCGTCAAGCCGGATATGTTTTATGATATCGCGGTGGTCGGCACAAACGGCCAAAGCTATGTCAGCAACCAAACCAGCCTTTCCATGCCCGTGGAAGAACTTTTGAAGAATAAAATCACACAGGATGCGCGCGAACAACCCAATCGGATTTTATATCGTTTTGTTAAAAACGGAATTACACAAAGATCAAAGGACAGCAGTGCTTTGATTGCGTTAAAAGCGCTGACTTATCCCGGAACAAAAAACGCATACGGTTTCGCATATGTTGTTATAAAACAGCAGGACTTGTGCGCTTTTTTTGATAACCTTAGCAACAGCACAAACAATCTGATGATGCTGGATGAATCCGGCAATATAGTATCTTCGTCGAATGAGGAAATGGCAGGTCAGAAAGATGAAGAACTGGCAAAGATTATTCAGGATATGAACGCGAAAAAAGAAACCGGCAGATACGCGTATCTTCAACACAAACCGGTGTTTGTGTTAACATGCACAGTATCCCGTTGGAATTTGTATTTGGTAAGTGTTTTTGACTATACCCAAGCTCTGAATGAATTTAACGGGAGCGTTTACATACTGGTGATTTGTTCAATCATTACCGGCTTGGTTTTAATTGCCGTATTCCTGTTCATTCGACAGATTACGAAGCCAATCAATCAGCTGGTACATACTATGGAAAAAGTGACAAAGGAAGGACTCCCTGATCACATAGCGGTTGTCGGCGGCGGCAATGAAGTACAGAAGTTATCAAGCGCCTTCAGCATTATGATAGATCATCTCAATGATTATGTGCATCAGCTGATTCAGCTTGAGAAGGATAAACGCCGTATGGAAATCCATACGCTTCAGATGCAGATTAACCCTCATTTTATATATAATACGCTGACATCCATCAAATGGCTGATTTGGAAGAAGGATTCCGAAAAAGCGGTGCAAAGTATTGATACATTTACTTTGCTTCTGCGCAACACAATCAGTGACAGCCAAAAGTTTATTCCGGCGTTGGAAGAAGTTGAAAATCTAAACAATTATATATTTTTGCAAAAAATTAGGTTTGGTCAGAAGATTCAGACCGATATTTTTCTGAGCCCGGCCGCGGCGGATTGCCTAATGCCGAAACTATTGCTTCAGCCTTTTTTAGAAAACTCTTTCTTTCATGCATTTACAAACCAACAGCAAGGCGTCATATCATTGTTTATTGATTGCCATGGTGAGAACATGATTTGCGAACTGATTGACGACGGCGTCGGTATGATGCAGAGTAAGGCGGACGAACTGCTTGCGGGTCAGCCGGACGAGGATTCCCGGTCAATTGGTATCCGAAATGTGAACGCTCGGATTCACCTGCTGTTTGGGGAAAAGTACGGGGTAAAAATATTCAGCGAACCGGGGCAGGGTACTTCTGTAAGGACAACTCTTCCGATAATTAGGTCAAATAATAACGCAGATGAAAATAAAGAAAGTACTAATATCCAAAATAAGTCCTAAATAAATTTTGGACAATCCGGTCATAACCTCTAAAAATAAGAACAATACATCCCAAAAAAGTCCTATAGGCTTTGTGTAAATTCATGATAAAATAATGCTGTAGTTTAAAGAAACTGTACACAAATACAGAATTTATAGGAGGAGTTAACTATGAAAGGCAATCGCATTGTGGCAGCTATCCTTAGCGCGGCTATGATAGTAGGCATGACCGCCTGTAGCGGTGGAGGGGCGAATACGTCTTCTGCGGCGGCAAATTCGCAAACTGCAGACAAACTGACTATTTGGGCATGGGATGATACGTTCAATGTCAAAGCTGCAAATGAGGCGAAAGAGGCTTATGCGAAAATCAATCCGGATGCTTCGGTAGATGTCGTCAGCATGGCGCAAAACGATATTGTTGCGAAACTGAACACCGCCTTTGAATCCGGGAATATGGATGGAATGCCAAATATCGTACTGATTGAGGATTATCGCATTCAGAATTACCTAAAATCGTATCCGGGGGTTCTCAGCGATCTTTCCGATGTCACCAAGCCCGACAAATTTATGGACTATAAACTTAAGACCATGACAGAGGAAGGTAAGGTCTACGGTGTTCCATTCGATAGCGGCGCCGCATGTGTGTTTTACCGTACAGACTTGATTGAACAGGCAGGTTACAAGGCTTCCGACATGGAAAACCTCACCTGGGACAAATTTATTGAAATCGGCAAAGCGGTAAAAGCAAAAACGGGCAAAGCTATGCTCTATATTGACCCGAGCGATCTTGGGCTTATCCGCATGTTGATGCAGTCTGCGGGCAAGTGGTACGTCGATGCCGACGGAAAAGCCGACATTGCCAACAATGCCGCACTCAAAGAAGCGCTTACCATTTATAAAAAAATGGAGTCGGAGGGAATCACCATCACTACTTCCGGTTGGGATGCTGGGGTATCGGCGGTGAATGAAAGCAAAGTTGCCACTGCCGTTCAAGGGTGCTGGTATGCATCCAGTATCAAAAAAGCTGCAGATCAGTCCGGCAAATGGGCGGTTGCTCCTTTCCCAAAAATGTCCAATGTTTCCGGTGCTGTAAATGCAAGTAACTGTGGCGGCGCAAGCTGGTATGTAATTGATAAGGTTCCCGGAAAAGATACCGCTAAAGACTTTTTGAGCAAGACTTTCGCTTCCGATACGGAACTGCTCGATAACCTGTGTAAAGATATCAGCCTTGTCAATACCTATAAGGACGTTGCTTCCGGGAAGAACGTTAATACACCCGATGCTTTTTTCAGCAGCCAACCGATTTATAAGAACTGGAATGACTGGACTCAGAACATTCCGGCGGTAAATTATGGCACATCCACCTATGATATCGAAAGCAAAATGACCGAAGCGGTTCAGAGCATCATAAATGGAGCTTCTATAGACGACACCTTGAAAAACACCCAAACTGAAGTAGAGGGAATCGTTTCCGCCGCTGGTTAACTAAAATTTAAGTATCTTAAAAAGCGCAGCGGTCATTGCCAGAAATGGCAACGGCCGCTTTTTACAAGGAGGTCTTTCATGTGAGCGGCAATCCTAATACAGTCGCAAAACAAAGGCAAAACCAACCGAACCGGCACTCTTTAGAGAAAAGGCTGAACCGCTGGGGCTGGATTTTTGTCTCCCTAAGTATTGTTCTAATTACCATATTCGTATTTATCCCGATGATCGGTGCGCTGATTATGTCCTTCCAAACAGGAAAGGGCGTAAACATGCATTTTGGAGGTCTGACAAATTACATTCGGCTTTTTCACGATCAGACGGTGGGCAAAGCACTTGGAAATACGTTTGTTTACTTAATTTTCCAAGTACCGGTGATGCTCATCCTTGCCCTTATCATCTCCGTACTATTGAATGATAAAAATCTGAAAGGCCGCACTTTTTTCCGTGTTGCAATCTTTCTGCCTTGCATTACTTCTCTGGTTTCCTATTCGCTGATTATGAAGAGTATTTTCTCCAATGACGGTATATTCAATCAAATGCTTGCTAATATCGGACTTTCTCCGATTATGTGGACTACCGACCCTTTTTGGGCAAAAGTGCTTATTATTATATCGATTACCTGGCGCTGGACCGGATACAACATGATTTTTTATCTTTCCGGTATGCAGAATATTGAACCGAGTATCTACGAAGCTGCTGAAATCGACGGAGCCAATTTCTTACAAAAATTAACGCACATGACAATTCCTCTTTTGAAACCGATTATCCTGTTTACCACTATTACATCCACCATAGGCACGCTGCAGCTTTTCGACGAAGTGCAAAATATTACACAGGGCGGACCGGCGAACGGAACGATTACCATTTCGCAGTACATTTACAACCTGTGCTTCAAATACACCCCTAACTTCGGATATGCCGCCGCAGTGGCGTTCATCGTGGTAGCTTTGACTATGCTTCTTTCTATAATACAAATGAAAGTAGGAGGGAAAGAGAATCAATGAAAAAGGCAAATCGAGTGCTGTTAACTTTAAAATATCTTTTTTTAATCATTGCATCGTTTATATCCGTTTTTCCGTTTTTTTGGATGGTCATATCGGCCACAAACAATGCCAGAGAGGTTAACGCCGGGAAATTGACGTTTGGCACACATTTTGCGGAAAACCTTGGGAATCTGTTTCACAGCGGACTTAACTTTGGACCCGCTTTGGGAAACTCGGCGCTTATTGCCGCCATCACCACAGTGCTGGCGCTTCTTATTTCCTCTGTTGCCGGATACGGCTTTGAAATTTTCCGCAATAAAGTGCGTGACCGCGTATTTAATATTTTGCTGCTCTCCATGATGGTGCCGTTTTGCGCATTGATGATTCCGCTGTACCGAATGTTCAGCGCAGCCGGAAAAGCAGGTTTTACCGGCATTGGCCTTAACACTATGTTTTCAGTAATTGTGCCATATATCTGTACCGCTTTTCTAATTTTTTTCTTCCGTCAGAACACAAAAAGTTTTCCGAAGGATATTCTTGAAGCGGCGCGGATTGACGGTCTAAATGAGATGAAAATCTTTACCCATATGTATATGCCGGTTATGAAGTCAACCTATGCTGCGGGCGCCATTATCACTTTTATGACCAGCTGGAACAACTATCTTTGGACTTTGGTCGCTCTGCAGGACCCGCAAAAGCGCACGGTGCCGCTCATCCTTTCCGCTATGGGGTCTTCCTATACGCCGGATTACGGAATGATTATGACCGGAATTGTGATTGCAACGCTCCCGACAGGATTCCTTTTCTTTATGATGCAGAAGCATTTTGTCGCGGGCATGATTGGCTCCGTAAAATAACAGAGACTGCCCTTAAAAATCGAGGGCAATGCAGAAAGGAGAAAACGATGAAAGCAAGTCGTTTTGAAATTCGGGACAGGTTTTACCTTGACGGAGAACCGTTCAAAATCATTTCAGGTTCCATCCACTATTTCCGTGTGGTGCCTGAGTATTGGCGTGACCGGTTGGAAAAGCTGCGGGCTATGGGATGCAATACGGTCGAAACCTATATCCCGTGGAATTTTCACGAACCGAAACGCGGGGAATTCCTTTTTGAAGGTTGGAGGGACATTGCGGCTTTCCTAAAAATCGCGCAGGAAGTGGGTCTATGGGCGATTGTGCGCCCGTCGCCCTACATCTGCGCCGAGTGGGAATTCGGAGGTCTTCCGTCTTGGCTGTTGGCGGATGACGGAATGAGGCTGCGCAGCTCCTATCCGCCGTTTCTCGAGGCGGTCAAGGAGTATTATTCCCGGTTGTTCAAGATTCTAACGCCGCTGCAGATTGATAACGGCGGCTCGATTCTGATGATGCAGGTAGAAAACGAATACGGCTCTTTCGGCAATGAAAAGGCTTACCTCAAATTTTTACGCGATGAAATGCGCGCAAACGGCGTAACCGTACCCCTTGTTACATCGGACGGTCCATGGATGGATTACTTGGAAGCCGGTTCGGTAGAGGGCACGCATCCGACTGTCAATTTTGGTTCGAAAGCCGCGGAACATCTGAAAATGCTGAAAAAGCACCTCAAATACGGCGGCCCTACGATGGCCATGGAGTTTTGGCCAGGGTGGTTCGATGCGTGGGGCAACGACAGGCACAGTACGACGGATGTGAAAGGTAATGCAAAAGATCTCGATGAAATCCTTTCTCAGGGCAGCTGCAACCTGTATATGTTCCATGGTGGAACTAATTTCGGGTTTATGAACGGTTCCAATTACTACGAAAAATTGGTTCCGGACGTGACCTCCTACGATTACGACGCACCGCTTTCGGAGGACGGAGAAATCATGCCGAAATATCGGGCGTTTCAAAAGGTAATCGCCAAATATGCCGATGTACCCCAAATAACCTTTTCAACCAATATAGAGAAGCACTCTTACGGAAAGCAGAAAGTATCCGACCGAGTTTCGCTTTTTTCGGTACTTGAAGACCTTTCTTCGCCGACGGAAAGCCCATGGCCTCTCCCAATGGAGAAGCTCGGGCAGAACTACGGTTATACACTGTACCGCTCGGCGGTAAGCAAAGAGATTTCCATGGAAAAGTTACAGCTTTTGGGGGCAAACGACCGCGCGCAGATTTTCTTGGACAATCGGCCGTTTTTGACGCTGTATGACCATGAGTTGGATAAGGAATATGAGATTTCCGGTTCAAACCGTAACTTTGCTAAGCTTGATATTCTTGTGGAAAATATGGGCCGCGTCAATTACGGTCCAAAACTGGAAGATCAGAGAAAAGGCATTCAAGGCTCCGTATTACTGAACGGCCACGGGCATTCCGTATGGAAGATGTACCCGCTCGAAATTGATGCCGCCATGCTAAAAAAGCTGGATTTTACAAGAGAATATCAGAAAGGCACACCGGCATTTTACCGTATCACGTTTCAGGTTGAAGAAAAAGGAGATACTTTTTTGGATTTATCCGGCTGGGGAAAAGGATGCGCTCTGCTCAACGGATTTAACCTCGGTCGTTTTTGGGAAAAAGGCCCCCAAAAGCGCCTTTACGTCCCAGCCACGTTGCTGCGGCAAGGGGAAAACGAATTAATTATATTTGAGACCGAAGGGGAAACAATGGATTTTGTTCAGCTTTTGGAGAAACCGGCGCTGGGTAAAGATTAACAATATTTTAACTTTGCAATAAGGTCTTTGCAGTTTGCCAGAAAAAGTAATACGGTTGGCAGATTTTTTCGGGGTTTCTTAAGGGGCTTGCTTGCAATATACCCTTATAAGATTTAATAATGCCTTCGGCTTAGCCGGAGGTCTTGATTGACAATAAAACGGGCATGCTTAAAATAAAAGCATGCCCGTTTTAGTAATTATATGATAAGAGATGAATTATGTTATAACTTGATTTCAATTTCATATTTTCTAAGCCAATAGTTAATTTGCAGTAAATATGCCATCAGCTGAGGTCCTTATTATAGAGACAAAAAAGTCCTCCTGCCGCAGTTAATTCTGAGACAGGAGAACTTTTAAAAAATGCAACTTTAAGAATTAAATGCTATAAGAATAAATTTTAATTAAATATAGTCTTGACCATAGAAATTAGTATAGCCATTTATATTATCTTGCCAATATCTAATAGACAAATCATCAACACCAAGATAGGCACCAACATCATAATTGTATTCTAATTTTATGTAGGAGTTAGACCTGTAAGCGTTTACTACAGTAGCGTCTTGCTTATGAATATTATCTATTTTAAAGAAATATGGAGCATATGTAGGATCAACAGAAATTGAAGAACCTGTCACAGTTTTCCAATATCTTGTGTAACTTGTAGAATAATATGTTCCAGTAACAGAGTACGTTGCTGGAATTGAGTTACCAACATTAGTAGAATAATAAACTGTTTTTGTACCACTTACACTGTCTTCTCTTAGACTATTATTAAGAATTTGTCTATCGTCATTAATATCAATTAATGTTTTTGTGTAATTTGCTTGTGCAATTACTTTTTTGAGATCACCTATCGTTACTTTCTTAGTAGAATACATCTTGTTATCATTTTTAACAACTGCATTTGCTCCTAAGTCAAGATACTCAGCAACTTCATAAACATTGTTATCAGTAATAATTGTAGAATCTGTTAAATTACTTGTCGTTTTAACATTTTCTGCTGCAAATGCAGAAGTACCAAAACCTAAACTCATTACTATAGCTAACATAGTGGCAATAATTTTTTTCATTTCAATTTTGCCCCCTTTCATTTTACGAATAAGCATTTTTATTTTTTAAACTAATTCATTTTAATCACCTCCTTATTTATACATTTATATGCTCTACATGCTTTCTGCGAAGCTTTTTAAAACCAAAATAAATAGCAAGCAAAATTAGCGTTATAATATTTGTTCCGAAAAACAGTCGTGAAACAGATGAAAAATATTCACCGGGAACGCTAAGAAGTTTTTCATCATTTACATTAGAAAATTCAACAACTTTTTTATCTTTATTAGATGAAATAAATTTATTTGCCTCTTCAATTGTTTCAAAATTATAACTTCTTCCATCATCCATAGTTATTGTATAAACATTAATTATGGGACCGTATAATGCAAACCAAATACAAACACCTATCGAAAAAAGAAAACTTATTACGGGTAAAATAAGACCTAATTTCTTTGAAGAGATTGAAAAATAAATTTGCAACGCTATCATTACGAAAAATATAAAAAAGTATAAAGCATTCATTAATAATTACCCCAAGTCTCAATATTTATTACCATATAAGGGAAGATTTTACATATATGTATTGTATCACTTTGGACGTAATTGTCAATGGGGAAAATTATAAGTTTAATTCAAAGTCTATAATCCACAATTTTCTGATATCATCATAAAGGGGATTACATTATACATAGGGTAGCTGATTGTTTTGATATATAACCCAACGGGCATGCTTAAAATAAAAGCATGCCCGTTTTAGGAATTATATGATAAGAGATGAATTATGTTATAACTTGATTTCAATTTCATATTTTCTAAGCCAATAGTTAATTTGCAGTAAATATGCCATCAGCTGAGGTCCCGCCATAAACTGACCGAACCAAGGTTTTCCATAGCCCGGTTTTTCTTTGAGGAGTTCTTTTACGGCGCGGCTGCTTACAAATTTGTGAATAGGCTGTTCGCTGTCTGCCATAACATTTGCAAGTCTTTGTCTTACTATAATTTCATAGGCAGGGTCGTGTGTTTTAGGGTATGGACTTTTTTGGCGCATAAGAATATCTTCGGGTAGTCGGTCTTTTGCGGCGTCGCGCAGAAGTCCTTTCACAATTCCGTTATGACATTTATAACTCCATGGAATATTGAATACATACTGCACTATGCGATGGTCGGCAAAAGGAACTCGCACTTCGAGCCCATTTGCCATACTTGTTCTGTCTTTTCGGTCAAGAAGAGTTGACATAAACCAGCGAATATTAAGATATGAAATTTCGCGCCTGCGTTTTTCTTCTTGATTTTCCCCTTCAAGAATCGGCACTTCTGCGATTGACTCTTCATAACGCATATTGACGTAATTTTCAATATTAAGTTCATGTGCAATTTCTGGAATAAGCAAATTCGTTCTGACAGATAAGTCGGGAGACCACGGAAAACAATGACCTTCGAAAGCTTCTTTGTTATGAAACCATGGGTGACCGCCGAAAATCTCGTCGGCACATTCTCCGCTTAGAGCAACCACATGATTTTTCTTTACTAAATGACAAAAGTATAATAGTGAAGAATCGATATCCGCCATACCGGGCAAGTCTTTCGCTATTGCAGCATGGCAAAGATTGTCTGCTAAATTAATGTTGTTGCACTGCAAATATTGATGATTGGTATCACATAGTTCTACAACATTCTTAACCAGGGTTTTATCCAATTCAGGCTTAAAATACTTTTCATTACCTGCAATATCAAATGAGTATGTTGAAAGTTTTTTACCTTTATTTTTATACTTTTCTGATGCTATAGAGGTTATAATACTTGAATCTAAACCGCCTGATAGAAATGTGCAAAGGGTTACATCGCATACAAGCTGTCTTGTAACCGCATCCTCAACAAGATACTTTACATTCTTAACGCTTTCTTCGTAACTGTGGGGATGTTTATAGCTTTTTAATTTATAATATTGCTTTGAGCTAAATCCGTTTTTGTCAAATACTGCAAAATATCCAGGTTTCAGTTCAGAAATATCCTTAAATACTCCGACTCCCGAAGTCCTTGCGGGGCCAAGCCCGAAAATTTCGCAAAGCCCTTGTCGGTCGATTATTGGATTTATTCCGGGATATTCAAACAAAGCTTTTATTTCAGAAGCAAAAACAAGCCTTTCGTTTTCTATTGAATAAAAAAGAGGTTTTATTCCAAAACGGTCGCGACACATATAACAGCAGCTGCGTCTTTCATCGTCAACTGCAAAAGCAAATATTCCGTTTAGTTTTTTAGGACAATCAAATCCATACTCAATATAACATTTTAAGAGTACTTCAGTATCGCTTTTTGTTTCGAATCTATAACCTAAATCTGTTAACTCGTTTCTAAGTTCATCTGTGTTATAAAGTTCTCCGTTGTAAACAATTGTATAGTGTAGTCCATCAATCACCGAGGTCATCGGCTGTTTTCCTCCGTAGATATCTACAACAGCCAGTCTTGTGTGGGCAAATGCGGCGTGGGAGGATACATAGGTGCCACTGTCATTTGGACCGCGGTGTTTTAACCGATTGCCCATTCGTTTAGCCAAAGCATGCCAAAATACAGCTTCATCGCTTAGGTCATCGTTGTAATCGCAAAATCCCGCAATTCCACACATTGTAATACCTCGCTTTCTTGTTCTCTTAATTTTATATTATGCCAACAAGTAATTATGGTTAATATTTAAAAATAAAATATGATATAAAAATAAGCCGTGAAATACATTCACGGCTTTAAGACGAGGCATCAATTATTATTTCTTTTCTTCAGTAAGTTCACTTAATATTCTTTCTGAGGCTGTTCTTCGCACATTTGCTTCAATTGAAAGCTCTATTGCAAGCCGCATAAGTTCTGCATCACCTTTATCACTTGTATCTTTAACTCTCTCACAGACTTCTTTAAGTGCGGCAGATTGTGCCTCACAAAAACGTCCATACATTTCGTCTTGCGAGGCATCCTCAAGAAGTATTTTTAATAGTGAGGATATATCCTGTATAGACAAAACCTGTTTAAGCATACAAATAATCATTAATAAAGCAAGGTGTTCCTTAGAATACTTTTTCTGTTCCGGTCTCGGTAATACGCCGTCTTTTACGTAATTATTTATCATGCTTGAAGTTAAAAGAGGCGTATTTTCGGTTCTTCCAAAAAGACACAACTGTTTATTCATATAGGTAAGTACTTGATCCATATATAAATATATTTCAGGCAGCCTGTCCCACTCGACTGCATTATATTCTTTAATTTTTTCTGCCCAGTTCTTAATTCTTTCTGCTGATTCAGACATAATATTCTCCTTTTGAATTATATTCGGAAAATTTGCTTGGCGGCATACCCATATACTTTTTAAAAACTCGTGAAAAATACAATTGGTCTGCAAAACCTGCAGAGTAAGCCACTTCGCCTATAGACAAATTATGATTTTGAAGAAGTTCACAAGCTTTGTTTACCCTGTAGCGCATAAGATATTCGTTTGGTGGGATAGAAATATTTTGCATAAATATTCTATATAGATGACTGCGGCTGATTCCGACACTTGATGCAATATCATTAACACTGATATCACTTGAATAATTATATTCTATAAATTTTATAGCTTTTTGAACATATTCATAACCATTTGTATTCGATGTTTCTTTTTCACCGAATTTGTCTGTTAAAGTTGCTAAAAACAGCAGAAGCCCCGATTCCATTCTCATTTCGTCGCTTGGTTTAGTACCGGAAGCGTTGCAGATACTCATTATAATAGTTTCAAAGCTATTGTCATCGCTGTAGTGAAATACAGGCGGTTTGTTAAGAAGGCCGGTATATCCCATAAGCCTTTTTGCGTCGCTGCCGTTAAACCCAACCCAACAATATTCCCATGGGTCATTTTCATCAGAACAATAATAAACAACTTTAGAAGGCACAACAAGGAAACCGTCGCCTGCCGATAGATTGTACTTTTTGCCTGAATATGAAAAAGTACCGCGTCCCGATAAAATATAATGAATGAGATAATGGTCGCGTACAGCAGGCCCCCATGAATGGCAGGAACCGCAGTGCTGAACTCCGCAGCTGTAAACCGCTAATCCAAGACTGTTATGATACGGCACTTTAAAAGAGCGCCTAAATTCTTCATTTGTCATCATGAAAGCAAATCTCCTCACATTTTCTAATTTTATTATAGTTCCGCTACAAAAATTATGCAATAAAAAACAAAAAGTAATAAAATTATAATTGAAATTACTTCTATAATAGGTTATAATAATACAAAATGTTAATTTTTTATTAAAGTTTTTAAACTTATCTATAAAAAAATATTATGAAACGGGGAAATGAATATGAGTATTGATCAAAAAGTACAGCTTTCATTGATTGTACTTCTGACAGGTCTTGTTATTGTATTTGCCATGCTAATATTCCTTACGTACATTATCAAGGGATACAGTGCGACTATACGTTCAATAATGTCGAAGAATAATTCCAAGAAAGCAGACACTGCTATTGACACTAAACCGGAAAAAGAAGATGTAAAAGTTAATGAATCTTCGGATGTTTCTTATGAAGTTCCTTCCGAACAAAGTACGAATTTAGTAATTGAGGAAGGCATTCCCGAAGAAGTTGTTGCTGCTATTTCTGCGGCTGTCTACACTATGTACGGTACATCAACGAATAAAGTTACGCATATTCGACGTTCGGTACAGTCTAACCGCTCAGCGTGGGGAATGGCGGGATTATTGGACAGTACACGACCAATTTTGATGGATGGACTGTTTTGATTAAAGAAATTAAATAGAAGGGACTGGCTTGTTTGAATATTTGGAATGAATTTTTATCTTCGGTAATTAATATTTTCAAAACTTCCGGTTTTGCTACAAATGACTGGCGAAATTACATAATGATTGGAATCGCATGCGTTTTGCTTTATTTGGCAATCAAAAAAGAATTTGAACCTCTTTTGCTTTTGCCAATCGCATTCGGTATGCTTCTTGTAAACCTCTTTCCGATTATCATGGCTCCTCCTGAAACGACACTTCAACTTGTTTCGGAGTATATGACAGCTCATGGCGGAGCAGCCGGAAATTATGCTACCGTTATGTTAAACGGAGAACAGTATTACCAAATTCCACAGGTAGGTGGTCTATTTTATTACCTGTATCAAGGTGTTAAACTTGGAATTTATCCGCCGCTTATATTCTTGGGTATCGGTGCAATGACTGATTTCGGTCCGCTGATTTCAAATCCTAAGAGCTTTTTACTTGGAGCTGCTGCTCAGCTCGGTATTTTTATGACTTTTATTGGTGCTATATTCCTTGGCTTTACGGGCAAACAGGCCGGAGCAATCGGTATTATCGGTGGTGCAGACGGCCCGACAGCTATCTTTGTTACCGCAAAACTTGCTCCGGAACTTTTAGGGCCTATTGCGGTTGCCGCTTATTCTTACATGGCGTTGGTTCCTATTATACAGCCGCCTATTATGAGGGCATTAACTACTAAAAAAGAACGCAGTATTGTAATGGAACAGCTGCGCCCGGTTTCAAAACTTGAAAAAATCTTATTCCCAATTATTGTTACCATTATTGTATCTCTTCTATTACCTGATGCATGCCCATTAGTTGGTATGCTTATGCTTGGTAACTTATTCCGTGAAAGCGGTGTTGTGGGAAGAATAAGTAATACTGCACAAAATGAATTGATGAACATTATTACGATTTTCCTTGGAGTTACAGTCGGCGCTACGGCTACAGGTGAAGTATTCCTTTCAATAAAAACAATTCAAATTGTTGTACTTGGTCTTTTAGCATTCTGTTTTGGTACTGCCGGCGGCGTACTCTTCGGAAAGATTATGTGCCATGCTACACACGGTAAAGTAAATCCGCTTATCGGCTCTGCCGGTGTTTCAGCTGTTCCTATGGCAGCTCGTGTTGCGCAGAAGGTTGGTCAGGAAGAAAATCCCGGAAACTTCCTTTTGATGCATGCTATGGGACCAAATGTCGCAGGTGTTATAGGTTCAGCGGTTGCTGCAGGTGTTTTAATCAGTATACTTGGTTAATTAAGTTTAGACAGACTGATAATTCAAATTTGATAGTAATTTACCCGCATACAAAAGTGTGCGGGTATTTTATATTAATATTTGTTAGGTGATTTTGTTGGTACTTTGGTTCTTTAACAATTGCTCAGGTAAATTAATATTTAATACCTACCTCCAAATCCTCGCATTTAGCCTACTTATTTAAATAATCAGCTGTACTCAAATTGGAAGTGTATAAAACATCAGCTTGTTTTTTCACTTAACTCATTATACAAGAGGGGGCAGGGAGTGAAACCCCAACATTTAATATAGAACCGATATTTTGAGTTAAACCATAAAATATGCAGGGATTAAAGTATATCGTATGTATAACCATATTTAAATATAAATTATATTGAATATGGTATCAGCAGACGACTATTATTCCGATAAATAATATAAATCAGGTTGATTGATATTTCTCAAATTTGCTATTACATGCAAAATATTGTACAATATAATAATACAGTAAATTTCAATGGGCGGTAATCCGCCTAAATTTTTATATTTTGGCGGTGAATTAATGATTAATAATATAAATTATAAAGTTATTGAACTAAGGAA
>DHNU01000037.1:0-18170 GCA_002407645.1 Ruminococcaceae bacterium UBA5408
ATTACGGATTTGTGACATTGCAGTTACCATATCATTCATATGCTAACTGCAATGTCACAAATCAGTAATTCTTCCAATCAGATTGGGAATATTATTAAAACTATTGAGGACATTGCTTTCCAAACAAATATTCTTGCACTTAATGCTGCAGTTGAAGCTGCAAGAGCCGGTGAAGCCGGTAAAGGTTTTGCTGTTGTTGCGGATGAAGTAAGAAACTTAGCCAGTAAAAGTGCGGAAGCAGCAAAAGGTACTAATACATTAATTGCAAATTCAATTAAGCAGGTACAAAACGGTACTAAAATTGCAGACGAGACTGCAACATCATTAGTGAAAGTGGTAGACAGCATAAAAGATGTATTAAACTCTGTAGAGCAAATTTCACGCGCATCTAACCAACAGGCTGAATCTATTGGACAAGTAACAGAAGGCGTTTACCAAATTTCAAATGTAGTTCAGACAAACTCTGCTACAGCTGAGGAAAGTGCCGCAGCAAGTGAGGAACTCTCCGGTCAAGCTGCAGTAATGAAAAACCTTGTAAATAAATTTATACTCAAAAATGACGAAGTCTAATGTCTGATATAGTACGAAAAGTAAATCGTGTAAATATCATGACTGATAAAATTTTCCAAACAGTAAAAGTTAAAATTATCAAATAAGCAAATCTCAAATTATTCCCGATTATTAGAAAAAGAGACTTTAATGTTAACATTAAAGTCTCTTTTATAATTTTGTCAGTATTTTGCGATACCCTAACATTCCGCAAATCCTTTATTTCTAATTTTTAATTTCTTTATATTTTTCAATATCACCGTGCAAATTTTTCATCTTTTTTAGATGAAGCTTTTTACCATCCGTTAACTGCATACTTATTTTCAACTGATTTTTAGCAAGGATAGTTAAATTATTATTAATCGAATGTAGAATCTGAATTAATTCTTTATCCATTTAACCACTTCCCGTTAAAAATTTTCCCATAATTTCAATATTCTCCATAATTTCAATATTTCAGTTATTAATTAAAAAATCTTTTTATCTCTATTTTTGCATTTTCAATTGAATCTGAACCATGTATTAAATTTTCCTGTGTATTAAAAGCAAAGTCTCCTCTGATTGTACCTGCCTGTGCATCCTCAAATTTTGTTGCCCCCATTATCTTTCTCATGCCGGCAACAACATTTTCACCTTCAACGACCATTGCAAGAACCGGACCGGACATCATGTAATGTAAGATGCTTGGGAAAAATGGCTTATCCACCAAATGAGCATAATGTTCTCTTAAAATCGGTTCACTAAGCGTCATCATTTTAGCATCAATTATCTTATACCCTTTTTCCTCGATTCTCGAAATAATTTTACCAATCAGACCACGTTTTACAGCGTCGGGTTTTAACATTATGTAAGTTTGTTCCATTTTTACTCTTTATTTCCTCCTTTTATTTAATATAGGAATTATTATATCATAAATAATTCTTCAATACAATTCTTATAAGATACTTTGAATTTGTAAATCATTTGTGTAAACACTAAAGACGGAGGTGATACAATGGAGCAGCTGCCGCTTGGATTAGGTATGGCATTGGCACAAAATCAAGACGCAATGGAGTATTTCGCTAAACTTCCGCAGGAAAAGAAATATGAAATCATAAACCACACTCACAGCATAAAGTCAAAACAAGAAATGCACTCTTTTGTGCAAAATCTTACAAACAATATTTGACAGTAATATATATATAATCAAAGGTAATGATAATAGCGCAGGGCAAACATCGTATTTTAAAAAAACGTGCCACGTGCATGGATATTTACCCTGTTAGGGCGGGGTTCAAACCCCGCCCGGTCTTACATAATTACACCGGTCCGGCTTTTTCTTTAGTGTGTTTTGCTTTTCCCTGAATTTCCGGTACAGGTTTTACGTCATTTTTTGGAATATGTGTTTTATGATTACTTTCAGTTCCGTGTGGTTCTTTGGGATCCGGACGTCTCATTCCTGCTTTTGCCATTATTATTCTCCTTATACATCATTATTTTTTATTGACTTCTTTTTTGCATTACGATTTTGATTTTGATTTTCTTGTGTTAAAGGGGTTTGGAAATTTGCCTTCTTTTGTCGTTTTGATTTATTGTCAGGCTGACTGTCTTTAGGCATAACAGCGGTACCTCCTTTATATTTTCTTATATTAAGATTTACTTAATTTATCTCAATATACAAAAAACGCCGTTAATTCGGCGCTTTTTTAATTATTCTAAATAACTTTATTAAGTTTAATATAACGATTTTAATGGCGATTATCAAAATTTTATTTTAAATTCAATATTATTATTGACGTTTACAGTAATATAATGTAAAATAGTATATCAGTTTAAAGCTTTAAAGCATACACGATTTAAAGCTACAAAATAAATGTTTTGAGAGGATGAATTATATTGAAAAGGGTAATTGCATTACTTTTAACAGGGGTTATTGCTCTTTCTACGGCGGCGTGCTCCGCTGAAAATAATAAAGCGGATAATAAGCCGAGCGATAAAAAGAATTTTAAAATAGGTATTGTTCAGCTTGTTGAACACCCTGCATTGGATTCCGCTTATAAGGGTTTTATAGACGGTCTTGCCAAAGCTGGATTTGAAAACGGCAAGAATATTACCGTGGATTATCAAAATGCACAGGGTGAACAGGCAAACTGCCAAACAATAGCTAATAAATTAGCTAACGATAAACCGGACTTAATACTTGCTATTGCTACACCTGCCGCACAAGCTGTAGCCAATGTTACAAAAGACATTCCAATTTTGGTTACTGCTGTTACTGACCCAGCCAGTGCAAAGCTTGTGGCTTCAAATGAAAAACCGGGAGGAAATGTAACCGGAACTTCTGATTTAACACCTGTTGAAGAACAGATGAAACTTTTAAAGCAAATACTCCCCGATGCCAAAAAAGTAGGTATGCTTTACTGTTCAAGTGAAGCAAATTCAAAATATCAAGTCGATATTGCGAAAAAAAGTGCCGCCGCACTTGGTATTGAGCCTGTTGAGGCAACCGTTTCAAATTCTAATGAAATACAACAGGTAACTCAGTCGCTTGTAGGCAAAGTTGATGCAATATATGCTCCTACCGATAACATGATAAGTGCAGGTTTGGTTACAGTATCTATGACTGCACAGTCTGCAAAGATTCCGATTATAGTCGGTGAATCGGCAATGATTAAAAAAGGCGGTTTGGCTACATACGGCATCAATTACTACGACCTCGGTTTATTAACAGCTAATCAAGCGGTGCGCATTTTAAAAGGCGAAGCAAAGCCTGCCGATATGCCGATTGAGTACTCAAAAAACTGTGAGTTGGAAATAAATAAAGAAGTTGCTCAAAAACTCGGCATTACTTTTCCCGACGAATTACTTAAAAAATTAAATTCCGGCGATACTTCCTCTAAATAAATTAAAACATATCCGCGCGGCTGAAGGGATTTCTCTGCCGCCATAGTTACATTAAGGAGATATTTTATGGCTATCTTTCAGGCAATTCAAGATGCCGCCGCACAGGGAATAATCTGGGATGTTATGGCGCTTGGATTATATATTACATTTAAAATACTTAATTTTGCAGATTTAACGGTTGACGGAAGTTTTGCAACCGGCGGCGTTGTTTCTGCAATTCTGATTACCAAAGGAATGGACCCTTTTCTTTCCCTGTTAATTTCATTGGCTGCGGGAATGATTTGTGGGTTTATAACGGGATTTTTACACACTAAACTTGAAATTCCTGAAATATTGGCAGGAATTCTTACTATGCTCGCCCTGTATTCCATAAATGTTAGGATTCTCGGTCAACCAAACATGGCTCTTTTGGGAGTTTCAACCGTCCTGACTTCTGTTTCAAGTATATTCCCTGCTTTAAGTTTAAAGGCTGTATCTGCATTAATAGGCTTAATCGCTACTATTTTGGTTATTACATTTTTATATTGGTTTTTCGGTACGGAAATCGGATGCTCAATACGTGCAACGGGAAACAACGAATACATGGTACGCGCACTCGGAGTTAATACAGATAAAACAAAAATTCTTGCCTTAACTTTAAGTAACGGCCTTGTTGCTCTGTCCGGCGGAATGGTTGCCCAAACCCAGGGATATGCAGATGTAGGAATGGGAATAGGAACTATAATGATAGGACTTGCTTCAATAATAATCGGTGAAGTTATAATGGGAAAACGTTTTTCTTTTGCGTACAAACTCGCTTCCGTAGTATTCGGTTCTATAATTTACAGGTGCATTATTGCTTTGGTTCTCCAACTTGGTTTGGATTCCAAAGATTTAAAGCTGTTAACATCCATTATTGTTGCCGCCGCTTTGTCGGTTTCTGTGATTAAGAAAAAATTCAACAGTAAGAGAAGCAATCATGCACCAACTACCAATAAAGGCGGTGAAGCAGTTGATTAAACTTGAAAATGTATGTAAAACTTTCAATATAAATACCATTAACGAGAAAAAAGCTCTAAATAATATTAACCTTTCCATTGAAAGCGGTGACTTTATTACAGTTATCGGAGGAAACGGAGCAGGAAAGTCCACACTGTTAAACTTGATTGCAGGAGTCTACCCGTGCGAATCAGGAGCAATAACTTTGGATGGCTCTGATATCACAACTGAACCGGAATATAAGCGTGCAAAGTTTTTGGGACGCGTTTTCCAAGACCCTATGATGGGTACAGCCGCAGATATGGGAATAGAAGAAAATTTAGCAATGGCATTCCGTAGAGGAAAAAAGCGCGGACTGCACTGGGGAATAAGCCACGAAGAACGTACTCTTTACAAAGAAAAACTTAAAACATTGGATTTAGGCCTTGAAACAAGACTCTCAAGCAAAGTAGGACTTTTGTCAGGCGGTCAGCGCCAAGCCCTAACACTTTTAATGGCTACGTTGCAGAGGCCGAAACTTTTACTTTTAGACGAACACACCGCGGCTCTCGACCCTAAAACAGCTAAAAAAGTTCTTGAATTAACTGACAGCATTGTCAAACGGGACAGTCTTACAACTCTCATGGTAACCCACAACATGAAAGATGCCATTCGAATGGGAAACCGCTTAATTATGATGCATGAAGGCAGAATTATTTTAGACATAAAAGGTAAAGACAAAGAAAATTTACAGATTAAGGAATTACTTGATATGTTCGAATCTGCAAGCGGAAATACTATGGATAACGACAGAATGCTGTTATCTTAAAATTAACATCAAGTTATTTCCATAGTATAAATATGTACTGCTATACAACAAAAAAGAGAAAAATTAAAACCGTAATTTGATTAAATTCTTTTAGAAACATACATTATACTGTACTTGAATTATAGTAAAAAAGCACAGAGAGGCTAATGCCCTCTGTGCTTTCCTTTGCGTTTCTCTTGCCGCAGTTCAAACTTTCGCTCTTTTTCTTGTTGTTTCTGTTCATGAGAGCGAGTTTTTTGCTCAAGTTTTCTTTGCTCGTGCTGAAGCTTCGACGCTTGCTGTGCTTTCGTTCCCATTCCAACATTCTGAATCTGCTTTTTGATTTCACGTTGCATACGCTTGGGATTGATACGCTTTTCAGTAATGCGTTCAGCTTCTATGGACTTACTAAATCGAAACTTTTGCCGGTTTTTAAGAATAAAGTCATATACTTCATAGTCTTTTGGCTCTGCTCCAAAAACAATTTTACAGACTTCATATTTTCTGTCCGTTTCACGTTCATAGAGTCCCACCCAAAATGGTTTCTCAAAAAACACCGTTAGTTTTGATACAGTCATATCCATAAAAATTCCTCCTTATGCTTTATCGCAAAGAACGGACAACCAAGGAGGCAGGTTACTGACAGCTTTCACTGCGTCCGGACTACCGACCGAAACTGTGTTTTTATCTTTGCATTTATATTTTAACGCAAAAATCACTTGCGTCAAGAACTATATTAATCTTAAACTAATAAATCAATACACCATATTGAATTTAATGGATATATAAAGTAGAAATCTCACAACATTTAAAATAATGATTATGTTTTATTATATCGCTTTATTGCTATTTACAAATATATAACGTCAAATTGACTATACGGTGCGGATTTTGTTGTATTATATAGTATAAAATAGATAAAAATTATTTTTGCTCTTTACTTTAGTACGCTAATAAGCTAATATATTAATATCGATTTTAAAACAAAGTATAAGTGGGGTATTTATAATGAAAAAATTACTGAGTTTATTATTAGCGGTGGGAATTATATTTTCCTGTGCCGCGTGCGGTAACGCAAACAAATCCGAACCGTCTTCGGACGAGTCTTGGAACAAAGTACAAAAATCCGGCAAATTAGTTCTCGGTCTTGATAATGCTTTCCCACCAATGGGCTATGTGGATACAAAAACAGGAGAACTTATCGGATTTGATATTGACCTTGCAAAAGAAGTGTGCAAACGCCTTAATATTGAGCTTAAACCCCAGCCGATTGACTGGAAAAGCAAAACTTCTGAATTAAACAACGGTAATGTCGACTGCTTATGGAACGGATTCAGCAAAACTCCCGAAAGAGAAAAAGAGTTGAACTTAAGCACACCTTATATGAAAAACGAGCAGGTTATATTAATCAAAACCGATGCAGATTTCAAGGGGCTTAAATCATTGGCAGGTAAAACAATCGGTGTTCAGTCTGATTCATCAGCTGACGCGGCTCTTAATGAAAATAAAGAGTTTAAAGACACACTAAAATCAGTTGTACAGATTGACGATTACTCAAAAGCCGTACTTGAGCTTCAAAATGGAACAATTGACGCTATTGCAATCGATGAAGTTGTAGCTCGTTTCTACCTTGCAAATAACCCCGGAGCTTACAAAATGCTTGAAGAAGAAGACGGCAAGAGTTCTTCACTTGCAACCGAAGATTACATAATCGGATTTAGAAAAGCTGACAATGCTCTTAAAACAAAAATTGAAGAAACATTAAAAGAAATGGCTTCTGACGGAACCATGGCTAAAATTTCTAAAAAATGGTTTGATAAAGATGTCACCACAATCGGGAAATAAAAAACCTATGAAAGACTTGATGTTCTCATCTTAATCTTTCCTATAAATCACTGACAAAACAATTCTTTTTCGGCATAGAACCGGTTAATTCCGGCTCTGTGCCTTTGGCATTTAATAATATCATATGGAGGTCGCATTCATGAACTATCAAGTGCTTTTATCGCAAATGCTGGAAGCCACACTCATGTCTCTGCGCATATTTTTTGTAACAATAATTTTTTCACTGCCGCTTGCCCTTCTTGTTGCTAAGGGTAGAATGTCCAAAATAAAAATTATAAAACTCCCCGTTAGTTTATACATACTTTTAATGCGCGGCACACCGCTTATGCTTCAGCTTTTGTTCTTCTTCTATGCACTTAAACCTATATTCGGAATTCAGCTTGAACGTGTTATGGCCGCGGAAATAGCATTTATTTTAAACTACGCCGCCTATTTTGCAGAGATATTCAGGGGCGGAATTGAAAGTATCCCGAGTGGACAGTATGAGGCCGCTAAAGTTTTAGGATTTACACACAGACAAACATTTTTTCGTATTATCCTGCCACAGGTAATTAAGCATATTATCCCGCCTATGGGCAACGAGTTTATAACATTGGTAAAAGATACGTCTTTAGCACAGGTAATAGGTATTGCAGAGCTGTTAAAAGTAACCTCCAACTGGGTATCTTCCTCTGTAAATATGACTCCGCTCGTTATTGCAGGCGTATTCTATTTAATAATGAACGGCGTTGTCACAAGATGTTTCACAGTAGCTGAAAACAAGCTAAGCTATTATCGTTAGGAGGATAAATATGCATATTATAACTGCAAAAAACATATACAAAAGTTTTGATAATACTGAAGTATTAAAAGGTATTTCAATAGAAGTAAACAAAGGACAGGTACTTGCCATTATAGGGCCCTCGGGTTCAGGGAAAAGTACTTTTCTTCGCTGTATAAATCAACTTGAAACAATAGATTCAGGCGAAATAACCGTTTGCGGTGAAACCTTGGCTAAAAATAATGATGAGGGTAAAGCCGTTTATGCCGATAAAAACTCGTGCGTCAAAATCGGACTCCATATAGGTTTGGTTTTTCAAGATTACAACTTATTTCCACACTTTTCCGTACTTCAAAATATCACAGAAGCACCTATACGAGTATTAAAGCAGTCTAAAGCCGAAGCTGAAAAGAGAGCCAGAGAATTGCTCGATAAAATGGGGCTTTCGGACAAAGCCAATGCCTACCCCTGCCAGCTTTCCGGTGGACAGCAGCAGCGTGTATCAATTGCCCGCGCTCTTGCTATGAACCCCGAAATATTATTTTTTGATGAACCTACCAGTGCTCTCGACCCTGAACTTACCGGTGAAATCTTAAAAGTAATACGTTCTCTTGCAGATGAGCATTGGACAATGGTTGTAGTAACACATGAAATGAAGTTTGCACGCGATGTTGCCGACCATGTTGTATTTATGGATAACGGTACAATAATAGAGCAAGGAAATCCTCAAGAAATTTTCGAAAACACTCAAAACGAACGTACAAAAGCGTTTCTTGCACGCTTTAACGAAGAATAAAATGAATTGCAACTATAATAATTTAACGACCTCACTGCAAAATGCAGTGAGGTCGTTTTCTGATTTTTTATATTATTTAGAAATCGGCTGTGTATGTTTTTTGAGCCACTTGAGTTCTTTCTCTGCAAGATGGGGGGATAATTTTTCGTAAACCGTTTTGTGGTAATTATTAAGCCACTTAATTTCGTCATTATTTAGTAGTTCAGTTAAAATGCCCGCTGTATCTATAGGAAAATATGTAATAGGTTCAAATTTCAAAAAATGGCCGTACTCATTATCGGTAAAATCGGTTACCAGCATAATATTCTCTGTTCGAATACCATACTTTCCTTCTACATAAATACCCGGCTCATTTGTAATTGTCATACCTTTTTTAAACACAACATTGTTTTTGAGACTTAAATTTTGCGGTCCTTCGTGAACTCCGCTGAACATACCTACCCCGTGGCCTGTTCCGCATCTGTAATCTATTCCGTGTTTCCAAACCTGTTCACGACAGAGTATATCTATATTACTGCCCGTGCAGCCCTCCAAAAACACAGCGGTTTCCAATGCTATATGTGCCTTTAGCACATAAGTATAATGTTCTTTTTCTTCATCTGTAAGAGTTCCTAACGCAAATGTACGGGTAATATCTGTTGTTCCGTCAAGATATTGTCCGCCTGAATCAATAAGTAAAAAACCCTCTTTTTTAAGTTCACTGCAATTGTCAGGCTGAGGCTGATAGTGCATCATCGCCGCATTTGCTTTGTATGCCGCAATAGTGCCGAAACTTTCACCTAAATTGTTTTCCTGTCTGCCCCTGCATTCCTTTAGCATATCACAGACTGTACACTCAGTTACCTTATCGCCTTTTTGCATCATATCTTTAAACTTTACGATGAACTCAACCATAGCGCAACCGTCTTTAACGTGTGCATTTTTAATATTTTCAATCTCGGTTTCATTCTTAACACCTTTAAGGTATGTAACTGTATCTTTGCCCTCTTTTACGGTAACATTTTTATTTTCCTTAAGGATTCTGTATAAATCGTAATTTATGCTTTCAGAATCAATAAGCATATTGGTTTCAGAATTCATATTCTTTAAAACGGCTTCCACATCTTCATATTCTTTAACCGTAACACCGTTTTCTTTAAGGTATTTCATAGTTTCCGGCAAGACACGTTTCGTATTAATGAAAAGATAAGCAGAATCGGAATAAACAACAGCATATGAAACAGCAAGCGGGTTATATGCGATATCATCGGCTCTTATATTCATAAGCCATGCTACGCAGTCAAGTTTAGTGAAGATTTCACCGTCTGCATTTTGTTTCTTTATCTCTGAACGAACCTGTTCCAACTTTTCACGGCAAGTACGTCCTGTATATTTAACATCATGAACATAAACCTTTGAAGCAGGAATTTCAGGTCTGTTCGTCCAAATATCACCGATAAGGTCGACAGCTTTAATCTTAATATTCTTGTCTTCTAAAACTGCACGCAGTTTTTTAACTGTAAATGATGAAAGTAGTTTACCGTCAAAAGATACGGTTTCTCCTTCATGAAGTTTTTCATATAAAAACTCAGTATAGGTAGGCGTACCTCTAACGCCCATTTTATAAAGTACAATTTCACTTTTTGAAAGCTGATTTGCCGCCTGTATAAAATATCTTCCGTCAGTCCAAAGTCCGCTTTCTTTTTCCGTTACAATCAAAGTTCCCGCCGAACCGTTGAAACCTGAAAAATAGCTTCTCGCCTCCCAGTGTTCCGGTAAATATTCGCTCATATGAGGGTCAGACGACGGGATAATATAAGCCTGCACGCCGTTTTTATTCATTTTCTTTCTTAAGGCGGCAAGTTTTTCATTAACACTAATCACTTTACTATTACCTTCTTATATTAAATTATATCATTTTATTATGTTATATCAAAAAGTATAGGCTACCAAAATTATAAAGTCAAGATTATAAACAAATGACAGTTATACCTAATCGGTACAACTGCCATCAATTTTTCATCTGTCATGCAAAGCAATATATTCTCTGTGCGGTGAAATGCTTTTATACGCCGGTCTAATAATTTTACCGACATTAATCTGCTCTTCCAAAAGATGTGCGCTCCAGCCTGCTATACGTGCCATTGCAAAAACAGGAGTATATAATTCCTTTGGAAGTCCAAGCATGCTATAAACAAAGCCGCTGTAAAAATCTATATTTGCACTAACACCTTTATAGGTTTTCCTTTCTTTACCTATAACCTGTGGTGCAAGGCTCTCAACGAGCGAATAAAGTTTATATTCTTTTGTGAGCCCTTTTTCTTCAGAAAGGCTCTTAACAAATTTTCTGAATATATCTGCGCGCGGGTCGGAAAGAGAATATACTGCGTGACCCATACCGTATATCAATCCTGATTTGTCAAAGGCTTCTTTATTTAACAGCTTATGAAGATAATTTGCTACTTCATCCTCATCTTCCCAGTCCTTAACATTCTTTTTCATATCCTCGAACATCAGCATAACCTTTATATTTGCACCGCCGTGCTTAGGCCCTTTTAGGGAACAAAGTGCAGCCGCTATAACTGAATAAGCATCCGTACCCGAAGAAGCCACCACATGAGTAGTAAAACTCGAGTTGTTTCCCCCACCATGTTCTGCATGAAGGACAAGTGCAAGGTCGAGTATTCTCGCTTCAAGTTTTGTATATTTATTGTCAATTCTGAGCATATGGAGTATATTCTCCGCTACAGAAAGTTCCGGTTTTGGTGCATGAATAAAAAAGCTGTTATTACTGTCAACATCGTGTGCATAAGCTTGATATGCATAAACAGCAAGTTGGGGAAAAAGTGCTATCATTTCAAGGCACTGTCGAAGCATATTCGGAAGTGATGTATCATTTCCTTTTTCATCGTATGCATAAAGAGTAAGAACACTTCTTGCAAGAGTGTTCATCATATCAAAAGACGGTGCTTTCATTATAATATCACGGACGAAGTTAGTAGGAAGTGTTCTGTATTTTGACAAAAGTGCCTTAAACTTTTGGAGCCTGTCTTCTTTAGGAAGTTCACCGAACAACAGTAAATATGTTGTTTCTTCAAATCCAAATCGGTCCTCTTTTATAAAACCGCTTACTATGTCCTTTATGTTAATTCCTCTGTAATAAAGCTCACCTTCGCAAGGGACGCATTTTCCGTCTACTACCTTAGAGGAAACTATATCTGATATTTCTGTAAGCCCCGTTAGTACACCTTTTCCGTTTATATCGCGAAGTCCGCGTTTCACATCGAACTTTGCAAAAAGTGAAGTATCAATAGTACTGTGGTTTTTACATAAACCGGTCAACGCCAAAATCTCCGGAGTGACCGTAAAAAAATCATCTTGTATGTTTTTGTTCATATATCATTCTCCTTTAATTTTTAATAATCTATTTATTAATATTGTGGGGTGATTATGGGGGATTTGGGGGGTTGAGGGTTAATATAATATTTATAAAATCACATAATATGTCTTTAGTGTAAATTATTCGTGATGTTTCGATTTTATAAAATTAATAATTATATTATATAATTATAAAAAAATATTTTCAATCAAATCTTGTGAACATAGTGTGAATTTTATCGTATAAAATGATAGCATTAATTTTCTTTGCCGCAATGTATTAAAAATCAAATTGACGGCGCTTGTCATTTTTAGTCAAGAATGCTACAATAAAAAGTACAAATATGATGTTTCACAGGGGATGATTTGATGAAAATTCAGGAATCGGGCGAAAACTATTTAGAAGCAATATATATACTTACCCTTCAAAACGGTTCTGTTCGCTCAATTGACATTGCAAATTATCTGAATTTTTCAAAACCGAGTGTAAGCCGCGCCATGGGCATTTTAAAAGAAGCCGGTTATATAATCATGGAACCAAGCGGAAACATTGTACTTACTCCAAAAGGAAGAAAAAAAGCGGGTTCTGTTTATGAAAGACATACACTGATTGCAAAGTTTTTGCAAATGACACTTGGTGTTGACAGTAATATTGCTTTGCAGGATTCCTGTCGAATTGAGCATGTAATAAGCGATGAAAGCTTTGAGTGCATAAAAAAATATACACAAAATAAAGGCTGAATGAAAGAGGAACGGTTATGAATCATATCAATGTAGTTTGTCCGCATTGTAAAAAAGAATTGCAGTTGCCTGTCGATGCCGAAAACATAACATGCATGTATTGTGCCAAACCCATAGATGTTAAGTCACTAATTGATGAAAAAAGGAAAGCTGACAACGAAAATTATGACCGACTTTTGAGTGAAGCAGAAGCTCTCTTAAACGATGAGATTTTTAACTACAAAATAAAACTCCGTAATTTTAAAAAGGATATATATCCTAAACAATTTGAATACTACTTAGGGATATTTTCAAAATCATTAAAGCAGTATTCCCTTGCGGCAAGTATTGATAACAAAGCTACGGAATATTTTGCAGGAGTACTTTTTGACCGTTTCCAAAATCAACTTGAAAACGAAGGTATTAAAAAAGAAAATGATTCTCGCTTTTTTGATTACAGATATATGATTGTGCTATTTACTGTACCTGCTATTATGGAACAGAAAACCCCATATGCTGAAGCTCTGGCTGACAGCTTTTTAAATAAATGGAATACTAAATATCCTAAAAGTCCACTTGGTAAATCAAATTTTGAGTCAATAAACAGTGGATTTCGCAAAAAGTCCTGTTTCATTACTACTGCTGCCTGCACTTCATTGGGAAAGGGCGATAACTGCGAAGAACTTAATGCATTCAGAAAATTTCGTGATGAATGGTTTAGTAAAACAGAATACGGTAAAGAAAAAATTACGGAATATTATATTTTTGCTCCAATTATTGTAAACGCAATTGAAAAGTCAAAAAATAAGTCCTTTGTTTATAGCCAAATTTGGGAAAATCAACTTTTACCATGCTTAAAACTTCTTAAAGCCGGAAAGTTTAAAGAGTGTGCTGAACAATATGAAAATATGATACTAAGTCTCGAAAAAAAATGGCTTCAATAAAATATCTTATTAAATAAATTATACCCGAAAAAGCGATGAAAACCGCCTTTTCGGGTTTTATTTTTACTTTTTCCATTGAACTAATCTTATTTTGCCATCATTGATGGCCTGTTCCATAAGTTTCAGCATCTCAAGAGCACTTCTGAAGTTTTGTGTCTGATTTTTCTCTACCCAAGTAATTGCACCCTGCCAGCTTGCATTTTTTCTATACATAACATTTACAATAAAAGTTGACTTGAATCCTTCAGCCGATTTATTGCTTTTATCATCCACTGCTTCATCCACCTTTTCAATTATTTGCGCTACTCTTTTTTGCTCAAATTTTCGCTCTTTAAAACAAGGCTGAGGAAAGTTAAGACTGTTTAGCATATCTTCTATACCTTGAAGCATTTCATATTCATTCATAAATGTACAAGTTCTTTTATAATATTCGCTAAATATTTTCCCTTTCATCGTTCCATCACTTGTAGGGACAAGATATACAACACTTTTTGATGTAATAAGATGCTCAATATTTCTTTTGTTTTCCATCACATCACCTTCACAATAAATTTAGAAATCTTTGACCTTTTCAATACTTTAAAATAATAATAAAACTATAACTTACAAATTTTTAAGTGTTTTATTATAAAGTCTGCTGTATAAAAAAATACTTGCTGACAGCGACGCTATTTCAGCGATTGGAAAAGCGTACCACACGGCTGAAAGCCCAAACCCTGAAAGGAAATAAGCGATTGGAAGTAAAACAACAAGCTGCCTAAGCACCGAAATCATTAAACTGTTTAAACCGTTGCCAACAGCTTGAAATACCGTTGAAAACATTATTCCAAGTGCTGCAGGAACAAAGCACAGACTTATAGTTTTAAGTGCAGGTATGCCGATTTCAAGCATTGTTTCCGATGCATTGAATATTAACAAGAGCTGCTTTGGCAATATCCAAAAAGCTGCCATTCCCAAAACCATGATAACGACTGCAATAATTGAACCTATCTTTACGGTTGATACTAACCTATCCTTTTTATGTGCTCCGAAATTATAGCCCATTATAGGCATAACACCCTGTGTAAGTCCAAAAACAGGCATAAATACAAATGACTGCAGCTTAAAATATATGCCGAATAATGCAACTGCTGTTTCCGTAAAACTTATTAAAATTAAATTCATGCCAACTACCATTACTGAAGATATGGACTGCATTATAATCGACGGAAAACCTACTGCATAAATATTTTTAACTATTTTGGAATTGAATTTAAAGTTTTTAAAACTGATTTTAACATTATGATTTTTGGCAAATATTATATAAATGTCAAAAAGCATTGCAACGTTTTGTCCTATAACCGTAGCTATTGCGGCACCGGCAACACCCATTTTAGGGACTCCCAAATATCCAAATATAAAGATAGGGTCTAATATTATATTTGTTACAGCTCCTATAAGCTGTGACAGCATAGGATAAATCATATTTCCCGTTGCTTGAAGTGTTTTTTCAATGTTTATTGAAATAAATACTCCCAAAGAAATAATACATACTATGCTCATGTACTGCGTACCCATTTCAACAATCTGCTGATTTTGGGTAAAACCTTGGAAAAACATTCTCGAAAAGAACAAACCCATTAAAGCGAAAATTATCCAATTAAATACTCCCAAAATTATTCCATGCGTAGCAGCACTGTCAGCTTCTTCCTGCTTTTTCTCACCGAGACGGCGGGAAACAAGCGAATTGATTCCAACGGCAGTACCGGCTGCTGCTGCAATCAGCAAAGTCTGTATTGGGAAAACAAGTGAAACGGCTGTAAGCGCATTTTCACTTATCTGTGCAACAAAATAACTGTCAACAACATTGTAAAGTGCCTGCACCATCATTGAAATCATTGCCGGTACAGACATTGTAACGGTTAATCTGAAAATCGACATCGTACCCATTTTATTTTCTGTTTCTACCAAAAAATCCACTCCTTATCTGTAATTCAATTTTACACATTAGTTTCAATATTTTCAACTTCTAATTTATACTTATTAGTTAGAATATAAAAAGGACTTGCAACAGTATGGAGATTTAAGCATATAATACCAATACGACATAAAAAGGGGGGATTGTATGCTTGGCGCAGTATTAGGATTTGCTCTTTCGGGGTTATTACTGTTTATACTGCATGTAACCGGTTCCGGCTCTTTTCCAAAGCCTCTTTCTGCAAAAGAGGAGAAAGAATGTATAACACTAATGCAAAAAGGCGATATCAATGCTAAAAACAAACTAATTGAACATAACTTACGCCTTGTTGCCCACATAATCAAAAAATATTATTCGAATTCAAATGATCAAGATGACTTAATCTCAATTGGAACAATCGGTCTTATAAAAGCCGTAAATACTTTTGACCCCAATAAGGGCATACGCCTTTCAAGCTACGCCGCTCGTTGTATTGAAAATGAAGTTCTTATGTACTTCCGTTCAACTAAAAAAAGTGCTCAGGATATTTCGATGAATGAGCCAATAGATACCGATAAAGACGGCAACGCCTTAACTTTAATAGACGTTATGTCGACAGAAGATACCATTTTCGAAGATTTGGATTGTAAAATAAAATCAGAGCAGCTGAATAAATACATACTTGAAGTTCTTACTCCACGAGAGCAGGCTATTATTAAACTTAGGTACGGTCTAAATGGAAGAAAACCTCTTACACAGCGTGAAGTTGCTAAAATCATGGGGATTTCGCGCTCTTACGTTTCGCGTATTGAAAAGAAATCCCTCGGCGCTCTGTATAAGCGTTTTACAAAATAACAGCCAATAAAAAGAGGCTTTACTGCCTCTTTTTATTATTTCCTTTTTTAATTTTATGTTTCCATGGCTGTTTCCGGTTCAAACTGACTGTTATATAATTTAGCATAGAAACCATTTTTATTTAAAAGTTCTTCATGCGTGCCCTGCTCAACAATATCACCGTTATTTAAAACAAGGATTAAATCGGCATTTTTTATTGTTGAAAGGCGGTGTGCAATCACAAAACTTGTCCGGTCTTTCATCAGATTATCCATTGCTTTTTGTATTAATACTTCCGTTCTTGTATCCACACTGCTCGTAGCCTCATCCAATATCAAAACTTGAGGATTTAACAAAATTACTCTGGCAATTGTAAGAAGCTGTTTTTGTCCCTGTGAAATATTGCTTGCTTCTTCGTTAAGCATCATGTTATATCCATCGGGAAGGGTTTTGACGAAATGATGTACCTCCGCGGCTTTTGCGGCAGCAATAACTTCTTCGTCGGTTGCATCGAACGAACCGTATCGAATATTATCGGCTATGGTTGCATTATAAAGCCATGTATCCTGTAATACCATTCCAAACATAGAGCGCAAATCATTTCTTTTAAAATCCCGTATGTCATAGCCGTCAATTTTTATTGAACCCGAGTTAACATCATAAAATCGCATTAAAAGTTTAACAATTGTGGTTTTTCCCGCCCCTGTAGGCCCCACTATCGCTATTTTCTGTCCCGGCTTAACTTTTGCGGAAAAGTCTTTGATAATTATTTTATCGGCTTTATATCCGAATTTTACATGGTCGAACTCTATATTTCCTTTAAGCTTTGCATTTTTACTTTCATCATCGCTGTTTAATATAACAGGAGTTTTGCTTTCGGCAGTTTCTTCTTCCTGTGCCAAAAAGTCAAATATTCTTTCTGCCGCCGCAGCCATCTGCTGAAGTATATTAGATATATTGGCGACTTGAACAATAGGCTGTTCAAACTCACCGACATACTGAATAAAAGCCTGAATATCACCTACCGATATTCTTCCTGTTGAAGCAAGGTACGCTCCCAATATACAGACAACAACGTAACCGAGATTACCGATAAAATTCATTACAGGCATCATTAATCCCGATAAAAACTGGCTTTTCCACGAAGATGAATAAAGTGTATTATTGAATTTATCAAATACTTCCGAAGATTCTTTCTCACCGTTAAACGCTTTTACAACAACATGATTTGCATACATTTCTTCAACATGGCCGTTGATGTGTCCGATGTACTCCTGCTGTGACTTAAAGTACTTTTGTGATTTCTTAACAATTACCGTAATAAATACAGCAGAAGCAGGAATTACTAAGAATGCCGCGAGTGACATCTGCCAGCTTATCGAAAACATCATAACGATAATGCCGATTAAAGTTGTTACCGACGTAATAATTTGTGTAATACTTTGATTAAGGCTTTGGCTTATAACATCTACATCATTTGTTATATGAGAAAGCACCTCTCCGTTTGTAACATTGTCATAGTACTGAAAAGGAAGTTTCTGAATTTTTGCGGCTATATCACGCCTGAGATTATAAGTTACTTTCATGGAAATTCCCGTCATAATATAACCCTGCAGATATGAAAAGAGTGAACTCATAATGTACAGAGCAATGAGTATAAGTAGAATTTTATGAATATAATTAAAATCTATACCTGTACCCGTTCCTGTAATCTGATTTACAATACCGTTAAACAGAGCCGTTGTAACTTTGCCAAGCATTTTAGGTCCTACTATGTAAAG
>DHNU01000037.1:18439-24116 GCA_002407645.1 Ruminococcaceae bacterium UBA5408
CCATGCATATGCTTATTTGTTTTGGAGGTATTATTACTCATGCCAATTCCTCCTTTGAAAGCTGTGAACTTGCAATTTCGTAATAGGTTGGACAAGATTTGAGAAGTTCTTTATGAGTACCGATTCCGACAATTTTTCCTTCATTGAGTACAATAATTTGGTCTGCATCCATGATTGTACCGACACGTTGTGCAACAATAAGTATTGTACTTTCGCTTGTGTGTTTTTTCAGTTCATGACGCAATGCTGCGTCTGTTGCAAAATCAAGAGCTGAAAAGCTGTCATCAAAAATATAAATCGGAGGATTTTTTACAAGAGCGCGTGCAATTGACAGCCTTTGTTTTTGGCCGCCCGACACATTAACTCCCGCTTGAGCAATTTCTGAATTGTATTCTCCGGGCAATTTACTGATAAAATCGGATGCCTGTGCTATTTCTGCTGAGGACTTAATTGTTTCCTCATCGGCATCTTCTGAACCGTAAGTTAAATTACTTTTAATTGTACCCGAAAATAATATTCCTTTTTGCGGCACATATCCGATTTGTTCGCGAAGTTTATGCTGAGTTATATCCTTTACATTTACTCCGTTAATCAAAACTTCACCGGAAGTTACATCATAAAACCGCGGTATTAACTGAACTAAAGTTGATTTTCCCGAACCTGTTGAACCGATAAAAGCGGTGGTTTCTCCCGGCTTTGCGGTAAAAGTAATATGTTCAAGCACATTTTCTCCCGCGCCGCTATAACGAAAACTCACGTTTTTAAACTCGACATACCCCATCTTATCTTCTTTAAACTCTTTTGGATTTTGAGGGTCTTTAATAGAAGGTTCAACCGAAAGCACTTCGTAAATTCGGTCACCCGAAACAGCGGCTCTCGGTATCATAATGAACATTATTGAAATCATTAAAAAGCTCATTATTACCTGCATTGCATATTGTAAAAAAGCCATCATATCGCCGACTTGAAGTGCAGATGCCGCGATTTTATCCGCTCCAACCCAGACAACCAAAACCTGTATAAGGTTCATAATCAGCATCATTAAAGGGAACATCAATATAATAATTCTGCTAACATAAAGCGTATTATCGGCAAGGTCTTTATTTGAATTATTGAAACGTTCTGCCTCAAATTTTTGAGTTCCAAAAGCCCTTATGACCATTAAGCCGTTTAAATTTTCTCTTGATACCAAATTTAGTTTATCAATCAATTTTTGAACTATTTTGAATCTCGGTACAGCAATACTGAAAATAACGGATATCAATCCTATTATTAAAATACAAGCAAGCGCTATTACCCAACTCATTGAAATAGATTTGTTTAAAGCCATAATAATACCGCCAACTCCCATAATAGGAGCATAGCATATCATTCTTATAGCAAATACCATCATCATTTGTATTTGCGTAACATCGTTTGTTGTACGTGTTATCAACGAAGCTGTTGAAAATTTGTCAAATTCATGGTTGGAAAAACTTTCAACTTTTTTAAATATATCACTTCTTAAATTTCTTGCAGCACCTGAAGCAATTTTTGAACCTAAATAGCTTACAGAAATTGTTGCCGCTCCCCCAATCAAAGCTATAAGGAGCATAAAAGCACCGATTTTAAAGATATAGTTAAATTGAATTTTATCTGTATCCATCCCGATTTCTTTGTAAAAGCCCCTGCAAAGAGATATCCCGCTCTGCATTAACATGGAATCAGGATTTTGAGCAGCCTTATCGTGAGCCTGTTTAACTGCTTCAGGCGGTAAATTTTCAATTATCGGAGTAAGGGAATATAGTTTAGTGATATCCATTCCTTTGGATGATTTTTGGGATGTAGACAAACTTTTACCTTGTTTTTTCCCTAATTCATCAATGGTATTAATAAATGTCATTGATGCTTCCCCGAAAATTTTATTAAGTTCCGAATCATCATTTGTACTTTTCACATAAATATCTTCACTTTTCAGAAGTGGATATTTTTTTAAATATCCATCATATTCCCTACCGCTGTCGGATGAAGATATTCTTTTAAAACTATTGTTTACTTCTTTTTTCTGTCCGTCAGTCATAAAATTCTCAATAAAATTAAATCCTTTTACACTTAGAGCCTCAGGTACGGCTGTTTCTATTCCACCCTGCTGAATACCTACATTTACGATTTTTGACATAAAGTTCGGAAGATTTAGGTCACACATAGCTTGTCCGAAAAGCAAAATAATCGAAATTAGAAGTGAAAAAGCAAATGGCTTTAAATATTTCGATAGCTTTGTCATATATAATTGAGTCTTCCTTTCATTTTAAAACAGTTATTCTATTGCATATCTTCGATTATATAACACAATTTGTTTAAAAGCTTAATAAGAGTTTCAGTATCTTCACTCCCGAGTTCACATATAATTTTGTCAAATCCGCCAATAAAACGCTCAGTCGCATCTTTTAGCTTTTCACGTCCTTTTTGAGTAAGACTTATATATACCATTCTGCGGTCTTCTTTTGTAATCTTACGTTCAATGTATCGCTTTTTGTCAAGCGAATTCAGCATTTGAGAAACCGCAGGCTTGCTCATTTCGCAAATAGAACTTAGTTTTGAAGGTTTTATTCCTTCTTCATTATCACTCTTTTTACTGAGTTCTTGTATTTGATGCAGCATCAAAAACTCGCCTTGAGAAATTTTGCATACATTCGGAAACCACTTATGAATGTTCCTCAGTCTTATTAGAGCTTTGAGTAAATTTTTCCGTTGTGGAACTTGCATTTAGCACCCCTATCTTCAAATAGTTTATAATATAAACATTTAACTACATAAACTATTATTATAGTAAGTTTTTTTTATTAGTCAAGTATTAAAAACAGGTTCTTTAACAATTGCTCCGGTAAATTAATATTTACATAATCAGCTGCCTTTTTCCCCTTCCGCATAAGATAGCAGCTTGGTTTTTTTCCAAGCTCATTATGTGGGAAGTGAAAACCCCAACATTTAATATAGAACCTTAAATAAATAAAGTATAAAAAACAACTGTCCTATCTGAATAAAACAGATGGGACAGTGTAAATTATAATTTATAAATTATATCTTTTCTACCGCATCAGCAGCTTTTTCAAGCCAAGGAGCATTTACAAGTTCAACCAAACCCATATCGCAGTTCTTTGCAACTTCTGAATCCAGCGGACATTGACCGAGAACCTTAAGTCCGTATTTAGCGGCATTTTCTTCAACATGGCTTTCACCGAAAGCCTTTATTATTTTGCCGCAGTCAGGACATTTTACATAGCTCATGTTTTCAACTATTCCGATAATAGGAACATTCATCATTTTAGCCATGTTAACCGCTTTTGCAACAATCATGGAAACAAGTTCCTGCGGTGAAGTTACTATGATAATACCGTCAAGAGGTATCGACTGAAATACTGTAAGCGGTACATCCCCTGTTCCCGGAGGCATATCAACAAACATATAATCTACATCTTTCCAAATAACATCTGTCCAAAACTGTTTTACAGTATTGGCAATAATAGGGCCTCTCCAGACAACCGGAGCTGTTTCTTCGTCCAATAAAAGGTTAATGGACATAATGTCTATTCCTGTTTTTGTTTTAACCGGAAGAAGTCCGAGTTCGTTTCCCATAGCTTTTTGTTTTACACCAAAAGCTTTTGGAATGGACGGGCCTGTGATATCTGCATCAAGTACAGCAGTATGTTTTCCGCGTCTGTTTAAAAGTACAGCCATCATTGATGTTACCATACTTTTTCCTACGCCGCCCTTACCGCTTACAACACCAATAACCTTCTTTATTTTACTGAGTGAATTTGGTTTTTCAATAAAATCAGCCGGATTTGTTTTACGAGAAGAGCAGTTTTCGCTGCAGGAGCTGCAATCATGGTTGCAATTTTCTTCGCTCATTTAAATCATCCTTTTAATTATTAATCGCTGACGGCAATTGCCGAAAATTTATCAATTACTTATATTTTAATTTTATATACTAATTTTGTCAACTTTATTTTTTAATATTTAAAATTCATTTTTAAGACTGCGTAAAAATAAATCAGAAAGTACGGTTTTTGGTTCTTTATCTCCATTTATTACCGTATCAACTGCCTTACAAATAGGAAGTTCTACATTATATTTTTGAGAAAGATTTAAAAGAGCCGTTGTAGTTGCAACACCTTCGGCAAGTTCGCCGTAATTTTCACCTTTTACATAAAGTTCGCCGAATTTTCTATTATGGCTGTACTGTGAAAACACGGTAGCCTCATAGTCACCAAGATGACTTAAACCGTACGCTGTAATTTCATTTCCGCCCATTGCCTTAATAAGCCTTGCAATTTCCCTTGTTCCTCTTGACATTAAAGCACCTTTTAAGGCTGTGCGGTTTAACCCGTCGAGCATTCCTGCGGCAATTCCTATTACATTTTTTGCTGCCGCGCCGACCTCATTTCCCAATAAGTCAGTGCCGTAATAAAAGCGAATTAAGTCACTTGAAAAGGCATTAACTAAATACTCCTTAACTTCAGCGCTTTCGCTGTCTATTACCATACAGTTCGGTATTCCCCGCAGAAAATTTTGAACATGTCCGGGGCCTACCCATATAGCACAAGGTAAATTCGGAACATAATAAGACACAATTTGTGTAAGACGCATTCCCGTATCTGCTTCAATGCCCTTCATGCAGAGCACCATTATTTTGCCGTTTAGGTCGAAAACGGAAATTTCTTTCATCAGCGCACTGAAATTTTGCGATGAAATCGAAACAACTATAATTTCCGCTGTATCAACGGCTTTTTTTAGGTCTGTTGTAAGTTCAACTTTGTCATCAAGAGTAACAAGTTCATTAGTCCTTTCCTTCATAAATCTTTCCATATTTTTTGAGCTTTTTCGGCCGTAAAGCATTACATTATGATGAAGTGTATTAAGATACCACGCAATAAAGCTTCCCCATCTGCCGCATCCTATAACAGAAATATTCATTTTTTCTCCCCCTATATATTTAAAGGTCTTTCTAAATTAGATTTTTAATGTATTTAAACATAAACTTCTTTAAATGTGTAAGTGATTTATAATTTTTATTTGCAGTATTGACCGCAAATTGTAATACAGTCTTAAGTTCTTCATCGGAAATTTCATGCTGACTGAACTTTGCTTTCAAAGCTATATCGTTTACTTCTTCACTGATTTTTCCTCCGAAACTCAAAAGCTTTTCAATATAATTATAAACATAAATCACTGCTTTGTTAGTGTCACCAAGTGAAAAGTATTTTTTACGCTGTGAAAGTATAATTTGCCTTTTTATTAAAAGAAATATAAATATTAAAATTATAGATGCAGCTGAGAATATGAAAAAAGGAAGTATAGAAAACCTAAAATTCATATCAACATTTCTCTGTTCATTATCCGTTCTGACTGTAGGTTTACTTTCAGCCTTATTTTCGGTCTTGCTTTCCGCTTTTTCAGCAGGCGGAGTACTTGAAACAGGAGGCTGACTTCTTAAATTATTGTTTTGTACGAAATTATTTTGCGTATTTCCTCCCGGTGTCATTTCAATAGGCTGCCATCCAATTCCGGGATAATAAACTTCCGTCCAAGCATGCGCGCGGTTGTCTTTAATATCCGACCAACCATCCTTGTCGGTTGTTTTGTAGTCATCCTGAGATACAACATACCCCTGCACATATCTTGCAGGTATGCCTGC
>DHNU01000037.1:24321-27313 GCA_002407645.1 Ruminococcaceae bacterium UBA5408
AAAAAGTCTGTAAAATCGCGTCCTTCAGGTGTTTTGCCCGGAGAAAGCGTATAAGTGCAGTTGTTTTTCAAATAAGTTTTAATATTGCTTATAATGCCGTTCAAAGAAGTTGGAGCTTTATTTATATTTTCATCTTTTAGAAGCTTACTTACTTTTTCATAAATACCGTTTGGAAGCTGAGTATATTTTTCATACATAAATCTTCTGTAATTTTGTTCTGCCGTTATAAAGTTTAATTGCTCCTTATTGAAAAAATCTGAAAAGGCAAAGTTTAAACTTGTGTTATAGTAATCTTTTAAGTCTTTTTCACTGCTTAGTTTATTAACATCTCCTATGTCGGAAAGAAAAATATTAAATCTATCGGAGTATTTATACTTTCCCTCCGAAATATTTAACAACATTCCTTTTATATCTGAATACGGCCTGCCCTGTTCCATTGCGTATGCCGAAAGCGAATATTCACTCGTACCAAAAATGTAATCTGAACTTAGAAAAGAATCATTATTGAATTTTATTCCTATTATATTCTGGGGTTGTGTACGAAGATTATACGGAGCATAAATGCACCGTTTAGAAGCTCCGATATTTTTTACCCGAATTTCAAACGGTTTGTATCTTTGGCTGTTTTGCTGTCCTATAAGGCTTAAATAGTAAAAGGACATATTTTGTACATTCATTGAGTAAAGTTTATCATTAATTTCGCCATAGTCTTCATCGGGCAGTTTCTTCCAACCATAGCCGTCATAAACTGAACCGGAAAAGCCTTTTAAATAAAGTGGATATTTACTGTCTGATTTAATTTTAAGCATCGTTTTTCCGGAAAACTCAATATTTCCCCTATCTTTTAAATTAACGTCTTTGGTATCATCTGAAAGTACATTTGAGCTGAAAAGTTTATTATGCCTAACTATGTTTTCTATAGTATCACGCATTTTTTCTGTGTTTTCCGTCTGTCTATAGCTTTCTTGAGGAAACAAAGTCAAAATTAATACAAAAGACAATATAATTACAGGAACAGAAATAAGCCCTATTTTTACAGCGGCTGTATTAAAAATCCGTTTATGTCCGATGCTATTGGTTTTAACTGTTGAAAGTCTTATAAGTCCCAGTAAAGTCCAGCATAAAAACATCATTAATACAGCAATAAAATTAGGAGTAATTTCAAAAATGATTATAGAAAAAAACAGCGGAAATGTAAAAAGAAAAGTAAGCCAAAAGCTCTTTTTTCTAATAGCCGAAAAGCATATACAATATGTAATTATAAATGAAACAAAAAGTATAAACAAAGTGCAAAACTCGTAGTACTGCTCCCGGTTTACCGAAACTATATATGTCGGAAAATTCAAACCTGTCTTCTGAGAGTATACCTTAAATATTCGGTTTATCGTTATAATAAATCCCTGTGCGACAGCTGATTTAAAGTACCATATAAATATACTGTAAACAAGAGAAGCTAAAATTACTATTACATTTTTAACACCTTTTAAGTGATAAATTACCGTAAACAGTAGAACAAAAATTCCTGTATATATATTTAGGGTACTCGAAATAACCGGTAGTGAAAAAGCAGAAATCACGCACCACAAAACCCCATAAACACCGGTCACCGCCAAAATAAGGCTTAAAAGAAATTCAGAAGGTAAGGACTTACCGCTGACTGTAAACTTTGGGCTTGAAATATTAAGTCCAAAATCTTGTTCTTGGTTTTGTTTTCGCATAATGTTCACCTTTTCATCACAGGGTAAAGCCGAAAAGACTTTCTTGCACTTTTCCGGGTTGTATATCGATTATGTTAACTCCCATTAAATTTACATTGTTGTTTATATTCTGATTTTTACTTTCTTTATTTATATATATAACAGAAATTTTTTGATTTTTTTTATAAAATTCAGCCAATTCATCTGTAATTTGACTTGTAATATAAATAAAATTAAATGAACTTTCCTCAAGATAATTATTTATACAATTCAGAACATGCGGCTTGTCTTTATAAAATCCACTTGAAAGAATTTCATTAAGTAAAAAAGATAAGTCATCCTTACTTGTGATATCTTTATATCTTTGCTGATTATTTTTAATATCAAACCATTGCACTCTGTGTTTAATATTATTTGACAAGAAAAAATTAGAAAGTGAATCAAATGTTTCAATTATACAGTTGATGCTTTCCCTATCATTTGCACACATTTCGAGCATTATAAGTACTTCTTCATCTATTGGCCGGCTTAGTTCCTTTACCATCAAAGTGTTGAGTTTAGAACTTAATTTCCAATGAATGTTACGAAGCCTGTCCCCCATACGATAATTTCGTATATCAAATATCTCCGATGGGTCATTCCCCGGTTTATTTTTATCATATACATTAGTTTCAAACTCGGTTGTAAAATCATTTATCTGCGTATCTATAAAATAAATATTCGGAGTTACAAATACATCAAATTCGTCATTAGGCTGTTTTGTAACGGAAAAAATTCCAAGGCAGTCATAATACTTTATATTTAATATCTTAAACTTTATTTTTCCGCAATAATTAGACTTAAAACTGTACTCAACTCTTTGTTCACTCCGCGAATTAATAGGCATATTCAGTATTTCTTCTTTGGTGTCACCCAAAAAGACATTAGTATAATTAAACTTAATTTGAGTTTTTGCAATAGGAAATATAAATTTATTGTTAATATAAATACAAACTTTAAACTCATCATTTCTATTGACTGCAAAACTATCTGCATTAAACTTTACGCAGGTTTTCCAAATTGAAAGCAGTAAAAAAATCAGCGAAATAAACGGAAGCAATAGCACAAATATTAAAGTAAAAAATGATAAGTATCCGTTAAAAAATATATAAAACAATATCGCGGCTGAAAGGAAAGTGCAGTATATAATACGGTATCTAAACATTTTTCTGCCTCTTATGAACAGCTACATTCGGAGCAGATACTTCCTTTAAGATATTAATCAGAACGCTCTCAGCAGTTACTTTACTGATTTT
>DHNU01000051.1 GCA_002407645.1 Ruminococcaceae bacterium UBA5408
CATTTAACTTTACAATACGAAATTATAAATTTGGAGGAATTACATATGAAAAATGAGACTGTACTTAGTTGGATGAAAAAATGGTGTGAAATTTACGTAAAGCCAAATTTAGCCGTAAAAACGTATTCTTGCTACAACAATGCAATTAAAGAATTAGAACATCATCAACCGGAGTTGCAGGAAATGCCACTGAGTGAATTTACAAGCTTGTATGCGCAAAATATCCTTAATAGCCTAGCCAATACTTATGCAAAGTCTACCTTAAATGATATCCGTGTAGTATTCCACAAATCTTTTGAAGTTGCTAGCAAAATACCATCACTGAAAATTTGTTCAATTGGAAAATTATACATTCCCAAAAAAGCTTCGCAAAAGAAAGTTCGTGCATTCACTCGGACAGAACAAAAAATTGTTGAGGAAGCTGCACATAAAACTCTTTTAGGACACATAACAGTTTTCTTTTTACGAACCGGTTTGCGCGCAGAAGAACTCTGTAATTTAAAATGGAGCGATTACAACGCAAATCAGCAAATTATATACGTTCGCAAAAGCAAAACTAAAGCAGGCATACGCCCTGTACCTCTTTGTAAAGAAGCTCAGCGAATTCTATTATCGCAATGCAAGAGTCATTTTGATAATAGTATATTTCATTGTTCAACTGGAAGTCCAATTTCTATGTCATCTTTGGAAAAACTTTATCTTCGGCTACGGCGATTGACTGGAATTCCTTTTATTACTACCCATGTATATCGGCATACCTTTGCTACTCGTTCTCTCGAAAATGGTATGAACGTGAAGGCGCTGTCACAAATTCTTGGTCACACAGATGTTGCATTCACAATAAAGCAATACTGCTCCCCTGATGTGAACTTTCTGCGAGAGCAAGTTGATAAATGCGATAGAATGCAAACAGAGCCATCTAACGAACCTTTGACAGTATTAGTAAGCCAGCAAGCACAGATGATTTCTAATTTGCAAAAAATCATTGAACAGCTTCAGCACTGCTGATATAATGGCCGCATTAAAAAGCTCACTGGTTAGATGGAAAACCAGCGAGCTTTTTATGTAATGATTTATAATCAATGCATAATAGGTGCGACAAATTGTCGTACCTATCTTTCCAACTCTGTACGATTCTGTGTAAGTAACTTATCGCATTTGGCATTACATTTCTGAGCCTGTTGCCTTGCCTGAATGATTCTATCACTTAATTTTTCGGGACCAATCATCCCTTTTTCAGATTTAGACTTCTGATGCAGCATGGCTGTACCAAGACCAGGTACAGCCAGTTTGACAGCAATTTTATTAGGTAGTATAAGGGTTTCCCTTGTTATACCCTTCGCTGTATAACATAATTCTGTATATTTTTCTTGCTTTACTGACTTCCTAAAAACTGCTAAAACGCGTTGCTGAGGATGTATGGTAACATTGCGTATGTCTTCCTCTAGAACAGTATTCGGTACATAATAATCACCATCTTTTATAAAACCTAGTGACACCGTTATATTTCCAATAATTTTTTCTGTACGCAGCTTTAGCCTGTTTCCATCAAAGTCACCACACATTTTCGCATTCCTGTAAATTTTCATTACCTGTGGAAGTACATCAAGCTTTAGTTTTACTGTAGAATCCACTTGAAAATCTTTAGGACTTATCTGATTATGTAAACAACGTTTATAAAACAGTTTTGCTCCCATTCCATTTACTAATTTAACACCCGTTAAATGCAAAAAATGTTTACTCAGAAACAATGTTTCAATGAAATCCGTATGTGTCTGCGAACCATAAGCAAATAATACATTTTTTCCTTCAAGATTCTTATGATACTCGATTGCATTTTTGTATATTTCACTTAATATATATTTATTTTTCATTCTTTCCCCACAAATAATTTAAAGGAAGAGCAGAAGCACCGCAGTGCAACATGCTCTCCCTTTGTGGCTGATTTATCATGTTGTCCGCCAACAGTCCGGCACATTCGTCCGGCAAGGCTTCAGGTTTATTACGTTGCCTGCCAACAGTCCGGCACATTCGTCCGGCTAAACTTTCGGATTTTAGGTGTCAGCCCACCAGGCAGACTGTGTCTGCCTTGTTACTATTATAATACACTGGAGCTATAAATATGTCAATACTTTTAAAAAACACTAGAAAATCATAAATTGGACAATTTGTCGTACCTATTTTTCTGGTTCTTGAATATCTCCTTGCACTGGAATCACACGGTTCGCATTCTGCTGCTCGGCCTCTTTCTTCGCTGCCATTAGCTGCTCGTCTAAACTGAGTGGATGTTGTAAGCTATGCATCTTTTTGTATTCCCGGCACTTCTGCTCTACTAGAAATAAAAAATCGCAGCTATTGGCAACAAGTCCCTTATTTTTGCCAAGTAAGACACGCCGATATGTACGTTCTGCTAAAGCATAAATATGCTCCCGGTTGGAATTGCAAAAATTCCATTCCTGTTTAACGAGTCTCTTATAAGCGCGATCAGTTATGTTATTAATCACAAACGTACAGATACAGCTTTGAGGATTAGGAAACATATAATTAAAACGCAATGAACTGGTTACCAAACCATTTTTAGCTCGAATCAGCAAATTGTCAGGCTTTTTAATTTTATAGGAAGAGATAGGAGCGTAATAGTTGACATGATTGATATGCAATATAATTCCACAAAGGAGTTTATCCTTCCTGTTTTTCCCGTAATTCATATTGGGAACATGGGTAAATCCCCTTTTATTCTGTTCTGCTTTTTGAAGATATTGTACATATGAGTAATCAACCGTGAAAAAGTCCAATAGTAAAGGGTCCATTTTTTCCCTCCTAAGAAATAGGGGAAGGCGATTATTCGCCTTCCCCTATTTCACATTACAAGTCGCCGTTAAAGTCGCGAAGCGCTTTTCATAAATGAGTCGCCGTTAAAGTCGCGAAGCACTTTTCATAAATGAGTCGCCGTCAAAGCCGCGAAACGCTTTTCATTACAGCTATAATATACCACAAGTACAATAAAAGTCAAGCTTTTGAGCTTGCAATATAAAATACTGTATTTTATTATATGTAAGTCTCCAGAAATCATTCATATCCTTCTGCTCGATAAGTACGACAAATTGTCGTACTTATCCTTCCAAAATGAATAGTAGCATTTTCCACAGAGCTCAAATCAGCTTTAAAGATGACTTTTTATGTATTTCTCTGTTTTTACATATTTAACTAATTTATAAATGTAATAAATGTTTTTGATAATCATTGCAAAGATCCCGATAATAAACGACAGAATTAGTTTTGTAATAAAATACATGATCCACCCTATACCAGGAAGAACTAAAAATACATTTGGGGTCAATTTATTTAAAGTAATCCATCCCCACGGTACCCCTGCAATAAATAAAGCTGCAAGGACCCGAAACGCCATATATCTATTGGATAACGAAAAGCCAGAAGATCCTTCAATATTCCATGCAATAATAAAAAATATGATGCTGATACATAGAACTGTAACTACTTTTTTGAGTTCCTGCTTATTTCTTGCTTCTGCACAGTTAGGGCATAAAACAGGCTTGAATTTATTGCAGCACTCTTGACATAATGCTTTGCCACAATCAACACATATGCCAGTTGATTCACGATCAGGATGAAAGGCACATCTCATAAAGGATTCTCCTTTTGTTAACAATATATTCATATTATACCCTTGCATCCTTCACATGTCAATATATCCCTTAATTTTTAGTTTTTCCCTGATGGAAAAGCACAAAAAAACCGCCCTCACAGGCGGCTGGAAAATTTTTGCTTGATTTCTAAGTCATAATATGGTATTATGGCGAAGTAAGCAAAAATTGAATGCGCATCCACAGGCGCTGAATGTTTAGCCGACATTCAGCGGCCTTGCGCCATAAAGGTTTAGAAGAACCGTTATGACTTGTGAAATGCAGTTACACGCTACTAGTATAGCGTTTAGCTCATAAATTTGTCAAGCGACTTTTATTAACCTTTTGGCGCAGGGAAATGAGGTCGCTTCATTTTTTGCTTCATCACAACTTGTTCCGGACGCGCCAAGTAAAAAAGCGCCACAATGTACACTTTCGATATCTTCTCGATAACTCGCCAGCTTCCGTAGCGTGACGGACTGTTCTATGCAACGGCTACTTTGAAATATTGTAATGTACTTGCGAGAACCTTGAAAACTCAGAAGTCTTGAACATCTTATTGTCTGTCCGCGGCGGAATCGTCAACGTGCGTTGAACACGACAGAGAAAGCGCCAAGCCAGCAAGCGGCCACAATCCTATCACAGGGGAGCCACAAGTCTTGCCAACCGATTACGACCAACCGGCGGCCATAACAGCGGAAGACAGATACTTACACATTGAACGCAGCACCGCATTGTGTGTACCCAGAAAAAGGGATGTCCGTTGAGTTTACTCAGCGGCAATGGATAAGCACTCGTCATGCTCGTGTTCAAGACTTGCAAAGCTTATGATAATGTTTCTTTTGTAGTGCCACAAACACTGCAAAGCGTTATCATAAACGAATATGCTTAACTTTTTTACTAAACACATTCGTTTATGATAACAAGGTAAGCTGTATACACAACTCACCTAATTATCACATATTTGGTGCGCCCGCGGGGATTCGAACCCAGGACCTTCTGATTCGTAGT
>DHNU01000041.1:0-2428 GCA_002407645.1 Ruminococcaceae bacterium UBA5408
CAGGCTATGTACACAAAGTTAAGCGAAATTGATCAAAAAACAAGACAGAAATATATCGGCAAGGTTGACGAAACGGTTTTGAACGACGGCATATGTGCGGGATATGTTGCAGGTTTGGGTGATATACAGGCTAAGTATCTTTCGGCCGAAAAATATAAAGAATATTTAAATTCCAACAGGGCGAAGAGCATAGGCGTAGGTATCCGTACCGCAAAAGACGATGACGGCAATATGGAAGTAATTGAAGTTATGCCGAATTCCCCTGCTGAAAAAAGCGGAATAAAAAAAGGCGACACAATCGTAAGTATGGACGACAAGGAAATAGTCCGTATTACTTACGGTGACGCTTTAAATAAACTTGACGGTGCTTCCGGCTCAACGGTAAAGTTCGGAATACTGCGCAGGACGGTTAAAGAAGGAGAATCCAAACCGACTGCGGAAAAACTGAGTATTACAGTTGTGCGTGCCGAATATACCAAACAGACCATCACTTCTTCTATGATAAACGGCAATGTGGCATATTTTAAGATTTCAGAATTTAAAGAAAATAATCCGGAGCAGTTTAATACTATTCTTGCTTCTCGAATAAAAGCGGGAGCTTCAGGAATAATAGTAGACTTGAGAAATAATTCGGGCGGAAATATAAAAGCTATGTCACAAACATTGGATACGCTTATTCCTGCCGGTAATACTGTAAGTTATAAGGATAAAAACGGGAACATTACTGTAGAATATACTTCTAACCCAAATGAAATCAGTCTGCCGATAAGCGTTATAGTAGACAGAACTACTTTCGGGGCTGCAGAAATATTTGCTTCCAATATAAAAGATTATAAAAAAGGTATGCTCGTTGGTGAAAAAACAGCGGGTTACGGAACAAAGGACGAGGTAATGCCGCTTTCCGACGGCTCTGCTTTTAAAATATCCGTTGCTAATTACCTTACTTTAAATGGTGATACTTTTACCGGAAAAGGAATAGATGTTGATGTGAATAAAGTTTTAACCGCAGAGCAGCAGGAAAAACTTTTGAGAAATCAACTTAATGTAAATGATGATTCACAAATCCAAGCGGCTGTTTCGGCTCTGATACGACAGGGGGCAAGCGTTGAAAAAGCTCCCGGTTCAGCAAAGACGAATACAGAACAAAATACAGTGTCTAAATAAAATTTGGGGATATGCGCAGTGCATATCCCCAAATTTACACAAAATAATAATATGATTTTATTGACAGAATCAGAATGCTTCACTATAATGTACTTATTATTATCTAAATTATAGAATGCATAAAATTACACTAAAAAAAGGTGGGTATTATATATGGCTATGGCTAAACAGGTTGTTTTGACCAAAGAAGGACTTCAAAAACTTGAAGATGAACTTACCGAATTAAGAAGCGTTAAGAGAAAAGAAATTGCAGAAAAAATCAAAGTTGCACTTTCTTTTGGTGACTTGTCCGAAAACAGTGAATACGATGAGGCAAAAAATGAACAGGCTATTATAGAAGCCCGTATCGCCGATATAGAAGTAATGCTGAAAAACGTCAAAGTCATTGACGAAGACGAACTTAGCAATGAAAATATCCATATTGGCTCAAAAGTTGAAGTCAGAGTTACAAATCCTACAACAGGAAACAACAGTGTAGCAAATTACAAAATTGTTGGTTCTAACGAGGCTGACCCGCTCAGTGGAAATATTTCGGATGAATCATTGGTCGGAAAGTCCCTTTTAGGACACAGTATCGGTGATAAAATTGAAATTGAAGTGCCTGCTGGAGTAATGGAATACGAGGTTCTCACCATATCCAAATAATTATTGGGCGGGAGTGACAGGTTCACCCTGCCCTTTTTTTAACGAAGGTTCGCAATTCCTTTATTTGGGAGAAGTCAAGGGGTGGGTAATTCCCCAAAGTTTAATATAGAGTTTTACTTAAAACAGTGAACAATATAATGGTATAGGAGAGTTTATTAATGAGCGACAAGAAAAATGAAACAAGGGAAATTAACGAAGAACAGGATTTAAGTGAACTGTTACAAATACGCAGAGACAAGCTGACTGCTTTGCAGGAAGCGGGGCGTGACCCGTTCCAAGTTACAACATGCCCAAGGGATATTACAGCAAAAGAAATACGAGATAATTTTGAACAGCTTGAAAATAAAGATGTCTGCATTGCAGGGCGCATGATGAGCTGGCGTGATATGGGTAAAGCAAGCTTTATCGATGTTTATGACAGAAGCGGCAGAATGCAGGTTTACCTTAAAATAGACCAAGTCGGCGAAGACAGCTATAAAGACCTTAAAAGCTATTGGGATGTAGGGGATATTGTCAGCGTAAAAGGATATGTATTTAAAACACGCAGAGGGGAAATTTCTGTTCATGCGAAAGGAATTCAGCTCCTTGCAAAATCACTTCTTCCTATGCCGGAAAAATT
>DHNU01000041.1:2670-16894 GCA_002407645.1 Ruminococcaceae bacterium UBA5408
AAAAATACTTTCATTAAACGCAGTGAAATTATGAAAACAATTCGTAACTTCTTGGATAAAAAAGATTACGTTGAGGTTGAAACCCCTGTGCTTAACACAATTCCCGGCGGTGCAGCGGCAAGACCGTTTGTCACACATCACAATACCCTTGATATTGATATGTACTTAAGAATTGCCACTGAACTTCACCTTAAAAGGCTTATTGTGGGCGGTATGGAACGCGTTTACGAAATAGGACGTATTTTCAGAAATGAAGGTATGGACGTTAAACATAACCCTGAATTTACAACTATCGAGCTTTACGAAGCATACACAGATTACAACGGAATGATGGAAATTACCGAAAATATGGTCAACGCCTGTGCAAAAAATGCCTGTGGAAGTGAAAAGGTCACTTACCAAGACCAAGAAATTGATTTTTCTGTTCCGTTTAAACGTCTTTCAATGAACGACGCAATTAAAGAGTTTACAGGAATTGACTTTTTATCATTTAAGGGTGATACGGAAAAAGCAAAAGAAGTTGCAAAAGAACTTCACCTTGAAACTAAGGAAACAGACAAATGGGGCGACATTATGTCTCTTACATTTGAAGAAAATGTTGAGGATAAACTTATTCAGCCGACATTTATTTATGATTATCCAGTTGAAGTTTCTCCGCTTACAAAGCGCAAAAAGGACTGCCCCGAAATTGTTGAACGTTTTGAGCTGTTTGTGAATCACTGTGAGCTTGCAAATGCATATACAGAGCTTAACGACCCAATCGACCAGCGTGCACGCTTTATGCACCAAATGGAACTGCGTGCGGCAGGAGATGAAGAAGCCAATATGATTGATGAGGACTTTTTGACTGCTCTTGAATACGGTATGCCTCCGACCGGCGGAATGGGAATGGGCATTGACCGTTTGGTTATGCTTCTTACTGACAGTGCATCTATCCGCGATGTCCTTTTATTCCCCACAATGAAACCAAAGGATTAATTTGAACCGTATGGGCTTTGGGAGAAAAAACAATACAATTTTGCATTAATATATTTTACTATAACTGAAATTGGGGGGAATCAGTATGAGAAGCGACTTAATTAAAAAAACAGCCGCACGCGCGCCACAGCGTTCACTTTTATACGCTTTGGGATTAACCGAAGAGGAAATGAAACGCCCGTTTATTGCTGTTGTCAGTTCAGCAAGTGATTATATTCCGGGGCATAAGCACCTGAAAGAAATCAGTGAAGCGGTAAAAGCCGGTATTAGAAATGCAGGCGGTGTACCGTTCGAGTTTAACACAATAGGTGTATGCGACGGAATTGCAATGAACCATAAGGGAATGAAATACTCACTGTGTTCGCGTGAACTCATTGCTGATTCCATTGAAGTAATGCTTACTGCTCATCCGCTTGACGCAGTAGTATTTGTTCCGAATTGTGACAAAATAGTTCCGGGAATGCTCATGGCGGCATGCAGAATGAATTTACCGAGTATATTCGTGAGCGGCGGTCCAATGCTGCCCGGAAATTACAACGGTAAGCGTTTAGGGCTTTCAGAAGTTTTTGAAGCTGTTGGAAGTTATGCGGCAGGAAAAATCGATGAAGACGAACTTACCGAGATTGAAAAATGCGCATGCCCGGGTTGTGGTTCATGTTCAGGAATGTACACAGCTAACTCAATGAACTGTCTTACAGAGGCGGCCGGAATGGCTCTTCCGGGAAACGGCAGTATTCCTGCTGTTTTTTCAAAGAGAATTCAGCTTGCTAAAACAGCGGGCGAACAGATTATGAAACTTTATAAAAACAATGTAAAGCCAAGCGATATTTTAACTTCAAAAGCTTTTGAAAATGCACTGAGAACAGAAATGGCTTTAGGCTGTTCGACAAACACGGTACTTCACCTTACAGCTGTTGCTTATGAAATGGGAGTGCCGCTCGATATAGATTTAATTGATAAAATCAGCCGTGAAACACCGCAGATTTGCAAACTTAACCCTGCAAGTCATGTGTTTATCACCGATTTGAACGAAGTGGGCGGTATTCCTGCGGTTATGAAAGAGCTTTCAAGGGATAACTTAATCAATTTGGATATTCCGACCGTTTACGGAACTGTAAAAGAAAGAATTGCAAAGGCAAAAGATGCTGACGGAGAAATTATCCGAAAGCTTGAAAATGCATTTAGAAAAGACGGCGGCATAGCTGTTCTCAAAGGAAACATTGCACCCGAAGGTTCGGTTGTAAAACAAGGCGCCGTTGCACCGGAAATGATGCAGCACATAGGCCCGGCACGTTGCTTTGACTGCGAAGAAGACGCATCTAATGCAATATTAAACGGAAAAATAAAAGCGGGCGATGTTGTTGTTATCCGCTATGAAGGACCAAAGGGCGGCCCCGGGATGAGAGAAATGCTTGCTCCGACTTCATCCCTCGCGGGAATGGGACTCGACAAAAGCGTTGCGCTTATTACTGACGGACGTTTTTCCGGAGCCACCAGAGGTGCGGCAATAGGCCATGTTTCTCCTGAAGCGGCGGCAGGCGGAGTAATAGGTTTAATCCGTGACGGCGATGAAATCAACGTTGATATTACACGCCGTAAGCTTACACTTATGGTTGACGACGCAGAAATTGCAAAACGCAAAGCAGATTGGAAAGCTCCCAAAAAGGAACTTACGGGATATATAAAACGCTATGCTCAATATGTAACTTCCGGTTCAAAAGGTGCGGTTTTTGAAAAATAATTTACTCCATTAATTTCTTTAGCCAATTCTCATTTAAAATATTTTTACTTTACTCTTTTTAAATAACAGAATTTATCGGCATGGGTTTTCTTTTAATAATTTATTCTGCTTTTTTCCAACACGTCACACTCAAAATTTGCGCTGTATTATATGGTGGATATCGACAGGAATTGCGTAAACAAAGTAAATAAAGGTGATATAATTGTTACTGATAAGAACTTTGGCTGCGGCTCATCATGTGAACACGCTCCAATAGCTATTAATGCAAGTGAAATTTCTTGTGTTACAGCGAGTACAGCCGTAAGAATTTTTTACAGAAATGCTATTAATATCTGACTTCCAATTTGAGAATGTAATGAAAAAGCAAAGAATATTCAAGACGGCGGCGAAGTACAAGTCGATTTCGCCACAGGGGAAATTATACATATAACGAGCAACAAAATTTATAAGTGACAGCCGTTTCTATCGTTTATTCAGAATATCATTAAAAACGGCGGGCTGTTAAAAAGCATTAAATAATATAGGGGCGCGTATGCGTCCCTTATTTGTTATAATATATATTAAGCTTATTTTATACCTTATTATTAATATAATATGCTATTGTTAATTGATGATTTTGAAATTTTTATAAAATATTCATGACTTTTTGCTATAATTACTTTATAATCAAATTATATGGACTTATTACGGAAGTTAAAAAGGAGGAAGTTTTTATGCCGTCTGGAAAAATTTTAGTAGTTGACGATGACCAGAATATTTGTGAACTGCTTAGGCTATATATTGAAAAAGAAGGATTCGAGGTAGAGATTGCCAATGACGGGCGAAAGGCACTGGAGGCTTTTGATGCTTATAATCCTGATTTAATACTGCTTGACATTATGCTTCCGGAGCTCGACGGGTGGCAGGTCTGCCGCGAAATCCGCAAAAAATCACAATGCCCGATTATTATGCTTACGGCTAAGGGTGAAGTTTTCGACAAAGTGCTGGGACTTGAACTGGGGGCGGATGACTATGTCGTTAAGCCCTTTGAAGCAAAAGAGGTTGTTGCAAGAATTAAGGCGGTACTGCGCCGTTTGGGCAGTAATGAGAGCGAGCTTGTAAAAGAAGTAAAGTACGACAAACTTTCAATTAATCTTACAAATTATGAACTTAAGGTAGACGGTGTTCAGATTGATACTCCGCCGAAGGAAATGGAGCTTATTTACCATTTGGCGAGCAATCCGAACCGAGTTTTTACCCGTGACCAGCTTCTTGACGAAGTATGGGGATTTGACTATTACGGTGACAGTCGTACGGTTGACGTTCACGTTAAAAGGCTCAGAGAAAAATTAGAAGGTGTTTCCGACAAATGGGCGCTTAAAACCGTATGGGGCGTAGGATACAAATTTGAAGTTAAGGAATAAAAAATGCAAAAAACTCTTTTTAAGAAGTACTTACATATTACTTCATTGATTATTGTTATCAGCTTTATGTTCTTAAGTTTTGTAATGCTGATTTTTGTTTCAAATTATTGGCAGACTGAAAAGCAGGATTTACTTAAGAAAAATGCTGAAAGTGTTGCAAATATTGCCGCTGACAGTGTAACGTCGGTAGAAGACAATATATATACAATCCACACCGAACGAATGAGGGCTTTTATTGCCGCATTTTCGCAAAATATAAATGCGGATATTTTTGTTACCAAAATGGACGGTCAGGTTGTAATAGCTTCTTACGCAAAAGAAACAAAAATACAAGGGGTTCCAAAAGTTAATTCGGATATAATGAAAAAGGCCGTTAACGGATTTTACAGCAGTCAAGGTACAGTCGGAGGAATTTACAGCGAGCCTTATTATTCTGTGGGTGTGCCGATTTGTGTAACAAATCTTGACGGAAGCAAAACGACGATAGGCGCGGTTTTCGCAGCTTACAATGTAAGTGCATTTAACATTTTCCGCGGAGATATACTGAGAATGTTCTTACTTGCGGCTATAGCGGCATTTATGGTTTCGTTTTGTGCTGTATGGCTGTTTTCGTATAAATTGGTGCGTCCGCTAAGAAATATGGCGGCGGCTGCACACTCGTTTGGGGAAGGGGACTTCTCGGTTCGTGTTGCGGTAACAACTCAGGATGAAATAGGACAGCTTGCTGTTGCATTTAACAATATGGCAAGTTCGCTGTCTTCGGGTGAAAGCGTACGGCGCAATTTCATCGCAAATGTATCGCATGAACTTAAGACCCCTATGACGACAATTGCAGGATTTATTGACGGAATACTTGACGGGACAATTCCACCGGATAAACAGGGACATTATTTAAAAATCGTATCGCAGGAAGTTAAAAGGCTGTCGCGGCTTGTACGCACGATGCTTGATTTGTCAAAAATAGACAGCGGAGAGCTGAAACTGCGTTTCGGAAGGTTCGATATTACAAATACCATATTTGTTGCTCTTTTGTCATTTGAAAAGAAAATAGAGGATAAAAAACTTGAAATTCGAGGGCTTGAAAATGCTGAAAGTTTATTTGTCGACGGCGACCCGGATATGATTCATCAAGTTGTGTATAATTTAATAGAGAACGCTGTAAAATTTACAAATGAAGGCGGATATATCGAGATTAAAATAGAAGATAAGCCGGAACTTACAAGTGTAGCTATAAAGAACAGCGGTGCGGGAATTGCACCGGAAGAGCTTTCATTGATTTTTGATAGATTTTATAAAACAGATAAGTCAAGAAGTCAGGATAAAAACGGAATGGGACTCGGATTATATATTGTAAGGACAATAATAAAATTACACGGTGGAGAAATAAATGTAAGCAGCGTACAGAACGAATATTGTCAGTTTGAATTTTGGCTTCCGAAAAGTACTGAAAATAAACAATTAAACAGTGGTGTTTCTGAGAAGACTAAAGATAAACAAGGTTAAGAAAGGGACATTCTATGAGTGATGATAATTTGAACAATAATGGGCAGAACGACAATTCCAATGCAGAAAATTCCGAAAATGAAAATTATCCTCTTATGCCACAGAATGATTCGGTTAACAGCACCGAAACTTCTAATGGGGAAGACACGGATAATGCGCAAAGCGTTTCCTCAGATTCTGACGAACAGAAGATAAATGAAAATACTTTAGGCAGTGAAACAAATGAAGGTGTATCGGAAAATACTGACGAAGATTTTCAAAATCAACAGGAAAATCCGCACAATCGCCCAAATAATGAGCAGTATGAAAATCCGCAGAACTATAATGCTCAAAATGGGCATCCGTACGACAGTCAGCAAAGTTCGGAGGATAATCGGCAATACGAGAATCCGCAAAATCCGTATTCACCTTATGGGCAGTACAATCCATATGGCAAATACAGAAACCCGTATGAGGATTTTAATAATCCTTACAGTCAGGGACAGAATCAGCAGTATTGGTCGTATCAGCAGTATGGAAATCAAAATCAACAACAAAATCAGCCAAATATGCCGACTGAACCACCTAAAAAAAGTAAAGGACTTAAGGTGTTCCTTTGGACTTTAGGAACTCTTATTGGTGTATTTGTAATCGGATTCTGTGGTTACGGTATTTATTCGGCGGTAAATCAGCCGCTGAAGATGCCTGAAATTACAAATTCGCAGCCAAGTGACAACGGAGGAACGGTTTCTAAACAGCCAAAAGTTGAGGGCAAAGCTCCCGGCAATGGAACAAACCCAAATTCCGGCGGTATTACAATAAACCAAAAGCCGGCAGGAAATGAACTTTCAGCAAAAGATGTATATAAAAAGGTAGTTGAAAGCGTAGTCGGTGTAGAAACAACGGTTCCCGGAACTGCACAAAATCAAACAGGTATTATTCAAGGAACGGGAATTGTTGCTTCAAGTAACGGTTATCTTTTAACTAACGCTCATGTTGTAAACTATTCACGCGACAATAAAGTAAAGATTATTTTCCACAATAACAAGCAATATGAGGCAACTGTTGTCGGGTTCGACAAAACCTCTGATTTGGCGGTGCTTAAAATTAAAGCGAATAATTTAAAGCCCGCTGAATTCGGTAGCGCTGAACAGCTTGAAATCGGGGATCATGTTATAGCGATAGGAAACCCGGGGGGATTAAGCTACTCAAGTTCCCTTACGGGCGGTTATGTTTCTGCGTTAAATAGAGCAATTGAAAGCCACAGCGACAATGGTATGACATATATTCAGACGGATGCGGCGATTAACCCCGGAAACTCCGGTGGTCCGCTTGTAAACATGTACGGTCAAGTAATCGGAATTAACTCAAACAAAATAGTTGCAACCGGTTACGAAGGAATGGGATTTGCAATTCCCGTAAGCCGTGCAAAAAGAATTATTGATGACCTTATTGCAAAGGGATATGTAAGCGGAAGAAGCAGACTCGGAGTTACGGTTTCCGACATATCCGAAATACAGTCGCAGCTTTCGGGATATCCGCTCGGAGTTATGATACGTGAAATCAGCCCGGAAAGTGACCTTAATAAATCCAATGTTGCTGTTGGAGATGTTATTACCAAAGCAGACGGTAAGGAAATTAGAGGAATGGATGACCTGTTCAGTGTTTTAAACACGCACAAGGCGGGCGATACGATTACTCTTACTGTCTTCAGAATGGGTACGACAAAAGATAACAGTGTTACAAGGGATGTTAAGACAAAATTGCTTGAAGACAAAGGCGAAACGCAAAAATAATTAATAAATAATATAAAATATCGGTTTACCCCCTATTGCAGGGTTTAACCTGCTTTAGGGGGTAATTTAATATAAATTCAAAAAAAGTTAGCACTGAAATCATTATGACTGTTTGATAACTCATTTTATAATAAATATTTTAATTTTATTGGGGAAAATATCCATGAATAATTATTAAATTATTGAAATTTTGTTCATTCAGTGATATAATCAATGTTAGACGAGTGAAATATATTTTACTAATTTGCATGGGAGGAGCAATATTTACTACATTTCCGTAAATAACGGAATGGAAATAAATTCACGTGATTTTCTTTATACGAGGGATATATTAATTTATTTTATAGGAGGAGATTTTTCGTGGAAAGAAAAGTTAAGTTTGGTTTAGTTCCGAAACTGATTATAGGGATTATTCTCGGTGTCCTTATTGGAAGTTATTTACCGAGTCCGTTAATACGAATTGTAATTACATTTTCGTCATTATTCAGTGAGTTCCTTCAATTTATTATTCCACTTATGATTTTAGCATTTGTAACAATGGGCATTGCTGATTTAACTCAGGGAGCAGGAAAGCTTTTGGGCATAACGGCACTACTTTCTTACGGTTCAACGCTTTTGGCGGGATCCATTGCTTTTACCGTAGGGATTAACCTTTTCCCGAGTTTTATAAGTGCAGACATTATAAAAACGATAGGAAATCCTGAAGAGGGTATGCTTAAAAGTTATTTCACAATCGAACTGAAACCTCTTTTAGATGTTACAGCGGCTGTTGCTTTGGCGTTTATAATGGGACTGTGTATAAGTTCATTGAGACACAAGGAGATAGGCGATACGACTTATAATTTATTTAATGAGTTTTCCAAAATAATAAACAAAGTACTTGATGTTGCGATAATTCCTCTTCTTCCTTTTTACATAATGGGTACTTTTGCAAATATGACAGTCAGCGGGCAAACATTTATTATTCTTTCCGTACTTTGGAAAGTATTTTTAGTTGTAATTTGTCTGCATTTGCTATATTTGTTGTTCTTATTCGTTGTATCGGGAGCGGTAGGCAAAAAAAGTCCATTTAAAATGATTAAAAATCAGATACCGGGTTATCTTGCGGCGATAGGGACACAGTCTTCGGCGGCATGCATACCTGTTAATATTGAATGTGCGAAAAATAACGGAGTATGCAAAGAAATCAGAAATTTCGTTATTCCGCTTTGTGCAAATATACACATGGCAGGCAGTATGATAACAATAACTTGCTGTGTTACAAGTGTTCTTCTTATGAATAATATGGACACGAATTTGGGAATAATGATACCGTTTATAATGACACTTGGTATTGCGATGATTGCTTCTCCGGGTGCTCCGGGCGGTTCAATAATGGCGGCTCTTCCGTTTTTGCCACTGGTTGGGATAGGTTCGGACAGTGCACTTGCAAGTCTTTTAATTGCGCTTTACATTGCACAGGACAGCTTTGGAACTGCTTGCAATGTTTCCGGTGATGACGCTATTGCTGTAATTGTTGATACAATTTATAAGAAATTTATTAAAAAAGACACAACTGCCGAAAATCCTGTAGAAGTGGAAAAGTAAATTACATCTGATTGAATTTAGGTGATAAATTATGGCTTTTATAAGTGCATTCGACGTAATCGGCCCTAATATGGTCGGCCCCTCAAGTTCACACACAGCCGGTGCGGTTTCCATTGCGCTTTTGACGAAGAAAATGATTTCCGGAAAAGTTAAGAAGGTACATTTTACACTTTTTGGCTCTTTTGCAAAAACGTACAAAGGACATGGAACCGACCGTGCATTGCTCGGCGGAATAATGGGATTTAATACCGATGATTTACGGATTAAGGATTCCTTTAAAATTGCTGACAGAGAAGGTATTGAATACTCATTTACGGCGGACGAAAAGGAAACAGAGGTTCACCCTAATACGGTGGATATCGATATTGAAAATGAAGAGGGGAAAAAGCTCAAAGTACGAGGAGAATCCCTTGGAGGCGGTAAAGTCCGCATTGTCAGAATAAATGATGTTAAAGTTGAATTTTCGGGTGAATACAGCACATTGATTACTATGCATGATGACAAACCGGGTTTGGTTGCCCATATTGCAAAGTGCTTGTCCGAATGCAATGTAAATATTGCATTTATGCGTTTGTTTCGAAGTGAAAAGGGTGCGACAGCGCATACAATTGTAGAATCCGATGAAAAAATCCCGCAGAAAGTATTGGATGATATATATTCAAATCCATGTGTACACGACATAATGTTAGTGGAAGTTTAAGGGGGCGAAAGAATGGCATCATCAGCGAATTTTGTAAATGCTCAGACTCTTTTAAGCCTTTGCGAACAGTGCGATTTCCCAATTTCCGATGTCATGAGGAAAAGAGAAATGAATGAGACCGGAGAAAGCAGAGAAGAAATCGACAAGCGCATGAAAAAAGCGCTATCCATAATGCAGGCATCCGCCCATAAACCTCTTAACGAACCTGTAAAGTCGGTAGGCGGGTTAATAGGCGGTGAAGCCGCTAAATTACAAGACAGAAGAAGACACGGAAAATCAATCTGCGGCTCTATGCTTTCGAAAGTTATTGCTTACTCTATGGCTGTTCCTGAAGTAAACGCTTCTATGGGTTTGATTGTGGCGGCACCAACCGCAGGTTCTTCGGGAGTAGTTCCCGGGTTACTTTTGGCACTTCAGGAAGAATTCAGCTTAACGGATGAACAGCTTATAAATGGGCTGTTCACTGCAAGCGCAATAGGATATATCATTATGAGAAACGCATCTGTTGCCGGAGCACAGGCTGGCTGCCAAGCGGAAGTTGGCTCGGCATCGGCTATGGCGGCCGCTGCGGCGACTGAAATTATGGGCGGAACGCCAAAGCAGTGTGTTAATGCGGCAACAACGGCTTTGTCTAACCTTTTGGGGCTTGTGTGCGACCCTATTGCGGGGCTTGTTGAGTATCCGTGCCAAAACCGTAATGCGGTCGGTGCGGCAAATGCTTTGGTATGCGCAGAAATAGCACTCAGCGGAATTGAACAGGTTATCCCATTTGATGAAATGGTTGAAGCTATGTACCGAGTGGGGAGGAATATCCCCGTTGAACTGCGTGAAACGGCGTTGGGTGGCTGTGCGGCAACACCGACAGGGTGCAAAAAGGCTTGTCAGATTTTCCACAGGGATTAAAAAAGCCGGCAATAAATATTTATATACGGAGAATTGTGTATGAGAGATTATACGGTGGAGTTCACCGAAATTGACAGATTAATTTTGGAATCTTATAAAACTTTGCTTGATGGTCTTGGAGATTATCTCGGTTATGGGTATGAGCTGGTTTTGCACAGCCTTGAAAATCTTGACAGTTCTGTTATTAAGATTATTAACGGATACCATACGGGAAGAAAAGAAGGCGCGCCAATAACTGATTTAGCACTTTGCATGCTTAATAAACTTGAACGTAACAGAGGAAAGGATTTTTCCGTTTACTTTACAAAGAATAAAAATGGCGAGCCAATTAAGGCGGCAACAATTATTATTCGAGGTGAAAAAAATAAAGCAATCGGTCTTCTCTGTATGAATTTTTATTTAAACACCGGTTTTGCTGATATTATTTCAAATTTTATATCTCCTGAAAGGGCAGAGAAAACTATTACAGACGAGAATTTTGTACAGAATACAGATGAACTTATTCAGTCTGCTGTGAAAAAGACAAAATTTACGGTTAACGCTGATTCTAAAATTCTTCCTTCGCTGAAAAATAAAGAAACGGTGGCAAGGCTTTACAGGCAGGGAATATTTGAGCTTAAAGATGCGGTGGTAAAAACCGCAAAATGTATGGGTATTTCTAAAAATACAGTATATATGCACATTCGCAGTTTGCAATCAAGTGAAAAATCTTAACATATTAAAAAGCAAAAGCGGCGCCGAAAGGCGCCGCTTTGTTCATTATATTAAATTATTAATTAGTTTGCTTAGAGCCTTATCTTTTGCTGCCAAGAAAGAATAGGGCTATCGTGCCGGGTCCCGAGTGAGTTCCGATAACCGGTCCAATATAGTTTGTTATTACTTTTTTTACGCCCAAACGGTTTTTGACCTCTTCTGCTACAAAGTCGGCGTCTTCTTGACTGTCGCCATGGCTTATAAATACAGTTTGTGAAGCGGGGTCGATTGCGGTTTCTTCCATATGGTCAACAAGTGCAGTCAGAGATGCACGACGTCCCCTTGCTTTACCGACATTTATTAAATGCCCTTCGTCGTCAACATGTAAAACAGGCTTAAAACTTAGCATTGTTCCAATTAATGCGGTTGCTGCTGAAATTCTACCGCCGCGCTTTAGGTGATTTAAATCCTCAACTGTGAACCAGTGGCACAGATGAAGTTTATTTTCTTCTACGAAATCGCGTACTTCTTCAATGCTTTTTCCTCTTTTCTTTTCCTGTGCGGCAAGGTAAACCATTAGTCCTTCTCCCATTGAAGCACAGAGGGTGTCAACCGCATATACTTTACGGTCGGGATATTTTGGAGATAATTCTTCACACGCAAGTTTTGCAGTGTTATATGTGTTACTTAAACCGCTTGAAAATGCAAGGCAAAGAACATCTTCTCCATTTTTAAGTTTAGGTTCAATTGCTTTTATAAAGGCATCCAAATTTACAGCCGATGTTGTGCATTTTTCACCGGCACGAATATGGCTATAAAAATCCTTAGAGGATATTTGGCACCAGTCTAAATAATTATAGTATTCCATGTCCATTAAATTAAAGGAGAGTGGAAGTACGGTAAGCTCCATGTCGTTTGCCATCTCTGCCGGCAAATCGCAGGAAGAATCGGTTATTATTGAAAAATTATTCATATACTTCTCCTTTTTCTTTTTAAGATTATATTTATAATAACACTCAGTTGGTAAAATGTAAATTAATTATAGAAAATATTTAAAATAGTATTAAAAATTATATTATGCGGTGTTGAATACTAATATGTATACGAATAAAATAATAACATCCTTTTTATGATATACCAAATTAAAAATTATATGTATTTTGAACTATAATAACGTAATTATTGAGCTTTGGGGAATTGAGGACATCAAACCTGTACATATATAGAATCACCCTGCAGTTAATGCAGGGCGATTTTTTATGAATTTATATATTTTTGTTTTCAAAAATACGGCACGAAATAAAATAGGATGCTGAAAAAACAATCAGTGCAGCCGGAAGTGAAGCTTTTACAAGTGCTTCTATTGTACTTTCGCTTGGCAGCCCCATTCCTAAGGATATTCCTGCCTTACCGAATATAATCGCAAGAGCTGTAGGAAGAAGGAAAATTAAAATAAGCCACAAACGTGATTTTTGAACACCGAATTTATAAATGAGAGGCAGAAGTATTGCAGGAATTATAAGAGCTACAGCACCGAGGGTATAGATACTTATTAATTCTTCAAATTCTAATTGATTTTCGATTAAATGAATTATTAATACAATTAACATTCCCAATAAATCAAATATCAATGCAAGAAAATATTTGCATAAAACAATTTGTTTTTTGGTTACGGGAAGAGAAAGAGCGAAACAATCCCATTTAGAAAGTTCATCGTAAGAAAAAGTAGTAATTACAAGCATAGTGGAAATTATTATTATCATCGACGATAAAAATATTAAGTCACCCGATGAAGCAAAAATAACAAAGTAAATTGCAACAACCGCGAGAAGTTTTATAGAATATTTTTTTATGCAAATTAAGTCCTTGGCAATTAGTCCTAACATACTTTTTCCCCCTTAACGTAAAGAAGCATAATTTCGTCAATAGAAGTGGAGTCAATTAATAAATTGGGATATTTACGTTTTGCGGCATCTTTATCGGCTACAAGTGCTTCACAACCCAATTGGTCTTTTTTAATTCGAATAATATCGTTTTTATCCAATTCTGAAAGCTCATTTTTTCCACATTTAATAATGCCGTAATTATATAAAAGTTCATCTTTTGAATGTTCAAATACAATTTTGCCGTTATGGATAAACGCAATATAGTCGGCTATTTTTTCAAGGTCGTTTGTTATATGTGAAGAAAAGAGTATAGAGTGGTTTTCGTCCTGTATAAAATCGAGGAAAATATCAAGAATTTCCCTTCTCACAATTGGGTCAAGTCCGCTGGTAGCTTCATCTAAAATTAAAAGCTTAGGGTGGTGTGCAAGTGCGCTTGCAATACTCAGTTTCATTTTCATGCCTTTTGAGTATTCTTTAATTATCTTATTATTGGGAATATTGAACTCCTGTAGTTTTTTATTAAAGTATGTGTCGTCCCAGTTTGTATAAATTTTTTTAAGTATAGATGCAACATCGCCGGCTTTAAATTCACCGTGAAAATAGCTTTCGTCAAATACTACGCCTATTTGTTCCTTTATTTTGCGTTCGTCTTTGATATTGTCCATGCCGAAAATTTTGATATTTCCGCCGTCGCGTTTCATTTCATTTAGAATAAGTTTTATGGTTGTGGTTTTGCCTGCACCGTTTTCGCCGATAAATCCGACAATACTGCCGCTGGGAACATTAAAACTTACATTTTTAAGCTGAAAATCTTTATATATTTTGCAAAGATTGTTGATTTCAATAGCATTTTTCATAGAATACCTCCTAAGCAGGCTGTGCCTGTTTAATTATTCGCCATTATAAATTAGATTAAGCATTTCGATTAGTTCATTGAGGGTTATACCGCCTGATTTTGCCGTATCAACGGCGCTTTCAAGAAAGCTTTCAGCTTTTTTAAGCTGCTCCTCGCGGATTAAATTCATATTTTTGCGTGAAACATAACTTCCTTTTCC
>DHNU01000006.1:0-1693 GCA_002407645.1 Ruminococcaceae bacterium UBA5408
TATGCAGAGGAATATCCGCCGCATCCGATAACAGCGGCATGTTTGTTTCGAGTTATAACAATTGACTCATCTGTGCCTATATCCAAAACTGCAAGTCTTGTGACATTTGTTGAATAAAGCTGACTTGAAAAAACCCCGGTAAGAAGCATTATTATTGAAAGAAGTGCTGTTATTTTCAATATTTTTTTATTTTTCATAATAAATACAGTTATACTAAAAAGAAAAATTGTACAAGCAAGCCAAAGCATAACAAATCCTGAAGACTCAGGGATGCTGCAATGCGGAATTTGTGCAAGGATATGAGCGCAGTTCTGCATATATTTTGAAAGAATACCCGCTGATACCGCAAAAGGAAGTGCAAAGTACGAAAGCGGAGATATTAAATTTATTACGGCGGCAACAGCTCCAAAGTTTAACATAAGTGTTGATGCAACAAGTATTAAAAGATTTGAAATTGGTGCCAAAAGCGAAACACTTCCAAATACCAAAATAGTTATCGGCAGAGTAAAAAGCACAGCCGATAAAGTCGTTGAAAGTATTCCGTTTATACCGTGTACAAGTGGGCTTATTTTCTTTATTTTATCATACTTATCATTCAAATAATTATTAATTTTGTCAGCATACAAAATTATTCCCAGCGTAGCTGAGCACGAAAGCAAAAAACCGATATCCGCCGCCGCATAAGGATTTATCAGGCAAATAATAAGTATCGCAACACTTAAAGAGTTTAAAGCATCCGATTTTCTCGATAAAATAATACCTGATAAATAAAGCAAACACATAATACCGCTTCTTGTAACAGACGGGACAAAGCATGTAATTCCCATAAAAGAGATTACACCGAGTGCTGAAAGAAATGAAGAAAGCTTTTTGGGAAACTTTAAAAATAAAAAAATCATCATAAAAAGTTGTGACATTGTTGCCATATGCAGACCGGAAACAGACATTATATGAGAAATTCCTATATTTTTGAAATCAAAATAAACTTCATCGGAAAGACAAGTTGTTTCCCCAAAAATTACAGAATTTATTAAATTTGCCTCATCGGGAGCATACATCATTCTTACGGATTTGAGGAGTTTAGAACGCAGTTTAAGCGCATAGTAATACAGAGGCTTCTCTTGTGGCGGTGATACACTGTAATTTTCATAATTATAAAGATATGCCAGCATTTGAATCCCTTTGGATGCATAATATGACCCTGAAGAGTATCCCTTTCCACCTTTAGGGAGAAAAAGATGCACTTTTCCCTTAATTTTTGAATATGGTTCTGCGTTTAGAGTACTTTGTGAAGAAAGTCTGATTTTTATATTTTTCGTCAAATTATCAGAAGTTTGTAACTTTGCTTCAAGTACATAATAAAAGTTTCCGTATTGTTCAAACGGTGCTTCAACTACTGTTCCTTCAATAATTGCATCTTTACCGTCAAGTATTTTAACCGGTTCAATTTTTTCCTCATAAAAAGCGAAAAAGCTTCCGAAAGCAAGTGAAACAGTCAAAAAAACAATCGGATAAATTTTAGTTCTTCTGAATTTAGGTACAAACATAGCAACAATAAAAAGTAAAAGACCTAATACGGCGCCTATAATGGAAATTTCGCTTCCAAAATAAACAGCGGCCACCAAAGTCAGCAGATAGCTAAATCCTACTAACACCAGCGGTCGCTTCATTATAATTCCTCCGAAATAAAATC
>DHNU01000006.1:1953-2162 GCA_002407645.1 Ruminococcaceae bacterium UBA5408
AACTGTTTTACAAGGCCCTCCATTGCGGCAAGAGATTCCCCTGTGCTGATAACATCATCAACAATAAGTACACGCTTACCGTTAAGGCCCTTATAATCGTCTTCGGCAAGGTAAAGCTTTTGTATGTGATCCGTTGTAATGGATTTTACTTCTACATGTATTGGGTTGCGCATATAAGCTTTTACGCTTTTACGAGCTACAATATAACG
>DHNU01000006.1:2414-18386 GCA_002407645.1 Ruminococcaceae bacterium UBA5408
TCATGTTCCGGACATTTCTTTAAAAGAGCCGCAGCAGCTTTTTCTGTAATTTCAACATCGCCAAGCATGACAAATCCTGCAATATCGAGCTTATCGCTTATAGGGCATATCGGAAGTTCACGTTCACAGCCCGCAATTGTTATCTTATAGTATTCTCCCATAATAAATCGACCTTTCAGTAATAAGTAATTAGTCGCTGTATCAGCCCGGAGGCCACTTCATTGAACGTCCGCCAAGCAGATGGAAATGCAGATGCGGCACGGTTTGACCGCCGTCTTTGCCTGCATTATTCACAATACGAAAACCGCTGTCCAAATGGTTTTCTTTTGCAAGTTTTGCCGCAACTTCAAAAATGTGAGCAACAATTTGACTGTTTTGCGGGGTAATATCCTGTGCTGACTCGATATGTTCCTTAGGAATTATTAATATATGCACCGGCGCCTGCGGCTCAAGGTCGTAAAAAGCCAGTACTTTGTCATCCTCATAAGCCTTTTTGCTGGGTATTTCCCCTTTTGCTATTTTACAAAATACGCAGTCCACTTTTATACCTCCTTTTTCAATACAACGTTTATATTATAGTATCATTAGAGCATATTATCAACAATATTTTCCACTTCTGCAAGAGCTGCATCGAGTTTAGCAAGGTCTTTTGCTCCTGCCATAGCACTGTCAGGTCTTCCGCCGCCATTTCCACCGGCAATTTGTGCAGCCTTTTTAACAATCTGGCCTGCGTTTACACCTGCTTTAACCGCGTCCTTACCAACACACGCAGCAATATTTGCTTTTCCTTCATGTGTTCCCGCAAAAACAGCAACCATATTCGGGGAAAAATCTCTTGCCTTGTCACACATTGCGCGAAGTGCCGCCGGCTCTGTTCCCGAGAACAATCCGGTAATAACTTTTACGCCTTTAATTTCTTTAGCGTTTTGAATAAGGCTTTCGACCTGTATTCCGGCAAGCTTGGAATTAAGTGTTTCAATAACCTTGTCTTTTTCTTTAAGTTCGGCTGTTATCTGTTCTGCTTTTTGTACAAGTTCAGATGTATTATTAAGTTTTAGAACCGAAGCAGCTTCATTTATTTCACTAATATTTTTATTTAAAAGTTCAAGTACACCGGCGCCTGTTACGCCTTCAATACGGCGCACTCCTGCCGCAACAGAAGTTTCAGAAACAATTTTGAAAAGTCCGATTTTGGAAGTATTGTCTATATGAGTGCCGCCGCAGAATTCTTTTGAAAAATCGGCAACGGTTACAACACGAACAATATTTCCGTATTTTTCACCGAATAATGCCATAGCTCCCAGTTTTTTAGCTACTTCAATCGGCATTTCACGACTTTCAACAGTTATACCGCTTAAAATAACCTTATTCACAAGATTTTCAACTTTAGTAAGTTCTTCTTTGGTAAGAGCTGAAAAATGAGTAAAGTCAAAACGCACATGCTTTTCATTGACAAGCTGTCCTGCTTGTTCAACATGGTCGCCGAGTACCTTTCTTAGCGAAGCCTGCAAAAGATGTGCCGCAGTATGATTCCTCATAATGTCAAGACGTCTTTCTTTATTAACTGATACTTTAACATCTTCATTTACATGAATTTCTCCTGCATTAACACATGCTTTATGCATAAAGTTTTTAGCATAATTTTTTATAGTATCTGTTACTTCAATCACAGCATCGTTTGATTCGATTGTTCCGGTATCTCCTATTTGGCCACCGCTTTCGGCATAAAACGTTGTTTTATCAAGTACCAAAACAATTTCATCTCCCGCTGTGGCACTTTCGACACGTTCCCCGTCTTTAATAATTGCAAGAACTTTTGCGGATGTTTCAAATTGTTTATATCCTAAGAATTCAGTTGCCGGTGTGTCTTCAAGAAGGTCACCTTTTCCTTCCCAAGCGTCGGCACCTGCATTCTTTCGTGCGGCCCTTGCGCGTTTACGCTGCTCAAGCATAAACTTTTTGAACTCTTCTTCATCGACTGTCATTGAGTGTTCGGCAACGATTTCCTTAGTTAAATCAATTGGGAAACCGTAAGTGTCGTTGAGACGGAATGCGTCCGCTCCTGAGAATACTTTGTAATTTGACTTTTCAATATAGGTGTTTAAAAGCTGAAGCCCCTGGTCTATTGTTTTTGCAAAGCTTTCTTCTTCAACGCTGATAAGCTTTGTTATCATAGCGCGTTTTTCGTCGAGCTCAGGATAAGCACTTTTATTTTCGTCAATTACCGTATTTGCAACTTCTGCTAAAAATGTTTTGTTAATACCGAGCAAACGGCCGTGGCGTGCGGCACGGCGGAGTAAACGGCGGAGGACATATCCCCTGCCTTCATTGGACGGCATAACTCCATCACCAATCATAAACGTGGTACTGCGGATATGGTCAGTAATAACACGAAGCGAAATATCTTTTTTATCGTCCTCGCCGTATTTTACATTTGCTATACGGCAGACATGTTTCATTATGTTTTGTACAGTATCAACAAGGAATAAATTGTCAACACCCTGCATTATACAGGCAAGTCTTTCAAGTCCCATACCGGTATCAATGTTTGGGTGTTCCATTGGTGGATAGTTTCCCTTACCGTCGCTGTTAAACTGTGAAAAAACCACATTCCAAAATTCTATATAACGATCACATTCACAGCCTATGCCGCAATTTGGAGAACCGCATCCGTATTCTTCACCGCGGTCGAAATATATTTCCGAACATGGTCCGCATGGACCTGAACCGTGCTCCCAGAAATTATCTTCTTTACCCATTCTGACTATACGTGAAGGGTCAACCCCTACTTCTTTTGTCCAAATATCAAAAGCTTGGTCATCGTCTTGATAAATGGTTACCCAGAGTTTATCAACAGGAAGTTCAAGTGTCTTTGTACAGAATTCCCATGCCCATGCAGTTGCTTCATGTTTAAAATAATCGCCGAAAGAGAAATTACCGAGCATTTCAAAAAATGTTCCGTGTCGGTCAGTAATTCCGACACGATCGATATCCGGAGTACGAATGCATTTTTGACAAGTAGTTACTCTTTTCCTCGGAGGGGTAACTTCTCCCGTAAAATACTTTTTCATAGGTGCCATACCTGAATTAATAAGCAAAAGGCTGTTGTCATCCTTTGGTATTAAAGAAAAACTTTGAAGTCTTAAATGTCCTTTTGATTCAAAAAAAGACAAATACTTCTCTCGAAGTTCATTTAACCCTGTCCATTTCATATTTATAACTCCATTCCGCCTATAGGCAAAAATAATAGACTAAAACTTTTTATTGTTTGTACCCACCCCTTTGCGGGTTACCGGGCAAAAAAAATAGACTTCACCATCCACAATGGGACGGAGAAATCCGTGGTACCACCCAAATTGCGCAAAAAGCGCCACTTTAAGCCCCTTAACGCGGGACACGCCGCAGCTCATCGCCGCAGGGCTACGGGTTGGCATTACGTACCCACAAATGCAGTAATCTTTCACCCATGGATTACCTCTCTTTGGCACTGTTCGGTACATTTATACCCTTTATCGCCTTTTAAAAAATTTATAGTGCAATTAACTCAAAATTCACATTTAATTGCACTGTAATTATAAACTGTATTGCAAATATTGTCAATCACATATCATTGAATTATTTTTTTGCCAAGCTCGTCAGCTATCTGTTTAAACACAGGACCGCAGGTTGCTCCGCCGCCCGTACCATCTTCTGAAAAAACCGTTATAACGTATTTTGGGTTATCATAAGGATAAAATCCCGCAAACCAAGACTGAACTATTTCTACACCTTTATCGTTATACTTTCCCGTTTGCGCAGTTGCTGTTTTTGCCCCCGCAGTTCCATTTAAAGGTTTACCTTTATTGCTTGTACCGGTTTCTATTGACTCTTTCATAAAATCCTTTAGCAGAGCCGCTGTATTATCTGATATTACCTGTGTGTGTTTTTGTTCTGGTGCTTTATAAATATAGTTTAAATTTTCGTTAACGAGTCCTTCGTATAAATATGGCTGGGTAAAACAGCCGCTGCTTGCAACAGTATTTACCATAGCGGCTATTTGCAGCGGTGTTGCAGTCAATTCGCCTTGACCAAAAGAAAAGTTAGCCAAAGCCCTCGGTATTGTTAGGCTTTTAAGCGTAGGAAGATTTCCGGGACGTGAAACTATTCCCGGTGCAATTTCAAATGAACGGCCAAATCCCATATTTTGAGCCGTAGATAAAAATTGAGCCTGGGGTACTTCCTGCATAGCATTAATAAAATAAGTATTGCAGGACTGGGCAATTGCTGATTTCATATTTACACTGCCGTGACTTTTGCCGTTAAAGCAATGAAACATTCCTCCGTAAACATCTGTTGCACCGGTACATGTGTATTCAGTATTTGGAGAAATTCCATATTCAAGCGCAGATGCTGCCGAAACTATTTTAAAAACAGAGCCGACGTTATATTCAGAAAGGCACCTGTTTATAAGGGGAGAATCATCAGAATTCAGGGCAGATGCGACATCATTCGGTGAAAATGTAGGTAAACTTACAAGTGCTCTTATTTTACATGAAGGGACTTCGGTTACAAGTACTGCGGCTTTATTCAAATATTTTTCAGCCGCTTGTTCTGCAATTTCCTGTATATTTTTGTCTATTGTAAGAACAACGCCTCTGTTTTTTAAGTATGATGTATCATTTATTTTTCTGTTTTCTCCAACTAAAACTCTGTTAACCGCGTCAACTTTATATTGAACTGAAATTGAACCCTGTTTTTTCGACAGTTCTTCTTCAAACGCTTTTTCCACCCCGGCCGCTCCAACACCCGAACCGTCTAAATACCCTATAATATTTGCCGCCGTCTGTTTATCTGAATAACGTTTTTCGACGGTGAAAACGTCTATTCCGTTTGCGTTGACGTTTTTGGGAAGTTTTAAAATAAAAGGTTTGCCAGCGGTTAAAGATTTATATATACTTTCCATTTCATTTTTGGGCAAAACTTTGCTTAAAGCTGCTGCCGATTCCATACTGGGAGCAACTGCCGCCAAATATTCTTTCTCTCCTCCTGTAATCGCCATTTTATTACAGTCGTAAATTGTACCCCTTGTTTCAGCAATTGTAAGTTTATAACTGCTTTGATTTTCCGCAGTCTGTGCAAGGTACGCCCCACTTGATACCGTATAAACGCTTAATATACAAATAAACATACAAAGCATAAAAAATCCAAAAAACGCAGCTGTTCTTTTTTCCATAAAAAATCCCCCATATCAGTATGATTACCAATATGAGGAATGTTTAAACATTTAATCTGATCGTTTCTTTCTTAAGATTGCTCTTTTTTTAATGGGCTTTTCGGTTTTTAAATATACAGTCATTGTTGCATGCGGAGCAGAATCAATCGGATTAAAGTCTTTATCATAAATATCATCCAAAACTATTTCAAACGGTTTATTGCCGGCTTCCAAAACCTCAGCAATATCACCTTTAAAAAATTTGTTCCGCTGTGAAATTTTTGCAACTCCGTCTTCGTAGTTTTCACATATTCCAATAACATCATATTCCCGTACATAGCCGCCGTTAGAATATACCTGCCCGGGTTCAGTACCGAAATAAAAACCCGTGCTGTATTCTCTATGGCTTATTTTGTTGACTTCGTCAATTATCCAAGAAGACACAGATTTATTCGGGTTATCAAAATATTCGTCAATTGCATTTCTATACGCATTAGTTGTAACAGCAACATAATATGCTGACTTTGCCCTTCCTTCAATTTTAAGGCTGGTTACTCCTGCCTTTATAAGTTCAGGAATATGTTCAATCATGCACATATCTTTTGAATTTAAAATATAAGTACCGTTATTATCTTCAAATATCGGCATATACTGCCCGGGACGCTTTGATTCCATCAGTGAATACTGCCAGCGGCACGGCTGAGCACAATCGCCCCTGTTTGCATCACGATGTGTAAGGTACTGCGACAAAAGACAGCGGCCTGAAAATGAAACACACATAGCACCATGTACAAAAGCCTCTATTTCGAGTCCTTTGGGTGTTTTTGCACGTAACTCTGCTATTTCCTCAAGGTTTAATTCTCGAGCAAGAACTACCCTTGACGCACCCATATTATAAAATTCATTTGCCGTAACATAATTTGCTATTCCGGCTTGGGTTGAAATATGAATATCTACTTTAGGAGCGTATTTTTTACAAATCGCCATTACTCCTATATCTGCAACAATAAATGCATCTATCCCTATTTCCTGAGCATATTGCAAAAACTCTGGCAAACGGGCAAGTTCTTTGTTATGTGGGATAGTATTACAAGTTAGATATACTTTTATATTTTTGCTGTGTGCCAATTCTACTGCGCTTTTTAATTCGTCATTATTGAAATTTGACGGCGCAGTTCTCATTCCGAATTCTTGTCCTGCAAGATAAACTGCATCCGCTCCAAACTGAATTGCAGAGCCAAGCCTTTCCATATCTCCAACCGGTGAAAGAAGTTCTACTCTATTTTTTTGTGTCAATTTTGTCCTCCAATTTTACTTTAACCCTGCTTTTTTTAAGTTTATATTATGTTGAACGATATTTGTTGCATAATATGACTTACTGTTTTTGTCGTGGCAGAAATAATAGTAGTTAGTTTTTTCAGGTTCAAGTGCGGCATTTATAGCATCTAAGCCCGGATTACAAATAGGTCCCGGGGGAAGGCCTTCTACGGTATATGTGTCATATCTGCTCTTAAAAGAGCCCTGTAAATCAGCAGGAATTGATGCTTTTGTTCGGTATGGATAATACATAGTCGGATCGGAACGCAAACGCTTAAGGTCCCCCAAGCCGCCGCTGTTTAATCGATTATGAAATACCGATGAAACTTTTAACATATCTTCTTTATCCGCCGCTTCAGCTTGAATCATAGAAGCTAAGGTTAAAAGCTGATCAATGGTCATGTTTTTTTCTTCTGCCTCTGTTTTTATTTCTTTTGTGATTTTATTATTACAATTGCTGAGAAACTTTTTAATAACTGTTTTAGGATCTTCATCTTTATAAAATTCATAGGTATCGGGGAACAAATAACCTTCAAGTTTATAATATCTTTCATCATCGTTTGTAATGGCTTTAATTATTTCATAATTTTCATAGTCATTCGAATTTATGGCTGCAAGAAATTTTTCAGCAGTGCAAACACCATCCTTTTCAAGCAGTGCTGAAACATCTAATATGTTAATTCCTTCTTTAAAAGTTATTTTAATTGTATCAACTCGGTTTGCATTCGATTGAAGGCTGTTTATTATCGCTTCATAGTCCATATTTGTATCAATTTTATAGCTGCCATTATTATAGTGTCCGTCTGCTTTGGTTAATTTAGAATAAAATTGAAAGAAATTCACATCTCGAATGGCTCCGGCTTTATTTAAAATATCCGCTATCTGCCCAGTTGTTGCATTTTTGGGTATTTCTACAGTAATACTCGCTTCTTCCTTACCTACACCCAGCATATCATTAATACCTGTTATAAAAAACTGAGACAGCAAAACCGTACAGAACAACACCATAATAACCCAAATGAACTTAAAAAAAGTTTTATTCTTTTTTCCTTTTTTCAGATTTCGAATTTCATGTGCCCTTTCAGCTCTTGCAGCTGTTTCATTCTGCGTTATTTTTGCTTTTTTTGCAGCATGCGGATTGCTATAACTATGAATTACAACATCGCAGTCATCCATATCGTCTTTTTCATTGTCATTTGAATACAGTTCCGTATTATCACTGTCATAAAAGTCTCCATCGGGAATATTAAGTTTAAAATTTTTTATTTTGTTGGATTTATAGGTGTTTTGTTTATTATCCTCATTCATTAATGAGTCCTCCTGTTATGGCTGCAGTAAACAAGTAATATTACGGTTTATTTCTATGTTTTGCCATTTTTCTTATATATTTTTCTGTAACAAGGATATCTACAGGTTTGTCATAGTATCCGTGAGGAAGATTCCACTGAACGCACCGCGCGTAGCATATTCCAACAGTAAACCCCTTAAATTGCGCAAGGAATCTGTCATAATAACCTTTTCCGTACCCCAAACGATAGCCTTGTGCATCAAAACTCAATCCCGGCACAATACAAAAACCATTAGAATAATCTAAAACCAACTTACACCTTGAGGGTATCGGCTCTAATACTCCAAAACTTCCTTTTTCTAAATCTTCCAAGGAATTAATATAAAAAAATTGCATTTTATAAGTATTTGGGACACAACGTGGCACTGCGACTTTTTTATGGTTAGCAAGCGCCGCTTTTATAAGTGCGAAAGTATCCACTTCAATTGATTTACTCACATAAGTAAACACTGTATCGGCATTCGCATATTCAAAAAGAGCAAGCAGACGACTTTGTATCATAGAGTCCATAGATAATTTTTGCCTTTGGGTTAATTTATTTCTGTACTCTTTATATCCCGCACGAAGATTAATTTTAAGTTTTTTTATATTTTTTACATGCATTGAATTGACTCCCTGAGAAGTTTTGATTTATCTGAACCGAACAGTAACTCAACAATTTTTAATGCAAATTCAACGGCTACCCCTGCACCTTTGGCTGTAATGATTTTTCCGCTTACACAAACAGATTTTTTCGGAATTTTTTTAGCATGAAGTTCTTTTTCAAAGCCGGGATAACAAACAGCTTCGTGGTCTTTTAAAATATTCATATGACCTAAAATCGAAGGTGCGGCGCATATTGCCGCTAAATATTTGTCGTTTTTACAGCAATACTTAACCGTATTTTGAACTGTTTTTGATTTTTCAAGATTAAGTGTTCCCGGCATACCTCCTGGGAGTATAACCATATCTAAATCTTTAGTATCAGCTTCACTTTCTTCAATATCCACAATAACTTTGATATTATGAGCTCCTGTAATTTCTTTACCTCCCACTCCAACAGTTACAATATTGCACCCTGCACGCCTTAAAATATCTACTGTTGTGAGAGCTTCAATCTCCTCAAAACCGTTAGCAAGAAAAAGATAAATCATAGTAGGTACCTCCAAAAAATTAGTCAAGCGGCAAACCTAAATATGGCATGCCGGTTTTATAGCCAATACAGTTTAAACTCGAACCGTCTATTGGCTTAATCATACCAAAACAAGATATATTACTTTTATTTCCAAAAATCGTGTAATCATTAGGAAGACGAAAAACATATTTTTGTGCGGGTATAATACTGATTATGTTAGCGGCTAAATTATGAATTGTACTACTGTCAGCCATAATTTCCATTACCATGCATACATTATCGTTTATTTTTCTGCAGTACGCATATGCCGGCTTTCCTTTGGTTCTTGAACAAATAATTTTATCATCATAGATTTTCCCCATTCCTAAAGCAAAGCCAATTCCCTCATTACTCCACAAAACCGAACCCGGTATTTTTAACAATTTTGAATTTCTAAGACTGTTTATTTGACCGTATGTTAACAGTGTTTTATTTATAATTCCATTTTCGGCAAGTGAAGACATTTCGTCAATAGAAAGAGTTGTTTTTTTAATATTAAAGAATTTTATATAATCAGATTTTTGGTAAAGGCGATAAAGATTAGAATCTGCAGGTAGAACAACAGAAAATTTGTCACCGCGTTTTGCACCTATAATTGCCGCTGCCGCCAAAAGAGCCGCCATATATCCCCTTCCTCTGTATTGGGGGATAGTAGCCGCGGCATAAATATAATGAGCCTGCAGAGGATTTGATCCCGAAGCAATTTGAGTCGGTAAGATATAAACAACAGAAGCTATTTTTCCTCTTATTCTATAAACAAGACAGTTTTGAGGACTGAAGTAATTATTTAAAAAATACTTTGCGGGGCGGGCTGGTTCTTGAAAACAGATTTCCCATATTTTCGCAAGTTCGCTCCGCATTCCCCAATCTGCAAAACTAATCATTAATAAACGTCCTTTTTAAAAATATTACAATTCATTAAGAATACTATCAATTTCCTGCATTATCTCTTTATGAATATGTTCTATAGTTTTAGGCTTTTCGCCTTCTGCACAGTTAATTACTTTCCAGTTTAATTTTTTAGCCGCATACAATCCACTTTCATAACAGGCTTTAAGGAAAGTTTCATTACTTTCATGAATATCTTTTTTATTTTCAATTCCATGGTATCTTACATTTAATAGTTTTTGTGAAACATTAATTGGCATATTTAGATATATCGTTTTATTTGGACGAGGAAGTTTTAGTTTACCATACTCATAATCCTCAATCCAGTTTATAAAGTCATTCCAATTTTCCTTTGGTATTTTTGAAAGTTGAAAAACAATATTCGACGTTGTATAGCGGTCTGCTACAATTAATACTCCATTTGCATAGTCTTTTCCCCAATATTTTTTATAACTTGCATATCTGTCAACTGCAAAAAAGGAAGAAGCCGCATATGGATTTACATCGTTTGGGTTTGTTCCAAATTCACCTTTTAGGTACATTTTAACAAGTGTTGATGAAGAATCATCATAATTTGGAAAAGAAACTCTGCGTAGATTTAACCTACGGTTAATAAGTTCACGGCAAAGTAATTCTGTCTGAGTTGCTTTGCCGCTTCCGTCAAGACCTTCTAATGTGATTAATTTACCTTCCATCAGTTTTCCCCTAAATTATTAAAAAACTCTCTAACTTGTTCAATTTTACCGCAAGTCATTTTTCCTTCAGGACACGGACCGTTTAAACATGATGGCCCTGAATTTCTAAAAAGATTTGGTGCAACCCTGCGGACAAGACTCAGCATCTGAGTTGCTACGCTGCGGATTTCCCACTGTGCTCTGTTGCAGCATCGCAGTGAAAAAAGATTGTGAAGTGAACGCGCATTAAATGTACATATCATTTTTGTTTCGCAAGCATTAGGAAGAACAAATCGTGCATCTTCATTTGCTTGTTTCTGCGCTTTACTGCAAGCAGTTTTTTCGTCCATACCGGCTGCAACATTTTCTTTTATGTGCTTTTCTTTTAATATTGAGGCTAATTTTTCATAGTGCCTCTGATCCTCCTGCATAGCAGAAATAAACTCTGCATTTGCTTCCGGGATTGCTGCAATTTCGGGAGGAATTACATAATCAAAAGAAGACTCGCTTACGTATCTCTGACTTTTTACGCTGTAAGAAGCAATGCGGTGGCGAGTCATTTGTGCTAAAAATGAACGTGATACACCTTCAATACCAAATGTAAATGATACGTGTTCTATAGTACTTTCATGACCTAAATTTGAAATCATTTCTACAAATGATGCAACTTTTTCATCTGTTAAGTTTTCAGATATATCTTCAATAGAGGCAGGCGAATAACATAATTTAGCCGCCTGTGCTACTGTTTTTTCCGGATTGGGAGTATAAGTTATAAGAGTAACTTTAGGCATCAAATTTCCCCTTTATATAATAATATCATCATTATAGCAAAATATTATCCAGTCTTCAACATAAAATAAATGTCGTAACTACATATAATTATAAAAATAAAAGCTCACCCTGCTTAAAGGTGAGCTTGAAAATATCAGTTTTTATGTGTTAGAAATAATAATTTGTTCTGCTATATCGGCAACGTCTTCACAATAGTCAAGTGCATCTTCCATTGTATTATATAAATTTTGAAGTCTTATAACATCAAGCATATTCATTTTATTGTTTTCATCGAACAGTTTACGCATGGCTTCTTCGTAAATTTCGTCGCCTTCTTCTTCTATATGGTTAACATAAACTGACAATTTCTTAATGCTTTTTAAGTTCTTCTTGAATTGTTTAAAATCAGCCATTAATTCGCAAAGTCCCTCACAACTTTTTACAGTTAAGTCAACCAGTTTGTCTGTGGTTTCATTGGAGTGAGAAATATGCATCATATTTATTTGATTTCCTATATCGTCAATGCTGTCTGTAATCGCTTCAATCGCCCGAACCATTTCCATCATATCTGAACGGTCAATCGGAGTAATAAATGCATCTGCAATTAAGTTTGTGCAGTAGTGAACATGCTTGTCCCCTTCATGTTCAATTTCCTTGAGTTGTTTAAGTTCATTCTTGTCTATATTACCGTTCTTGAACGAAGCCTGCAGTACTTTTGCTGCCTTGCAAGAAATTTTTATTCCCTTTTCAAATAACGCAAAGTAGTCCGGTCCTTTAGTAAAAAAATTACTCATACAGTTCCCTTACCCTTCAAAATAATAACAAATTATTCTTATTTACATATTATATCAAAATATCAAAATAAATAGTTTAGTCATTGCATAACCAAGAATTAAACATGCAGGGAAAGTTAATATCCACGCAATAACCATTTCTTTAGCTATTCCCCAATTAACATCAGAGAACCGCCTTGCGGCTCCTGCACCCATCATTGCAGTACCTTTCGTATTTGTAGTAGAAAGTGGAATTCCGGATTTTACTGTAGTAATAAGCATACATAGTGAAGCAACTATTTCTGCTGAAAAGCCTTGATATTTTTCAAGTTTAACCATATCAACGCCCATTGTTTTTATTATACGATAACCACCGATAGAAGTACCTATTGCCATTACAATAGAACATAAAAACATTATCCAATAATCTATATGGATTGAATCCGGAACAGGCTGATTACGTGCAAGGAGAATTACTAAAACAAAAACTCCCATAAATTTTTGGCCGTCCTGCGCACCGTGACTTGTAGCCATAAGAGCTGCTGAAAAAATCTGTCCAATTGAAAAAATTTTATTTGCTTTAGCGCGTTTTACTCGGCGAAACAGGAAACCAACTATTTTCGTAACAATATATGCTGCAAAAAAGCCTACAAATGTAGAAATAACTATTCCCCAAAGGACTTTATTAAACTCATTAACTTTAAACGCCGATAGACCATTGTATGCTATTCCTGAACCCATAAGTCCAGCAATAAGAGCATGGCTTTCACTGGTAGGAATTCCAAACTTCCAAGCTGATACAGACCAAATAACTATGGAAAGCTGAGCGGCACATATCGCGATGAGCGGATTATTGCCGGTTCCTACATCAACAAGGTTTGCAATCGTACTTGCAACAGCTGAACCAAAGCACATGATTCCAACTAAATTAAATATTGTTGCTAAAACAATTGCCGCCCTTGGAGAAAGCACCCTTGTCGAAACAACTGTTGCTATTGCATTTGGAGCGTCTGTCCATCCATTTACAAAAATTGATGCACATACGAGAATAAGTGCAAAAAAGAGTGCAAGATTCATTAAATAACCTCATTTCGTATTAACGAGTGAATTTACTTCTGCTTAACATAATTATAACAGAACTGTAACAAAATATAAATAGAAAAGGTCTCGCAAAAAGACGAATTAAAGTGTATAAAATAGAACCATTTTGTATCTATTGCTGATAGCATAAACTTCGACACTATATTTTATATATTATAAATCCTAAATAAAACTTATTGCCTATATATTTTGTATTTATTTGTTGTTTTATTATGGTTAAACAATTAAAAAAAAATATTTCTGTAACACAATGAAACAGCCGCCATAAAATGGTATTGAGAAACAAGGTTTCACTAAATGTGTTAGGAGGATTATTTTATGGATGAAAATAACCAAGAAACTTGCCCAAACGTACAAAATTTAGGAAATATAAAAGAAGCCGTATGCATTGACGGGCTTAGGATATATGATTCATGCAGTGATAAAGATTGTCTTGAAGATTTAAGGGTTTATTTCCCGCCGGATAAACACGAATTAATAGAGCATGCAACAAACGTTAGACTTAGAAGTGCAGATGTCATTACTGTTTTTCTGGATTTAGAGCCGGTACCATTTAATAAAGGTTTTTACTCAATTGATTTAACCTTTTTCTTTGACGTGTGTGTCGATGTATTTTGTCCGTTAGCTACCAACCCTTCTATAGTAAATGGTGTGTCTATATTCAGCAAAAGAGTTATCCTCTATGGCAGTGAAGGAAATGTAAAAATGTTTACCTCAGAATGTAGCCATGACGACATTGATGGACAAAATTCAATGAATGGAAACGTTCTTCCAAAAGCAACTTGTCAAGTAGCAGAACCTATCTGCTTATCTGCAAGAATTTGCGATTGTCAGTCGCATTGTAATGAATGCTGCTGCCAAATTCCGGATTGTGTATGCAGGCACTTCGGTGGTCAAATTGATTTTACATCCGATAGGTGTGTATATGTTACACTTGGTATCTTTACAATTGTCCAAATTGTTAGAAATGTCCAAATGTTGATACCTGCATATGATTTCTGCATTCCGGAAAAAGAATGTGTAACTACATCAGATAATCCGTGCGATATGTTCCGTCGCATAGACTTCCCAACTGAAGAATTCTTCCCGCCAAAAGTAAGTGAATGCAGTTGCAATGAGCATCATAACAAATAATGTTATAAATCATAAACTAACAAACAAGAGCTGTCTTTCCGCAATTTAGTAGAAAGACAGCTCTTGAAATTTAAAATTATTTATTTTATAAAAACAGTTCAGGCTCTCTCCGATATGTAAGCCCTTCTTCAAGTTCATGTTTATGTTGCAAGTACCTTTCATCATCGAAGTATTTTGCACCTTTAGGACATTTTTTTATACATGCACCGCACTTAATACAAATTCCATTAAGTTTTGACGGGTCACTTTTATCTATAGAACCCATTGGACAATTTGCAGCGCAAGTCATGCACTTAATACAATAGTCATTTGTTTTAGGTAAAACTCTTCTAATATCTACAGGATTGCCGTTTTTATCCTTAGGTTTATAGTAAAATCTGTATGGAGAAATTCCTTTAACTGCTACTGTTCCGTTGATCTTACCTTCTTGTATCTTCTCTGAAAAACCGTTGGCAAATTTTTTTGCATAATTCAAATCCTGTTCATCAGGTCTGTTTTTTGCAAGAATCTTAGAAAAAGAATGTTCTCCTACAAAAGCTGCACCGCCTATAACATTAAAACCGCCTGACACTAAAATATCTCTTAATTCTATAAGTGCATCATCATAGTTTCTATTTCCATAAAGGACAACAGCAGCAGCCAATGCTCCATTTCCTTTTACTGATTTTAAAAATTTCAATAAAACATTAGGAACTCTTCCTGCATAAACAGGAACCCCAACTATGACAATATCATCTTTATTAAAACATAATTCTTGCTGTCGAACTAAAGGTAATGTAAAATCGACATTATTTATACAACCGTTACCAAGTATAATAGAAACCTCATTTGCTATGTAATCAATCACTCTTTTTGTTGTTCCTGTTGCACTAAAATATAATGTACATATATTTTTACTCATTACATACCTCCTAAAATTTAGCGTTAACCTATCCATATTAAACATTATACGTGTTTTTATACTTATCTTCAATAAAAAATGACAAATGAATAGATTTAAAAATGTAGTTTTTAAACAATGACTTTTTATTACAATAAAATCTATATCATTACAATTGATTTGTTACAAAAAAATAAATAAGTTATCTAAATAGTTATAGTTTAAAATTAAGAGTCAGGAAAACCAGTTATTAAAACATATCCTATACTGATTTTTAATAGCACGTGTATTTATATAAACAAATTATAGTGCTATAGTTTATTAGTATGATTATTTATTAATATAAGAAAAAAGGTGAAATTCTATGCTTGAAGTATAAAAGTACGGTTTGTATAAATCATCCACAGAATGACTGTGTACAAATTCAAGGTATGCGATTCTCTAATAACTACTGTGATATTAAGGTTGGTTGCATATGAATAAAAAATCTATTGTAATCAATAATAAAGGAAATCAAATCGTGCATTTTTAAGGAGCGTAAAAAAGCAATGGCTGAAGTAAAGAAATAAGATAAAGATTTTTTACAACTTATGGAGTAAATGGGTTTAGATACAATAAGCTCCAAGCTCCGGTGACTGGAAAACATATAATGAAGAAGGAACTGCATTAAAACAACAGCCACATCTTTTTGTGGTTCTGTTGGTTGCCGCAACATCATTTATTATGAAGCCTATTTCACATT
>DHNU01000047.1:0-1857 GCA_002407645.1 Ruminococcaceae bacterium UBA5408
AGCCGTTGGTTCAACTGATATTTTTCTATTGTTTTCTTTTCAAAATCAGTTGACATCATGTCTATATTATCTGTAAAAAAGTCGTAGTTTGGAGCTGTTTTTGGATGTCCTTGGTTGGAAAGATCCATTCTGACGGAATTTTCCTTATCCTTTGGTACATAAATTGTTCCGTTGTCCTCTTTAAAATCAACATTACGTTCCTTGAGTGCGTTCATAACTTCAACCGCTTCTCCGTGATCCAGCCCCGGATAAAGCACAACAAACGGTTGAGTATTTAATACAATGCCGGCTATAACGGAAATTAAGACTATCGCTCCTAAAACGCTTAATAATATAGTTTTTTTCTTTTTAGTTAAATTTACCCAAAAGTTTTTTATTGGGTCTAAATATTTTTTTATCTGTATATTCATTATCCAACCCGCAATCACTTTATTTTATAGAATGTAATAAGAAAACAATATCAAAAATCAATGTTATAAGCCCATCCTCATTACTTCATTGTATGCATCCATTGCTTTATTACGAAGCTGCACCAACATTTGTACTGATAAAGTAGCTTTGGTTGACGCTATTGCAATATTGTGTAAGTCATCTGACTGGCCGGTAGACAACTTATAAAGTTCTTCATTTAAATTTGCGTCAGTTGTTTTTACGTTTTGAATTGCATTTTGATATATATCCTGAAACGGATTGCTTCGTTCTGATTGCTGCAAAGATTTTTTTTCAATGCTGTTTAAATTACTTATTGAGTCAATATTATGTATTGGAACTATAAACAATTAACTTTACCTCCCCATATCCAAAGCTTTTACTGCCATGCCTTTAACGGCATTAAACACTGTAATATTCGCGTCATATGCCCTTGTAGCGGACATCATATCAATAGTTTCTTTAATTGGGTTAACGTTTGGCATCATTACATATCCGTCTTCGTTGGCATCAGGATGTGTTGGGTCATATACAGGAGTAAAATCACTTGTGTCATCAACAATCTTTGTAACTTTTACACCTTTGGGAGTACTTGTTTCGTTAATTTTATTTTGAAGCATATGCTTAAAGCTGGACTGTTCTGCAGGTTCGTACACTACCATTTTTCTTCTGTACGGCCCCCCGTCTTCAGTCCTTGTTGTTGCTGCATTTGCAATATTTTGAGAAAGAATATCCATTCTGAGTCTGCTTGCAGTTAATCCTGACCCGCTTATATCTAAAGAACCTAAAAAAGCCACAATATACCCTCCTTGTTATATTTACAGTTTTTATTATTTTCCTTCTGTTATTGCATATCTCAAACGTGAAAAATGATCCGACAATTCCCGCAAAGAATAGTAATAATTAATCTGCGTTCTTGCCAAATCAATATTTTCTTTTTCTATATCTACATTATTTCCGTCCAACCTAAGAGATTTATCATCTGAAACATCTATTTGGGGCCTTACATCTTTAATTTCTCTTGTTAATTCACTGCTCGTACCTTTTTCATTATCCATTAATGATTTTAGTTCACTTTCAAAACTTACCCTTCTGCTTTTATATTCGGGGGTTTCTAAATTAGAAATATTGTTCGATATTTCTTTTTGTCTTGTCCAAAGTCCGTCTAAGTCCTTGTTTAGTAAATTCGCTGAAACACCGTCAAGCCAGTTCAATATAATACCTCCAGTTTCATACAAAGAATAATCACAAAAAAAACGTCTTTATATGTAATTTATAAAAAAAGATTTTTATATGACTGCCAATATATCGAAAATGTATAGTATTATCAAATAATATATAAATATATATATTAAATAATATATTAAATAAGTACTAATTAGGTAATAAAATAGACATAATTAGCAGAAATTAACTTTTATAAAACCA
>DHNU01000047.1:2050-3433 GCA_002407645.1 Ruminococcaceae bacterium UBA5408
TTATAAAACCAATTATACATACATATTGTGACAAAAGTCAACCGTTAATTGTCACAATTGGAATTTATCTTAAAAAAATTTGTAGTTTTCGACAAAATTACAAATTTTTTTATTAATATTTTTGTCTAAATGATTATTATTAAATACATCCTAAACTTTTATTATGTTATGCCGATAATATTTTCGAGGTGAGCTTTATGAATATCAAGAATATTGACTTAAACGTTAATTATATATCTAATCCATATAAGAACAGCAAATTAATAAAAAACGATTCTGTGAAAACCGTAAAATCCTCATTTTCTAATGAGCTAAATAAAGTTACAAGTAATTCTAATAAAGTCGATAAAATAGAAATATCGCAAAAGCCCGTTAATAAATCTAAAAGTTTATCCGAAATCCGAGAAAATATCGTCTCGGAAATTAAAGAAGATAAAGATGTACAATATATTGATAAATTAAAGGATGAACTAAAATCTCATAATTATCTGATAGATGCAGATGAATTAGCCGAAATTCTTCTATTATAATGCTAAGTACGAAATTTTTCGAGATTGTTTGTTGTTTTATAACAACTTTATTAACTAATATATGTTGATAATAAGGAGCGGTGAAAAATTTGATAAATGAAGAATTATCCAATAGAATAATATCCTTTTTTAATAAATATCTTGATTTTTACAAGTCTTTTTTGAAAATTGAATCCTCTAAATTCAATAATCTAACTAACGGCAATTTGAAGACGATTGATGAAAGTGTAAAAGAAGAAGAAGCATATATGCTTAAAGCAAAAGGACTTGAAGTGGAAAGAGACAAATTGTTGGCCGAAGCAGCAAACCCTAAAGCCACTTTTAGCCAGCTTATAGATATATTGAGTCCTGCGTATAGCACAGAAGCCAAAAAAATATATGAAGAACTCTCACAGGTTTTACTGGATTTAAAAGAAATGAATACACGCTGCAACTGTTTAACCGAATTAAAACTTAACAGAGCAAATAGAGAAATAGATAAAATTCAGAATAACCCTGAGCTAAAAAAAACGTTTGATTCTAAAGTTAATAAGTTATATGACTCTACCGCTAAAAATAAAAATATTTCAACTAACGGCCTTTTTTCGAAGAAAATTTGAGGAGGAAATTCCATGTCATCTACTTTCACTGGTGTATATGTCGCGCGCAGCGGTATTCAAAATGCTCGTGCGAATTTAAGAGTAACCGGTCAAAATATTACAAATGTAAATTCACAAGGATATACCCGCCAAAGAGTTCAGTCCAATGCTATACCTGCAAGCGGAATTAATATGCGTTACGCAAACGGTGTTCCAAGCGTCGGTGAAGGTGTAGAATTCGCAGGCATCGACCAAATTAGAAATCCTTTTCTCGA
>DHNU01000047.1:3740-5519 GCA_002407645.1 Ruminococcaceae bacterium UBA5408
TGACACATCTAAATAATCTCGCTTCAAAGCCGTGGGACTATAATAATGAAAATCTTGTAAAAACTTCTTCGATGATACTTACAAAAGCACTTAATAACGCATCTGTTCAACTTGAAAATATCCGCAAACAGCAAACCGATACTTTTAAAGGATGCGATATTCCAAAAGTAAATAATCTATTAAAAAATATTGCTCACTTGAATCAAGAAATAAAAAGTTCTGATATTTCCGGAAATACTGCCTTGGAATTGGTTGACCAGCGAAATGTTATGATTGATGAGCTTTCACAATACGTAAATATAGAGGTTTCATCCAAAAATGTTGACATCGGCGCAGGCAGACGTGTTTCTGAAATGAGCATTAACCTTGTCAGCGGTGATAAGAAGTTCAACTTAATAGACCATAATCAATTTAACGAGTTCAGTTTAGATAAAGACGTAAATCTTGAACTTAAAAACAGCGATGGCAAATCTGTCACCGCTGATGATGGTAAATCTACACTCACAAATTCCGACATAACGCAAGGTATTTTCAGCGGTCACCTTACCATGCTTAATGAAAAAGGTGAGTATGATACCACCAAAGGTACGGAGCGCGGAATCGGATACTACCAAAATGTTTTAGACAAATTTGCAAGTGAATTTGCAAAAGTTATGAATACCTCAAACAGTACAAATGCAGACGGTAACAATAAGCCTCTTTTCACTACTGCAGACGGTGAAACAACAGGAATAACAGCCGGCAATATTTCAATTTCCGACACTTGGAACAAATCGACAAGTTCATATATAACTTGCAGTAAAAATGCAGGTGAATCCGGAGTCGATACTTCAAAACAAGGCGACAACATATTTTATATGATAAGTCAGCTTAAACAAAGCAACACATACAAAACAGATGATAAAAATGAAACAGGAAATACTCTTTTTACCACTTCTTTGAGTTCCTATATTTCCGATGTATCTGTTTCGGTACTTGCTTTACAGACTAACGATATAAGCAGGCAGAATGCTACTTTTAATGCAACACTGAACGAAATTGATACTCAGAGAAATTCCATTTCTTCCGTTGACATTGACGAAGAAGGGATTAACTTAATTATGTTCAATAAGGCTTTAACTGCTTCATCAAGATTTATGACTACTCTTGACGAAGCACTTGATACTATTATTAATAAAATGGGAATTATCGGAAGATAATTATAGGAGGTGTTTAATTTGAGAATTACTATGGGAATGATTGCGCGTCAATACAATACCAACTTAAATAATGCGCTGAATAATGTTAGCGAAGCAAGTAACAGAGCTGATACGCTGAGAAAGTTTAACAAAGCATCCGAAGACCCGTTTTCAGCGGCCAAAGGTTTTGCCCTAAGACGTGAATTTGCTGAAAATGCAAGCTACCAAACAGCCGTTGAAGACGCTAATGACCAAATGGACACTGTTCAAAGCGTTATGATGTCCATTCACAAAGTTGTGCAAGACACAAACAGTACTGACGGTGTCCGTGCTGTTACGGGTACAATGAATGCATCTAACCGCAAAACTTACGCAGATAAAATACGGCAAATGCAAAAATCTATTTTAGGGCCTGCAAACACACAGTTTGGAAACTCTTATATTTTTGCAGGTTCGGGCGCAGGACAGCCACCTTTTTCAGTTGGTAAAGGCGGAAAATTACTTTACCGCGGAATTGATGTGGATACAGGTGAGATTGCCGCCGGTTCGACAGTAAATTATAACGGTGCGCAAATAACTTTGGGTGATAAGAAATTCGATG
>DHNU01000047.1:5776-6220 GCA_002407645.1 Ruminococcaceae bacterium UBA5408
GTACTTACTTTTAATCTTCCGACAGGAGCAACAAATAACGATATTAAAGAATTATTAAAACAAAATTCAACTGTTACTGACGGCGCAATTACTTATGACCTTACAAAAGCGGATTTAAACGGCGATTTAAACTGCCCAGTAGATATATCTAAACAAACAAATAAGGCTATAAGCAATATTGGAATGGACGGCTTAGAAAAACTTGCTAACGAACCGTCATTTATAAATATGGGATTAGGTTTGTCTTTTAAAGATGCAAATACTATTAATGACCAAAGCGTCTACGACAGCGGCGTTCCCGGAATTTCATTTTTAGGTTACGGCACCACAAAAGACGGTATTTCAAATAACATCTATAATTTAATGGGGCAAATTTCCGATGTACTTGAATCAGATGATTTTACAATGGAAAAAATGGAGCCTTATTTAAATAAGTTAGATGAG
>DHNU01000047.1:6396-11287 GCA_002407645.1 Ruminococcaceae bacterium UBA5408
TAAATAAGTTAGATGAGCAAAGCGATCATCTTCTTGGAAAATTAACAGAATGTGGTACAAAAACCAATTTTCTTGAGGTTACAAAATCTAATTTAATTGATACCGGAGATAAGGTTAATAAAAAATTGGTAGATACAGAATATGTTGACTTTGTAGAAGCTTTTATGGATTGGACAATGCAAAAGTTTTCATATGAAAAAGCAGTTAAAATCGGAGCCGATATATTACAGCCGTCCTTTATTGACTTTATGAAATAGAATCATATTTTTGAGTGAGGTATAAAAATGGAGCAGTTATTAGATATAAAATATGTTCCAATTTCATTTGAAATGAAAATTCATAAAGCAAAGCTTGAAGAATCTTCAGATTTTGCTTTACACCGTAATGTTATTGACAACCGTTTTTTAACCCCTTATACACCTAAATTGTGTTTGGATAAAAATGAATTTAAAAGCGGCACTAATTTATACAGCAATTTGGAATTAAACAAATATTATGAAAACTATCAATCTATATTGAAAAAATCCACTGCAAATACTGCAAAGGAAGAAAAAGGTGTTATGAGCACACAGAACAGTTACAATTCATTGCATGATTTTGCTTTTGAACATGCTGACAGTTCATTAAAATCTGCAGTAGGTGTTTCCCTTTTGCCTATTAATTTCAATATGAATTCGGAACAATTAAAAAATCAGTACGAAATAGACCGACAGAGTTATGACTGGATTGCCGAAAATAAACCTAAAGTGAAATTTACTCCTGCGAGTGTAGAGTTTCTCGTAAAAGAATACGCACATCTCGAGGTTAAGTTTTTAGGAAAACCGCAGTACGTTCCCCCGTCGGCAAGTCCGGACTATAAACCGCCCGAACTTAATGTTTCCGCATAAATAAATTGACAGCAGCCCTTTTAAAGGGCTGTTTTTCTAACTAAAAATCAGTTTTTTAACAAGCTCTGGCAAATTAATATTTAATACCTACCCCTAATGTTGGAGGAGCATGGGGTGAGAACCACAACATTTAATATAAGACCTAAAATTAACCATAATAAAGGAGGGTAAATTATGGAATCAACAAACAATCACGATTTACATACTAAAGAAAAAAATGCCCAAAATATTATTCGATTTGAAGAAGGTATTTTAGGATTTGAAGATACTAAAGAATATCTTCTTTATCATGAGGAAGATGATGGTATAATTTGGAACTTGCAGTCTGCTCATTCAGATATTCCATCTTTTATAGTAATTGACCCTTACCCAATTGTAAGCGGATATAATCCTCAGTTTACAAATTCCGACCTAAAATACTTCGGCGAAACCAATACTGAAAACTTATGCGTTTTGGTTATAGCTGTTATAAAGCAAAATTTAAGCGAGTCGGTAATCAACCTTAAAGCTCCTATCGTAATTGACGTTAACAGCAGAAAAGCAAAACAAATTATTTTAGAAGACCAAGACTACCCCATTCGTTATAAACTATTTAACAATAAAGAATAGGAGGAATTTCCGGTGCTTGTAATCAGCAGAAAAGTTTCCGAATCAATAATTATCGGGGACAACGTCGAAATAATTTTATCGGAAATCAGCGGCGACCGTGCAAAAATCTGCATTAATGCGCCTAAAGAAATTCCGATTGTACGAAAAGAACTTTTGGAAACACGCAGACTTAATAAAGAAGCAAGTGTTATTCCGCAAAAACAAACTATTGCGGACTTGAAAAAACTATTAAAATAATTTGTCAAAAATATTTGAAGTTCTTTCTAAAATACCTAAACTTTTTACAGATTGTACCGACATAAAAGATGAAAGCAAAAATATAACATCTTTAGAAACAATTTGTTAAAAACATTTGAGGTTTTTCCCAAAATACCTAAACTTTTTCCAAATTGAACCGACATAAAAGATGAAGGAAAAAACATAAATCTATTTTTTAATTTCGTTTTTAGTTTCTGCCGCGGCAGGGCCCGCCAAAGCAGGAATTAAGATACAAGCAGAGAACATGGATGTTCTTTAGCAAAAGGCGCACTCTGTGCGTACTAAAATTATTCAGGAGGAATTTATAATGCGAATTCAACACAATATCAGCGCATTAAATGCAAACAGACAACTTGGTGTAAACAACAATTTAGTTGCTAAGAACCTTGAAAAACTTTCTTCAGGCTATAGAATCAACCGTGCAGGCGACGACGCTGCAGGTCTTGCTATTTCCGAGAAAATGCGCGGCCAAATCCGCGGTCTTGACCAGGCACAAGCAAACGCAAACGACGGTATTTCTTTAGTACAGACAGCTGAGGGCGGACTTAACGAAACACACTCAATTCTCCAAAGAATGAGAGAGCTTGCTGTTCAGTCTGCAAACGGTACTTATCAAGATGCTGTTGACCGTGATAACCTTCAAAAAGAAGTTGAATCTTTAAAGTCAGAAGTTGACAGAATTGCCAGTTCAACTCACTTTAACAAAATTAATCTTTTAGATGGTAATTTAAAGTCCGCCGTAGGTACTGCAACTTATGCCGCAGAATCTCCTGCAGTTGCTGATGTCGGAGCTTTAGTAACAAGCTTAGAATACAAAGGTGCTTCAACTTTAGCTGATGGTACAGTAGATGTTAAAGCTTCTTTTGTTAAAGATGATAATAAATTTGTACTTGATATCGGCGGTACAACAGTCGATGTAGCCGCAGGTGCTTCAGGAAAAGTTGTAGTTGGCGATTACGAAGTCACTTTAGGAACAACAACAGCTGCTGGTGCAGATGTAACTGCAGCTAAAATTGGTACTATTACAACAGCAGCTCCAGCCGCAGACGCTAAAAGCGGTTTAACTTTACAAATCGGTGCAAACGGCTCTGATGACCAAAAAGTTAACCTTTCAGTCGCCGATATGAGTTCCGAGGGCTTAGGAATTGATGGAGTTAATATCGGAAAGCAGGATACTGCAAGCGATGCAATTGCAGCAATTGATAATGCAATTAACCAAGTTTCCGGTACAAGAGCTGACCTTGGTGCACTCCAGAACAGACTTGAGCACACAGTTAACAACCTCGGCGTAACAAGTGAGAACCTTACTTCCGCTGAGAGCCGTATCCGCGACGTTGACATGGCTAAGGAAATGATGGAAATGACCAAGAACAACATTCTTACTCAGGCTGCACAGTCCATGCTCGCACAGGCTAATACACAGCCTCAGAACGTTTTGAAACTCTTACAGTAATATTTACTTATATTATTACTTTTGTGTTTCAGACTATCTGATTTCTATACTTATAAAGGCACTCGCAAGTTATTCTTGCGGGTGCTTTTTTTTAGTTTTGTATGAAATGTCGGGGTTCTCTCCCCTATCCCCCTACCGCATAATAAGTTAGCGAAAAAAACAAGCTGTTATTTTATGCGAAAAGGGAAACACGAAAAAGAGAACCGGTAAATTCTAAATTACCGGTTCTCTTTTTTATGCTTATTAAGTTTTACACAATAAATTCCTTTAACTTATCCAATATATCTTTATTGTCCGAATGAATATTCAGTTGAACAGGTTTTGTCAAGTCAATGCTGAAAATTCCCATTATAGATTTAGCATCAATAATATGAACTCCTTCAACAATCTCGCAGTCTGCACTCTCTTTTGAAATAATAGAAGTAAGTTTTTTTACTTTTTCAACACTGTCAATAAGTATTTTTACAGTAATCATAAATATACCAAAGCCTTTCCTTACTTAATTAACTTTTTATCATTTACACGGTTAATTATATTCTGCTTAAAATTAATTACTTTATGTTCATATTCTTGATTCATTAATGTAGAATGAATCATAAAATCAGCAGTTGCTTTGTTATTGGCAATCGGAATATCATAAACCTGTGCAATTCTCAGTAAGGCTTTTACGTCGGGGTCATGTGGCTGTGCTTCTAAAGGGTCAGAGAAAAATATTACAAAATCCACAACGCCTTCAACAATTTTAGCGCCAATTTGTTGGTCTCCGCCTAAAGGGCCGCTATTGTAACCCTTAACGGGAAGTCCTGTTTTTTCAGCTACCAATCTTGCCGTTGTACCTGTTCCGCATAAGAAGTGATTTTTTAAAATATCCTGGTTTTCTTCACACCAATTGATTAATTCCTGTTTCTTGCCGTCGTGTGCAATTAAAGCGATAGTTTTTTGTTTTCTAATTGTAAATGTAATAAATTCATTATTCATATTTTCACCTTTTTCAATATTATCTCCAAATTTTACTTTTCTTACTACTATATTCCTCAAATAATAACCAACTAATGAAATTATAGCAAATTACTAAAAGAAGTTCAAGCGGTTATATTGATACTTATAATTACAAATTGCTTAAACTTAATGTCTATATTTGTATTTGCCGTAAATTTTACCCTCTGTTAATATTTTATAACAGAGGGTATCTTTGTTCATTATTCGTTTTTTAAGATTGTGTTTATTAATTTATGTTATTTAATATTATAGGTTTATAACCATAATAACTATTTTTTAGTGATATCTTCGCCGTGCGCCGCTTTAGCGACAACACCTGATAATGCAAGTAAAGCAAGCAGGTTCGGGAATACCATAAGTGCATTTAATAAGTCTGACAGATTCCATACAAGTTCAACTTTAAGAAATGAACCTATTATAATGCATAAAACAACAATTACCGCATAAAACTTTACAGCTTTGTTTCCGAAAAGTGCTTTTACGTTACTTTCTCCAAAGAAATACCAGCCGATAATAGTAGAAAATGCAAAAAATGTTAAACATATCGCAACAAAAGTATTTCCAAAAGAGCCAAACGCTTGACTAAATGACGCTTGTGCCAATGCAATTCCTTGCGGTGAATCAGGTACATTCGGTTGAAGCTGGCCGGAAGTTAAGATAACTAAAGCTGTCATAGTAAGAACAA
>DHNU01000047.1:11623-20722 GCA_002407645.1 Ruminococcaceae bacterium UBA5408
ACAAAAATAGATTTAAGCGCAGGAATCAATGTGTCATGGTTGATAACCAAAACTATAATACACCCAACGACATAAAATATTGCCATAAAAGGTACAAGCTTTTCAGTCAATGATGCAATTCTCTTAATGCCGCCAAGAAAAGTAAACGCCGCAATCCCTGCAACTATAAAGCCTATGTATAGCGGATTTATCCCAAAAGCCGTATAAAAAGCTTGACCAATTGAGTTAGACTGCACCATGTTACCAGTAAAGCCTAAAGCAAAAATTATAGCCAACGAAAAAAATCCTGCAAGAAATTTTCCAAACTTACCTTTAAAACAAGCCCTAATGTAATAAATAGGCCCGCCTCTAACTTCACCGTCTTCACTTACCTGCTTATATTTTTGAGCAAGTACAGCCTCCCCGTAGTTTGTCGACATACCAAAAAATGCAGACAGCCACATCCAAAATATAGCACCGGGTCCACCGGAATATAAGGCAGTCGCACAGCCCGCAATATTGCCTGTGCCGATTTGCGCCGCAATTGCAGTTGTCAGCGCTTGGAAAGAGGACATTCCGTCTTTGCCTGCCTTTTCACCATTTAAACTGAATGTACCGAATAGTCTGCGACAGCCTGCACCAAACTTGCGAATCTGTACAAAGTTCGTGCGTACTGTAAAGAGTACACCTGTTCCAATAAGTAAAAAGAGCAGAATATTATTCCACACAAAGCCACTGATTTCATTAATTAACTTCGAAAATTCTTCCATTTATAAATAATCCCCTTCTCTTTTCCGACAACAAAAAGGCTAAACCATGTTTCCATGATTTAGCTCTAAATTCCAGACAAATAAAGGCTCAAAAGCCGTTATCTGCTTAAAACTCTGTCCTTTTGCCTGAGAGATTAACGCAAATAAAATTGCGCCTTGCACCTTCGGCACCCGTTTAAGACGGGATTCTTCAGAGCCACATCCATTCATAGTCGCTACCCTATAGGGTAACCTGAGAGTTTCGCTCCTTCGGCAGACCGCAGTCATTTTCCTACGAACTTCACTTGTCGGTATATATTATTTTTCGTCTAATTTTAACATAATGCTATGTAACTGTCAACACAACACTGACAAACTTATACGTCTTACAAATCTGTCTTTTGCGATATATTATTTGTCGGAATTTTAAGAGTAACTTTTGTACCGCGGTTTATTTCGCTATTATATGTAAGCCCATAGTTTTCTCCATAGTAAAGCTGAACACGCCGCTGAACATTCTGTACGCCGTAGCCATTGCTCTCTTTCTCAAGCAAATGCTCCAAATCTTCCTGTGAAATACCGCAGCCGTTGTCTTCTACTGTAAAAATCAATTGATTTTCTTCTTGAGTACCGGAAATTCTTATCTGTCCTTTACCGGGCGTAACCTTGTGGTCAATCCCATGCACAATCGCATTTTCTACTAAAGGCTGTAAAAGTAAATTCGGCATTTTATAATCTTTAATGATTGGATTGAGTTCTTCAAATACTTCAAATGAATAGCTGTGCATAATGAGCTGAATCTTTACATAGGAAATCGTGTTCGTCCATTCATCAGAAACCGATATATGACTATGTCCACGGTTCAGCGTTGTGCGGTAAAATGTAGAAAGAAGCTGCGCCATGTCGCTGATATCATCCTGCCCCGCCAAAATTGCCTTACTGTTAATCAATGACAGGCTGTTATAAAAGAAATGCGGTTTTATTTGCGCCTGCAGCGCCTTCATTTCATATTCCTGACGGACAATTTTATTTTTATATACTTCATTTACCAAATACTGCAATTTTTTCACCATGGCACGAAACTGTTTAACCAGAACACCGATTTCATCGTTTCGCGGCAGGATTTTCGGTAGATTTAAAGATAAATCGCCCTGTTCGATTTGCTGCATGTTATTCGTCAGGTTCTCAAGAGGACGAACAACCGCTTTGGATAAAAAATAAGTGAGTAAATACAGCAGAAGCGTGCAGCAAACAGCAACCAGCAGAACGGTAAAAGTAATCTGCCTCGTATTTACGCTGATTGTGTGAAGCGGGCGGTACAGGTATAAAGACCACCCTTCGGCAGGAATCTCATAGCGTGCACTGAGGAATGTCTTCGAAAGACTGCCATCCTTTATTTGAGCCAGCACATTGTCAATCGGTAATTTCAATTGATTATCCTCAAAATCCTGGTAGGAATAAATGATATCTCCGTTCTCATCCAATAATATCAATCCGAAATCCTCATCGAATAAGGAATCCATCTGTGAGAAAATCTTCTTGTAATCGACATGAATACATACAAAGTTTTCGGAATTGGTGTGGCCGGAAAAGACGGGGCTGTACAGTGTCATCATTTTCTTTTCTGCGGAGATATAAAAATTGGGCTGCTTTGCACGTTTTGCTTTGCTGTACCATGGGAATTGTTTTACCTCGTCGATTGGTTTTACGGTATTTCCATGTCGATAAAGGTTCGAAGAAGTGTACAGTGTGCCTGAAATAATATCATGGTTCAGCATACAAACAGTTGCAAAAAGCGGGTCAATCATGTCCCTATATGCAATATACATCTCATAGTTATTCGAATATTTCTGACTGACTGCCTGTCCTATGCTTTCGTTCCATGCAATATGAGAAATCACATTGTGACAGGTTTCGAATCTTTCCTGCATGGTAGCGGCCGCCTGTCCGGCGGTTTCCGTCAATGCCTGTTTTTCACGATTTATAAGTAACGTGTGGATTTGTCCATAGCAAAACGCTCCCAGCACCAGCACCGGCAGTAATCCTGAGACAAGACAAACAAGGGAAATCTTCCGACGAAAATTCAAGTTGCGATACCATACGGATAATTTATGCAGCATAAGTACACCTCAATGTGCCGATTGCCGGAATGAATCCGGTGTTTCGCCAAAATTCTCACGAAAACTGCGGCAGAAATAGGAAAAATTCGAGTAACCTACTTTTTTACAAATATCCTGAATTCTCTGATTTGTGCCAAGCAGAAGCTCCTTTGCTTTTTCCATTCGAAGATTCTTGATATATTTATTGATTCCGCATCCTGTTTCGCGGATAAACAGGTCGCTCAGATAACGTGGGGACAAAAACACCTGCTCTGCCAATCGCTCCAGACTGAGATCTTTTTCATAATGATTTTGTATGTATTGCTGTACAAGATAAATCGCGTGCTTAGGGGAATCCTGTTCATCTTCCAGCTTTTTCACCACTTGGCTGAGAATATCGGAAATGATAGCCTGAATATCTGAAAAATGTTGGCATAAGAAAATTTGTTCCACAACTTTCTGCTGCGACTGCTGCGGACACGAAGGTAAAACGCGGTACAAGATTTCAGCAAGCTCCGAAAAGATGTAGCGAACATAAATATGCGACTGGTTTTGTTTTTTCTGGTATTTTTGAAATAAAATATGGATAGTTTTCTTTAAGATGTAAGCGTCGTTATAACGGATTGCTTTTTCAACGGATTGCATCAGCGCGTCGTCCTGCTGATGCGCGTCCTGTCTAATACTGTTTTCCTCATGAATGGGATAGAGATAAATATCTGTGTAAAAGAAACGGTCTTCCAGCGCCTGTTCCGCCTGCTCATATGCGGTTGGAATTGATTTTGCTCCCCTCAAAGGGTCGCCAACGGAAATATAACAAGGTTTGCCGCAAACATTTGAAAGCTGCTGCTGCAGGGATTGGGCGCTTTTTCGGACAGAAAGCGAAGACGTTCTGATTTTTTTAGGAGTACAAGGCTTTGACATGGGTTTAAATTCAGAAAATGGTAAGGCCGCTCTACTAATGCTGCTGAAATGGCTTTCTCAAAAAAGCTCTGCGGGTTTCGGTCGAAAGTGTCACTATCAAACTGCTGCAGGAACAAGCATTGGTATTCCTCTAAAAAAGCAGTTCCGGCGTGCCGTATTCTTCACGCAGAGTTTCCACGCTTACGCCATTCAGCAGACGGGAAAGAATATGATTACGCATATAAGAAACAGTCATGGACTGTTTCTGGCGGATACATTTTTGGTCATCCAGTTTTTGCAAAGTGTTTTGGATAGTTTTTCTGAATTCTTCCGGATGAATAGGCTTTAAAATATAATCCACTGCCCCCAGCGTGAGCGCCTCTTTTGCATAAGCAAAATCATCGTAACCGCTGAAAAACAGTATTTGAATATTCGGATACAGTTCCCGCGCTTTGGCCGCCAAATCCGTTCCGTACAAAAAGGGCATACGCACGTCGGTGAAAAGGATGTCTGTCTGCTGCTTTTTCAGCAAATTCAACGCATCCCGTCCATTTTCAGCTTCTAAAATATTCAGTTGAAATCCGTATTTCTTTAATAAAAAACAAACTACATCTCGTTCATCTTTTTCATCGTCAACAATCAGAATTCGGTACATCCTATTCACATCTTTCATTCATCATATTTTTAATTATAATATTCAATCGGAAGGATTTCAAATCTAAAATAAAAGGAACAGGAAAATAGTACATAAAGCAGGATTCTTTATCATTTACGGAATGTGTTTTCAAGGATATAATTTAAGTGTACACAAAATGTTGAGCAATTTAGCGTACATAATTGACAAAAACATGTATATAGGAGGAAGAAAAATGTCTAAATTGAATGGGTATGGAAAACGGATTACCGCGCTGGCTTTAGTGGCAGCGATGACTGTTTCTTTTACTGCGTGCGGTGGAAAAAACGATGCAGAAAATGCTTCGCAGCCAGCTGTCTCCAAAGTGTCGGATCCGATGGCGAAGTATGACCAGCCGGTTACAATGAATGTTGGACGCCAAATCGGTACCAATGCACGTCTTCCCAAAGGGGATACATTTGAGAATAACGCGTACACACGAACACTAAAAGATAAGCTGAACATCGTCATCAAGGACGCTTTTGAAGCGAACGGCGAGGATTATGACCGTCAGGTTTCCCTGGCGATGACCGGAAACAGCCTTCCGGATATGTTAGTAGTAGACAGCAGAAATGATTTGAAAGAAATGGTGGAAAATGATCAGATTGCGGATTTAACCGATGTCTACAACAGCTATGCAAGCGATAAAATCAAGGAAATATATGATTCCTATAAAGATGTATTCAGCGGCGGTGCTTTTGATAAATGTACTTTTGACGGAAAAATCATGGGTTTACCGGATGTAACCGGAGATTCCGGTTCCAATATTGTTTGGGTTCGTCAGGATTGGGCAGACAAACTTGGCATTAAATTGGATGAGGACGGCGACGGATGCCTTAAACTGGATGAGCTGAAAAGCCTCGCGAAACAGTTCGTGGAAAAAGACCCGGGTGGAACCGGAAAACCGGTAGGTATCCCAGTACAGCCGTATCCGACCAACGGGGATAACGACGGCGGTTCTTTTACCCTCACAGGAATTGCCAATGCGTTTAATGCTTTCCCAAAGCGTTGGCAGAAAGATGCGAACGGAAAAGTTGTATATGGTACGACTACCAATGAAACAAAAGAATTTTTGACAACCATGGCCGGCTGGTTTAAAGAAGGGATTATCGACCCACAGGCCGGAACACGTACATGGGACGATTGCCAAGGGTTGCTCGTAAACGGTCAGACGGGGATTGCATTCGGTATGTGGCATATGCCGGACTGGTGCCTCAATCAGGTAAAGGAAAAGGATCCCAAAGCTGAATTCCATTGCTATGCAATTGCAGATAAAAACAATAAAGTCAACTTTATGCACGTAGCGCCGCACGAAAAGTACGTGGTCGTACGCAAAGGATATGAACATCCTGAAGCGGTGATTAAGATTCTGAATCTTTTTTACGACCAGTTAAAGGGGAAAAATGCTTCCACCGTAATGCCGAATATTGACGAAGCCTTGAAAATGGATGACTCAACAAGACCAATCAATATTGAACTTTTGGATGCCGATTTCTACCTACGCAGTTACGAGCAGATTATGGCCGGTGCAAAAGACAAATCGAAAATAGATGATATCGACGTTACCGCAGATAAGCTATATGCTAAGGAAATTGCGAATTATAACAAAGACCCCAAGGCGGCTACAACTCAGGAGTGGAGCCATTACAATTCTCGTGTATTCGGCCTTGGCCTTTATCATAGCCTAACCCAAAAAAATATGTTTAACTGGCAGATTCCAGCCTTTACCGGAACAACAGATTCCATGGAATCCATGTGGACGAATCTTGATAAATTGGAAAATGAAGCTACGATTAAAATTATTACCGGAGCGGAACAGCCCAGCTATTTCGATACCTTTGTAAAGGATTGGAAGGCTCAGGGCGGCGATCAGATTACAAGTGAAATTGAAAAGCAGGCCGAAAAGTAGAAAATAAACGGGGGCTGTGGATAAAACACAGTCCCCATTTTATACGGAGGAGGAATTCTGATTGAAATTTTTACATAAGCATTCGCAAGAAACAACGGTTTCCGGTCGAATGCAGTCTCAGGAAAGTATGTTTAACCTTATGATGCTGCCCGGTATGCTGTTTCTGCTAATTTTCAGTTACATCCCAATGGTAGGTATCGTCATGGCATTCCAGGATTTTTCCGCTGGAAAAGGAATATTCGGTTCCCCTTTTGTAGGACTTAAACATTTTAAGTATATGTTTTCGCTGCCGGATATTTGGAAAATCATTCGCAATACGCTGACGATTGCCATTGGCAAGATGCTGATTACCACATTGATGGCGGTTATCTTTGCCATTTTGCTCAATGAAATCCGTGTCCGTTTCCTTAAGCGTACAGTTCAGACGGTTGTCTATCTGCCGCATTTCCTTTCCTGGGTTATCCTGGCCTCCATCGTGGTCAATCTATTTAGTTTAGACGGCTCGGTGAATCAGGCGCTGGGGAAGTTAGGATTTGAGCAGTGCAATTTTTTGGGTAACAATACAACGTTTCAGCCATTATTGATTCTAACCGACGTATGGAAAGAATTTGGATATGCTTCCATTGTGTATTTAGCCGCCATTACTTCTATTGACCCTGGTCTGTATGAGGCAGCTTCCATTGACGGTGCAAGCTGGTGGCAGCGTACATGGCATGTGACTTTGCCTGGCATGCTGACAGTAATCCTTTTGATGTCCGTTATGAATATTGCGAATGTGCTGAACGCCGGATTTGATCAGGTTTACAATCTCTATAATCCAATGGTTTATGAAACCGGCGATATTATTGATACTTATGTTTACCGAATGGGATTATTGAACCATCAGTACAGCTTCTCAACAGCGGTTGGTTTGTTTAAATCGGTAGTCGGTATGGTTCTTATGATTGGCGTCAATGAAGCGTCCAAAAAGTTTACCGATGCCCGAATCTTTTAAGGAGAGGAAGTTCTTACGATGATTCAATCAAAAAGTATTTCTGCACGAGTTGGAAAAGTGGTCGTTTATACGCTTATTATCCTTATGGGGCTGATTTGCCTGCTTCCGCTCCTTAATATTTTGGCGATGTCTTTTAGCGGAAGCGCAGCCGTTACGGCGAATCAGGTTGGCCTGGTACCGGTGGATTTCACTCTGGCACCTTATCAAAAGCTTTTAGGTGATGAGCAATTCTGGCGCTCTTTCATGATTTCGGTTGTACGTGTTATTTTACAGTTAGCGCTCAATATGGTGCTTATTGTATTAATGGCATATCCGCTTTCCAAGTCAAAGCGAGAATTTCGTGCGCGCGGAGTCTATATGAAGCTAATGATATTTGCCATGCTGTTTAACGGCGGCATGATTCCTACATACTTAGTAGTGAAACGGCTCGGACTGCTCAATACCGTTTGGTCTTTGGTTTTGCCGGGGGCAGTACCAATTTTTAATGTTATTCTGGTAATGAACTTTTTTGCAGGCGTGCCGAAATCTTTGGAAGAAGCCGCCATTATCGACGGAGCGAACCCGCTGCAAGTTCTAATGAGAGTATACCTTCCCTGTTCCGTACCGGTTTTGGCAACGGTTGCGCTGTTCAGCATAGTCGGAAGCTGGAACGACTTTTTCAGTGGACTTATTTATATCACCAAAGTACAGAATTTACCGCTGATGACTTATATCCAATCGCTGAACGTAAATATCGCCGATTTGGTCAAAGGTGGAGCAAGTGCGGATACATTGGCGAGTGTCGCCGCAATTTCGAACAAAAACCTGAATGCAGCTAAGATTATTGTTTCAACAATTCCTCTGCTTGCAATTTATCCATTTCTACAAAAATATTTTATCAGCGGAATTGTTGTCGGTGCAGTAAAAGAGTAAGATAATATAAAGCTTTCATTTATGCATTAAAATTTAGATACTCATTATAAAAATAAAACAATTTAGGAGGTTCATATGTTTGGAAATTTGCTCAGTTATCAACAGGACGGGTCAGTAGTCACCCTGCAGTTTGAGCATGGAAAAGGACGGGTTGAGGTTATCACCGACCGCATTATCCGTATTTTTTCTGGGGACGATTCTCTGCACTCAAAGGCGATTGAAGGATGCAAGATGCGGCAGACACCCTGTACGGTTACATTTACAGAAAATAAGGTCATCCTTTCGACAGATACATTAACGGTTCATATCGGTGCTGATTTTTTGGTTGATTTTTATGACCGCAATAACCATGCCCTGTGCTGTGATTACCGTGGTAAACGCACGCCGAAGTCTGTTATCAGCGGCGAAGAACAGGAATTTATGGCACAGGAAGGACATATTGTATCCAATGCTTCCTCAGCGCATAAAATTGAAGTTGTCAAGGCAATGGACGGCGATGAATGCTTTTATGGTTTGGGCGATAAAACCGGTTTCCTCAATAAACGGTATTATGAATACGAAATGTGGAATACGGATAATCCCAACCCGCAGGTAGATTCCTTTAAAGCGCTGTATAAATCCATCCCATTTTTTATTACACTGAAAAAAGATACAGTATACGGACTCTTTTTTGATAACACATACAAAAGCTATTATAATATGGGAAAAGAAAGCGAGGATTATTTCTATTTTGCAGCCGATAATGGGAACCTTGATTACTATTTTATTGGCGGAGATTCCATGACCGACGTGGTATCGGGCTATACATACCTGACCGGCTGCACACCTTTGCCGCAGGAATGGACACTCGGCTACCACCAGTCGCGCTGGAGCTACAAAAGTGA
>DHNU01000047.1:20975-28698 GCA_002407645.1 Ruminococcaceae bacterium UBA5408
CTATATGGACCACTTTAAAGTGTTTACATGGAACCGCGAACGGTTTGACGACCCGAAAAAAATGACCGATGACCTTTCCAAAGATGGCTTTAAGATTGTTACAATTATCGACCCGGGTGTTAAGCAAGAAAAAGGCTATCCTATCTATGACGAGGGTATCCAAAAGAAATACTTTGCAAAAATGCCTGACGGTAAAACCTATGTGAATGCGGTTTGGCCCGGAGACGCTGTTTATCCTGATTTTGGAAACCCGGAGGTACGCTCATGGTGGGGAAACCAGCAGAAATTCTTAACGGACTTGGGTGTTCGCGGTGTTTGGAACGATATGAATGAGCCTGCCAGCTTTCGGGGGGAATTGCCGCAGGATGTGGTTTTTACCGATGAAGATCAGGTAACGGATCACGCCAGAATGCATAACGTATACGGGCAGCTGATGTCTAAAGCAACCTATGAAGGATTAAAAAAGCAGGATGCTCTGCGCCCCTTTGTTATTACGCGTGCCTGTTATGCTGGCGCACAGAAATACACAACAGCATGGACCGGAGATAACCAAAGTATTTGGGCGCATTTACAGATGGCAATTCCTCAATTATGCAATCTTTCGCTTTCCGGTATGTCTTTTGTGGGAACGGATATCGGCGGATTCGGTTCGGATACCACGCCCGAATTGCTGACGCGCTGGTTACAGGTGGGCTGCTTTTCCCCACTTTTCCGTAATCACAGCACATTGGACTGCATTCGCCAGGAGCCGTGGTGTTTCGGGCAAACCGTTTTGGATATCTACCGCAAATATGTACAACTGCGCTACAGATTCATACCGTATTACTATGATTTGTTTTTCTCAGGAGAAAAAAGTGGACTTCCGGTTCTGCGTCCTTTGGTGCTGCACTATCAGCATGATGAGAACGTAAAAAACTTAAATGATGAATTTTTGGTTGGGGATTCCCTCCTTGTATCCCCTGTAACAGAACAAGGTGCGGTAAGGAAATTGGTTTATTTACCCGAGGGCACATGGTTCGATTATTGGACGCATGAAGCGATAGAAGGTGGGAGTGCGTTTATTCGTGAAGCACCTCTTGATACCTGCCCGCTCTATGTAAAAGCAGGTTCGATTCTGCCGGTCTGGCCCGTTCAGGACCATGTCGGACAAATTGAAATCGACACGTTAGAACTGAACGTCTACCCGGGCAGTGGGGTTTATCACCATTATCAGGACGATGGAGAAAGCTTCGCTTATCGTGACGGAGCTTATAATGAATATTTGTGTACCCTTAAAGATGACCTCCTTACAGTGGAGTGCATTCACTCCGGTTATGAACGTCCATATAAATTTTTATGTGTTCATTCCCTGAATGGTACACAAAAGGTCCCTTTCCACGGCGAAAAGATTCAATTAAAGTTATAATAAAAAATATGATATGGCCGCCGTTTTGAATGGCAACGGCGGTCTGTGTTATTTTCGGAGGTAGAAATATGCAGAAACATCACTGGTGGGAAAATAGCGTTGTTTATCAAATTTATCCGCGAAGCTTGCAGGACAGCAACGGCGACGGCATCGGCGACTTGAACGGTATCAGTAAGCGTCTGCCGTATATCAAGGCACTGGGCGTCGATCTTATTTGGATTTGCCCAGTTTATAAAAGCCCGAACGACGACAACGGATATGATATCAGCAACTATCAAGAGATACAGCCGGAATACGGAACGATGGAAGATTTCGATGCGTTATTGAATAAAGCACATAATATGGGGCTGAAAGTTATTATGGATCTTGTTGTTAATCACACCAGTGATGAACACCCCTGGTTTCTTGAGTCCCGCAGCAGCAAGGACAACCCCAAACGAGACTGGTACATCTGGCGGGATGGCAAAAATGGCCGGGAGCCAAACAACTGGGAAAGTATCTTCGGTGGTTCCGCATGGGAGTTTGATGAACCGACGGGACAGTATTACCTTCATCTGTTCAGCCGAAAAATGCCCGATTTGAATTGGCAGAACGCAAAAGCAAGGGAAGCAATTTTTGAAATGATTCAATGGTGGGTTCGCAAAGGAATTGACGGATTTCGGGTAGACGCCATAAGTCATATACAGAAGCCTGATTTGACGGATATGCCTAATCCGGAAGGGAAACGCTATGTTTCTTCATTTGATAAACATATGAATCAGCCCGGCATTCTTGACCTTCTTCAGAAGATGAAGACCGAAGCGTTTTCCTGCGGCGATTTGTTCACCGTTGCAGAGGCAAACGGAGTTAAGAGCAGTCAAGCGTGTGAATGGACCGGAAAAGACCGGGGCATATTTTCCACCATGTTCCAGTTTGAGCACATTAACCTTTGGAATATGGATTCTATAAAACACTTTTCACTGCCTGACTTTAAGCGGGCTTTGACACGCTGGCAGGATGCAACCCGTGCAGAAGGGAACGTTGCTCTTGCACTCGAAAATCATGATTTGACCCGCTGCGTAAGTCACTTCGGAAATTCGGAAAAATACTGGAAAGAAAGCGCCAAGTGCCTTGCCATGATGTATATGCTGCAAAAGGGTACGCCTTTTATATATCAGGGACAGGAACTTGGCATGACAAACGCAGATTATACCTGTGTGGAGCAATTTCAGGACGAGCCGTCGCTGTGCAGCTATCATAAGCGGATTGCGGCAGGTATGCCAGAACATGATTCTTTTACAATTCTAAGCGAAACCGTGCGTGATAACTGCCGTACACCCATGCAGTGGGATGAAACAGAAAACGCCGGTTTTACCACAGGAAAGCCGTGGATGGATATCAATCATAACTCTGTAAAAATAAATGCTCTCCAGCAAATGCAGGATTCAGATTCCATATGGCATTTTTATCAAAAATTAATTAAGATACGCAAACAGAATCATGTTTTAATCGACGGTAAATATGATTTGCTGTTACCGGAAGACAAACAAATCTATGCGTATACCCGTACGCTGGGAAATGAATGTTGTAGGATTGTATGTAATGTTTCTTCGGAACCCGCCGGCCTTCCTGCAGAATTACTGGATGGAAAATGCATTTTGTGTAATTACGCGGATGTGGATACAAAAGAGCTTCGGCCGTATGAATGTCGCCTTTATTATATGGAAAGATAGCACTCACAGTAGGTTATCCGCCAGTTATATTTCAATTGTTCATTGTCAATCGCCTGAAATATTTTATCAAAAAAGGAATAAAATTTTTCACCCTTGCCTAAAAAGCACTCTTCGTATCAATCACCTCCATATTATTTCATGAGCAAACACCGTTTATAAATTGTTAAAGAACTCATTTTATTCTATACTAAATATAAGAAAAACCGCATGAACACTGGTTTTTTCAGTATCCATGCGGTTTATGTTTTGGTGCGCGAAACGAGACTTGAAACCGAAAATTCGATTTTATCACAATGCCGTAAGTGCTGACAGATGGCGGTGTTATGTGTTTTTTGGAAGTTTTGATTTTGCCGGCGTTGGAAATCAAAAGCCGGTATTTGCAGGCATAACCCCCAAAATTCTGCAATAAACACGATACCGGTAATATTTCCTTGAGGATTTTTCGTATAGTAATAGGAATTATCCCCAGAAGTAGAACCAACCAACGTACTGTCGTTTTCATAGAGGAACCACATGACGTCGCCGCTGATACTTTAATCAGCTCAAGCTGATTATTAATATCGTCAAGCCATTGTGCGGAGCGTTCATACCGTTTCAATATTTTTTCAGCACGGCAATCTCTGCTTGCATGAAATCAATAAGCGCCGCTGCATACATTTGGCTTGGCTCTTCTGATAAACGAAGCAACCCAGATATTTTTCATTCATTTCCGAATAAAGATTTATTTACATTTTTTCAATCATTTAAATAATTTTATTTGACAATTTGCATTAAATAGTTTATACTTAATATAATGCTTACATAGTTAAGTATAATTTAGAAATTGAGGTATAATACTCACATGTATGAAGACAAAACTTTAATTTGCAGAGACTGCGGGGCCGAATTCGAATTTACTGCAAGTGAACAAGAATTTTATGCATCCAAAGGTTTTACAAATGAACCACAAAGATGCAAATCCTGCCGTGATGCTCGTAAAAATTCCAGAGGAAATAGCGGCGACCGAGAAATGTTCGAAGCCACTTGTGCAGCTTGTGGCAAAACTTGCAAAGTTCCTTTTAAACCTCGTGATGATCGTCCTGTATATTGCAGCGATTGCTTTGCAAACAGAAGATAATATAAACCAGGTTTTGAGTGCGCTTCGAAAGAGGCGCATTTTTTTTATTTTCGACTCTCATTTCTTCGTCGGTCGTCATCCTGAATCACCAAGCCTTTTAAAGCGTCATCAATCATCTTGCCTCTGTAAGTATAGTTTGAAAAGTCAATTTGGTCATGCCAATAATCAGAACGACGTTTCGACCGATGCTTCCCGATATAAATGGAGTTCAAACCGAATTCCGTACTCTGTCATATAATAATGCATTATATCACCACCCTCTTCCCTATTAAAAACAGACATAAAAATACCACCTTACCGTTTTAGTAGGTGGTATTAATAATTTAAAATTGTTTCCAGTTCATTAAAGCATTCCTTGTTATCACAGTGTAATTCTGTTCGATAATCCATATCTAACGCAAGCAAAAATTGAACGCCCTTCAATTTTCCTGATTTAAGATTTCAAACTATTATAAAAATCCTTAACAGCCTCCTTCACAGCATTTTCATTTTCAGCGTTACAGTTACCAGTTGGAATAGAGCCGGAAAAATTATCGCTTTTTGTAAAGCCGCAAGCAAGCGTGTATCGATAATAACCTTGAATATTTTGAAAATAGAAATCAATAAAATAGGAATACCCCGCTCTTGTTCCTTTTTTATTATTGTCATTTCTTATAAACTTTTCATCCGCTAATATTTTAAGCAGCTGCTCGATTTCCGCTGAATCTGATGTTTGTCTGACCTCTCCTGTATTCCCATCTGTTATTGAAATTTTATTAATGGTATAGGAAGAAAGTAAAGAATTCAATGTAGTACTTTGCGGAAACATATCATCTGCTTGTCCTTCGTTCTGACAAGATACCATTGTTCCTAGTGAAATCAACATACAGAAGATAAGGATAAGTAATTTTTTATTAACTCTCATATAATTCACCACCAAACCGTAATTTGATTGGTAATATAGGCTGAATCTTTATAAAAATTGGAAAATGTCTTTGACCAGCCATCTGCAACTCTTATGTATTTACCATCGCTTGTATCTTGAAATCCAACAGCTAATATTGCATGGTCTCCGTATTTTGGATCTTTATTAACAAAAATAATAATTGGGCGATCGTGATATAAATAGTCAGTTAGCTCATTCACATTCCTTCCTTCGTAATCTGAAATTGGAGTTGATACATTTCTTGAGCTTGCATATTTTTCCAGACCAGGAATTACATCTGTACTCCATGTTCCAATACCTGCAGCGGTTTTCATATCCTTATATAAATCTACGAATACGCCCCGGTCCAAAGATTGGATTTTAAAGGAGAGCCATAGTGAGCCCAATAATATGCCAGATTTGTTCCTGCCGTGGGTGCACAATCATCAGGGTAACCATGGAAATCCCCAGTAACATAAATTGGATATCCTGAAGACCAAATTCCAGATAGCGCATGCTCTGTGTAAACAATTTGATTAGGAGTTACAGTATTATTTTTTAATAACTGCAAATTTGCTTTATCATTTGTGTCAATATCCTCGGCAATCTGTTCCTGGTATGAGTTTTTCAATTGTTGTTTCGTTGCATCTATCGGCTTATTTGTACTAAAATCTATGTATTTCTGATCTGATTCATTATATTTCAGATAAGTAAAAGCATTGATCCAAATAACGTGATCATTCGTGCTTACTTTCTTACCAGACCCATTCAAGCTGATTGAATCCAACATATAGTCGCAATCGTATCCAAATGCATCGACCGACGGAGATTCAACGGAAGCGTTAACTATTATATAACCAGTTTGTTTTCCGCCGGTTGAAAGTCTGAATAAATATGCGTTGACATTATTATCGAAGTCAAAAAGTTTCACGATTTCTTTAACAGCAGTTGTTGAATCCCAAGTGCAATGTGTGCCAATAGATATTTGATTTTCAATGCATTCATTGGCAAGAAGTGTCGCATCGCTTTGAGAAATATATGATATCGAAGAAATAGAAGCCGATTCTACGCCTGAATCTTTTAATTGTATGTTTAAATGACCAGTATCGGCGAACACAGAAATTGAAACAACTATCGAAATTGACAGAACCAATAAAGAGCTTACTATTTTTTCATGGGAAATTTCATGTTTTCCCCTCCTTTTATAACAACATTAAAGCAAAAGACCATAATTATCAATATATACAACAATATTGTAATATAACAATTATTTCCATATAATGGGGCTAAAATTTCCTTTCTTCTACCGACTACTTGTTATGATTCCTTACTTATAATCCAAACTGCTGATATTAGAAATAAGATTAGTCCCCGACTTTTAATTCCAAGAGAATTATTCCCACTTCCTTTATTCCAACGGGGATTTTGTATCGTTTCCTATAGCGACGGCACACGGGTTGGCTTCACCTGCGTATTACTACACCAAAAATGCTCAAGGCGACATAACAGGCATTGTGGACAAAAACTGCAATACTGTTGTAGAATATACCTACGACGCATGGGGCAAGCTTCTCAACATGACCGATTCGTCGGGCGACGCTCATATCGGTCAAAAGAACCCATTCCTCTATCGCGGATATTACTATGATACTGAAACAGGCTTGTGCTTGTATTACCTCAATAGCAGGATACTACGACCCGCAGACCGGAAGATTCTTGAATTCAGACGAGCAGTTGGGTTTAAACCAAGATTTGTTGAGCTATAACCTTTTTGCATACTGCGGCAATAATCCAATCAATCGTTTGGATCCAAGTGGATTATTGTGGGGAGAAATAAAAAATTTCTTCAATAAAGCTGCTAATGCTGTTGTTTCAACAGTTCAAAATATAGCACACACGGTTTCAAGTTGGGCAAGTTCAGCGTGGACTACAACTTCATCTTGGCTAAACAGTATATTTGATTCTGCATCAGTAGATGCAGGGAGTTATTCGAATATCCAAAATTATCACAAAAAAGAAATCAGTCGAGTGAAAATACATGGAAAACGTTCAAAAAATCAATATAGGCGAAAATCCGTTAAACTTCGTGATACCAAATCCCTAAAGGTTGTAAAAAGTGTCTCAAAAGGCTGTGCAGCTATTTCTACTGTTCTCACTGTAAAATCTTTCATTTATGACACACAAATGACAAATCACGGTTTAGCTATGGGTATAGATGCTGTAGGTTTTGTTGCAAGCGCTGCTGCGGGGGCAGCAATAGGATCCCATAGGGTGTGCTACAATACCTACAGTGGCATTTGGAGCTATTTTGACCGGGGTATCATCTTACCTAATCGGTACAGCAGTAGATTACGGGAAAAATAATTGGTGTAATTAAGGAGGAAAATCATGTCATTTATAAATAATTTTCCATATCCCATTTATATAGGGATTTTGATTATATTTATCATAGGATTAATTTGGTCGATTATAAAGGGATATGATCAGTTTCGAACTGAGCATTTGATTTTACCGGCTATTGAAGGAATAATATCAAGTATATTATTAATTATCCTCCGCACTATAAAAGAATTTAAAATATTTAC
>DHNU01000047.1:28958-45869 GCA_002407645.1 Ruminococcaceae bacterium UBA5408
TTAGCAATACCAAAGCTGCGTTATGATCATTATCATAGGAATAAATTGATATTTTACGGCATACTGCTGCTTATATGTATATGCTTTTGCATATTAGCATATAAATTTCCAGACTTTTTTAATGCACCTTTTAAGGGACACTAAAGATTTTAACATTAAAAAACAAAGCTGCATTACCATTATTGGTGGTGCGGCTTGTTTCTTATCATAATTCAACTATTGAAATTATCAGATATAATTGTATGGAATTAAATCAAATAGTGCCATCTTTTTGCGGATTGATTTTATAATTGCCTGCTTTGCATCCAGCAGCCGGTCAATTTCAGCGTTGATTTCTTCTTCCATCTCCATAATCTTTTCAATTTCCGATTGGAGTTTGTCATCCTGCCGGCTGCCCTTCGGCAAGCAACTGTATGTAGGTGTGATTTTCGTTACTCTTGCTCTCCAAACCGATGATTCTTCACAGAACCGGTTGATTTCGTCGTCGATTTCCTTGTAGCGGCCCAGAAACTCTATTTTTTCTTCTCTGGTCATTCCAGAGTCCTTCCATCAAATCATAATTTTTCCTGTCAAAATGAAGTCCGATTTCATCAATTAGCTTTTTATCAGCATGAAACCAGGATAAATCATCCTTATCACGTTCTTTTGAAATATCTGAAATTGCCATAATTACTTTTGCAATCTGGCGTGCACCCATTCCGTGACCTTTAAGAGAAAGTGGTCGTGCGAGTGCAAGCGCCGTCAGTTTCATCCATCTGCGAATTTCTCCAGCTTGAAGCATTTGATTTACTCGGGACTTATCACAAATATGAGCTTTCATTTTTAGCCTGCTATTTTTTTATTTAGCTGCATACAATTCAGAGAAAGGGGCGTTAATTATGGAAAATGAACTTGCTCGTTGGGAAATCTCAGGATTAATTTTTGTTATCATTATTGGAACTATATTGCATTTCATCTATGATTGGACCGGACAAAATCGAATTGTCGGAATTTTTAGTCCGGTAAATGAAAGCACTTGGGAACACTTAAAGTTACTTTTTGTGCCAATGCTGCTATATAGCGTTGTTGAGTATTTTGCAGTTGGAAAAGATTATCCAAATTTTATTGTAGCTAAAACATTAGGGATAGTACCTGGGATGTTGGTAATTGTAACTGTGTTTTACACTTATACAGGAATTGTGGGACAGCATTACCTCTGGGCAGATATTTTAACCTTCATTCTGGGTGTTGCAGTCGCTTATGCATATAGCCGGCGAATCATTAATAAGGCGGATGTTGGTACAGAGCCTCAGCTTGTGGCGATTATGATTGTTTTGGTGCTTGTTGCGTGCTTTACAATATTCACTTTTTACCCGCCACACATTCCACTGTTTTTAGATCCAGTCTCTAAGGACTATGGCGTTTCTATCAAGGTGCTCTCCCATCAATGATTCTTAAATCTTCTGGCATGTTTCGCATGTGCCAAATTCAACCTCTTTTGAATAGCCAGCTAACTTAATCCTGATTCAGTTTGAACGTTTAAACAGCTTGATTTCCTCACCATTCACCGTAAGTCTTCCGGTCAGGCGGTTTTTTAGAATGGCCAGTTTGCTGTCACAGTCCTCATCAGCGCTGCGGAAGTAGGCCATCACAACGTCCATGCGGTTCGTAATATCGCAGTAACCGGAGATATCATCGTTTTCAAGCCGTGATACCGTTTTTCTGGGATGTGCAACTATAAGGACAACAATGTTGTATTTCACCGCGATTTGCTTGAGCTTTTTGATAAACTTCGACTGTGCGTGGTAAAGGTCGTCTTTCAGGTCGACGTCCAGAGCGGTCATGAGGTTGTCGATGCACACAAACCGGATGCCATATCGGCAGACGGCCAGTTCCACCGTTTCTGTCAAACTTTCGAATTCGTCTCCGTCATCGATACAATTGTTGTCGTAAATATATGCTTTGCTCCTATACCAGTTGTTAATCTGTTCTTCCACCGAATTCGTAAGAAAATATGTTTCTTCGCCGAACCGATTGATATTTGCCGTGATATTCTTGGGTCCTGCCGCCTGCAAATCCAGCAAGCACTTGAAATGGTAGTCGGTCAGCTCACCGGAATATGCCAGCGTCTTATATCCATGTTCCAAAGCTTCCACAATTAGCTGCGACATGAACGTGCTTTTCTACACAACGTGGGCGGCCGATGTGTGCGCACACCAATTCAGACACGAGTATGTTTGTATGTTGGCGCAGGCGGGAGTATCAGAAGATATCGCAGTGCAAATTGTTGGACACGCCAATGCGCAGATGATACGCGACGTATATTTATCACTAAAGCCAAAAATGATTGAAAGTACACGCGATAAACTGAACCAACTAATAAATGAATGAAACAAGTACGCCTACAACGCCTACCAAAACGCCTACTTAATTTTGTCTTTAAACCTCTTTTATCGTCTTTCCCAGTCTTAGGCTAAACATAAGAAAAACCGCATGAACACTGACTTTTCAGTATCCATGCGGTTTATGTTTTGGTGCAGTGATGTCATTAATATCCGAACACTCTAAGTCCTGTAAATTTACGGTTTCATAATCGGCTTGATGATTGAAAACAAAAATAATTCTGTCATCAAAGAGGAATATGCAGTTTACAAAGTTATCAATTAAAATTTCTCTGTCATGTTCCTTGGTAATATCAAGGTTGCGAAATTGCATAATAAAGAATTTAACTTGGTCTTTATCAAGGGGTGGCTTAGTCATCTGCTCTCGTGCAAGATTGATTTGCAGGTTTTCTTTGGTCTGCTCTAACTCTTGCAACCTATCCTTTGTGGAAGATGTAATAATGCCTTGCTCGATTGCTTTAATCATATTGTTGATAGCTTTTTCCGTTTCAGCAAGTTGCTTTTTAATCTGAGGAATAACAGTATTTTCTTTGCTCTGTGCCTCAAATGCTTTCTCAGAAACCTCGTTGATATAGTCATCGTCCATAACCTTTTCCATAGCGTAATGGACAACTATATCCTCAATCCAAGCCTTGCGAACAGTCTTTTTATCACAGCCTTTGTGCTGTTTCACATGGGCACATTTATAATATTGGTGGAAAGCGCCATTGCGGCTTGTCCCACTTTCGCCAACCATATATGCCCCGCATTTGCCACAAAGTAGCTTAGTTGTGAGCAAATACATATCCTGTTTTGCCTTGTGCCTTGCGGGAGCTTTTTTATTTTTCGCCATTCGCTCCTGTGCTTTATTGAACAATTCCTCAGGCACTATGGCGGGAATACCACCGGGTGTAACAATGTCACGATAAGAGTATTCACCGATATATTTGCGATTTTTAAGCATTAGCTTTACAGCATCAATACTTAAATCTCCACCACGATAATTCTTAACACCTAATTCTTTGAAATGATCCACCAAGTTTTTAATAGTGGCACCGTCTACATATCTTTTGAAAGCGTCTTGAATGATAGGCGCAAGCACCGGGTCAATTTGAAAATACTGCTCATCATCGACAGTGTAGCCAAGAGTCATACCACCGCCATTGTACTTGCATTTCAGTGCATTTTCAGTCAGTCCTCTGATTACTTTTTCGGATAAATCAGCGGAATAGTATTCTGCAAAACCCTCCAACATAGACTCAAGTAAAATACCCGAGGCATCATCGGAAATGCTTTCGGTAGCAGAAACAACCCTAACATTATTCTTTTTAAGCTGTGCTTTATAGTGAGCCGAGTCGTATCGGTTTCGAGAAAATCTATCCAATTTCCAAACGATAACGACCTCAAACTTTCGCTTGATGGACTCCTTTACCATTCGCTGAAACTCAGGACGATTATCGGTTTTGGCTGAAAAGGCTCTATCTATATAGCTTTCGATTACAGTAAGCCCTTTGCTTTCGGCAAAAGCCATACACTCACGAAGCTGTCCTTCAATACTTTCTTCTCTCTGATTATCAGAGGAATAACGAGCATAAATTACTGCATTCACAGTGCCACCTCCCTTGTAGTGGATTGTATTGTAGCTTAGAAAAATTGGTTTTACAAGATTTTATAGGATAAAGTCTTCATAGTCCTGTGACTTTCTTTCTAAAAGAACCTCAATATCCTCATCTGAAAAACCATACTCTTTAAAAAGCTTTCTATAATGCTCTATGTATTTTTCTAAAGTATTCGAGTTTGCTGAACTTATAGCTCTAATTTCCTTCATTAAATCATTGTGGTCGCTTGCGCTGGGCCTCAAACCATCATACTTTTCCAACTGGCTGACCAAATAACTAACAAACACTTCTTCAGGTGTACATCCTTGTTTGGGAAAAGCACTTGAAACAATAAATATTTTTCCGTCTATTTCAATCTCTCTCGTATGAAAATTCTCGCCTTTTTCTATATGATCAAGAACAACTTTTTGCACAGCAGTTGTTGCTTTGACAGGTCTTGAAAGCGTTGTGTTAATTATTATTTCTGGTTTTTGCGCATCCGTTGGAATAATCCAATCGTCACCAAGTTTAGCAGCACCATCTATCAAACAGTCTTCACACAGCTTAACAATTCTGTGCTTGGGAATTGCCCAATTCTTGGAAGCATCAGAAACTGTCATATATGTTGAAACAACTTGATTTTTATCATCACTCATCTTGTTTTTCTCCACCACTCAATAGCTTTGTTTCAAGATTTTCTAAAGCTTTTAAGTAGTCTTTTTCGGCCTTAGATGTATTTTCTAATTGCAAAGCCTTGTACTTTCTATATTCTTCCTTAGCTTTTAGCTCGGCAGTTTTGGCACTGATTGAACCTGCGTGGGTTAAAATTTCGTGCCTTGAAAGTTTTAAAAAGCCATCTAAAGTTTCAATCCAGTCCGACATATACATAGGTATTCTTCGTCTTGCCTGCATTTCGGCAAATTCTAAATATGCAGAAACAACATCATTGAGTGCCAACAATTCGTCTTCTGAACAATAGTTTTTAGCAATCAAGGCATCAGACTGTCTGATTTCTTTGCCTTTAAAAGTTGTCATTCCCATATTAGGCTTGTCTGCATCTGCAGAATAAAAAATCTTTTCAGCAGCAGTTTTACCATGTGCAGCCCAATGCATTTTGTTTTGCACGGTCTTAAAAAACATGATAGAACTCTCAACTCTCGGATCGTAATCCACACTTGTTGCATAGATGTCAAGAACTTTTCGCCAAAAGACTTTCTCAGATGAGCGGATATCACGAATTCGCTCAAGCAACTCATCAAAGTAGATACCGCCACCATTGTTTTTAAGAATATCATCATTTAAGGCAAAACCTTTACGCATATATTCTTTTAAAACACCGCTTGCCCATATTCTAAATTGAGTGCCACGAATGGATTTAACTCTGTATCCTACGGAAATAATAACATCGAGGTTGTAGTATTCAATTTGTCTTTCAACCTCTCTGCTACCCTCCGTTTGAACTGTTGCAAATTTTGCAACAGTTGCATCGGGAGTCAATTCACCTTCGGTGTAAATATTTTTAATATGGCGAGAGATCGTAGATTTATCACGCTGAAACAGCTCAGCCATTTGATCGATAGATAGCCAGACAGTATCGCCATCAAATGTGCTTTCTATCTTAGTCAAACCATCTTCGGTTTGATACATTATTATTTCTGAGTTGTTTATTGTGGACATTGGATACACCTCCATAAATGAGAAGTTTACTTATTTCCTTTAGCCCTGTTATGTGTTTTACAAAGCATCTGACAATTCTCAATATCAGTGCTTCCACCGTTACTCCATGCAGTTACATGATCGGCATCCATTTCAGTAATCTTATAAATTCTTGACTTATTATTGTCATTACCTAACGCACATAAAGGACAATTTGATACACCTTTTTCTTTTGCTTCTTCGCTTTGCTTTGTATAAACAACCTTTTTTACTCGGTCGTCGAATATGCGAATATTTAAGAGCTTAGTGTCAACATATCCACCTAAAATATATTCATACACGCCTTTTCTATCTTTGACCGAAAAATCAGAATACAGTTCTTTTAATTTGCTCGAAACTGTTTGTGGATTGTATGCATTTTTATGGTATTTTTCGTAAAGTTCTCCCCAAGGCAAACCTTTCATTTCACTTTCTACATCAGTAAATACACTTGATATCCAATCAATAACGCTATTAAAATATGCCTTTAACTCGTTGATATTGTCATCGTATCTATGTTTACTCATATACGCATCAATATTACCTTTACTTACCCATTCTAAAGCGGTTTTTAAATAATCTTGCCTTATTGCACTACCGGAAACATAAGCACTCCATTTTTGGATATTAGCATTTTGACTATTACTAAATTCTTCTTTTGCCAAAGTAACAAATGGACCTGAATGAATAGCGTTTGAAAGCTCTTGTTCATTCAAAGGAACACCAACAATATTTATAGTTTTAAACCATTCTTTAATTTCGCTTTCAGTTCCTTCGCATTCATATATTGTAAGAGGGGATTTTAAAATCTTCTCTTTTAAATCTTCAGCCAGTCCGCTAAAATATTGAGGAATGCCGTTACTACCTTTTATGGCAAATTTTCCGGTTATAAATCTACCAAAGCTTGTTATTCTTTGCTGCCCATCTAAAACTTCAAATTTGTCCTCTGCAACTTTAGTAAAATATATCAATCCTAAAGGGTATCCTTTTAAAAGAGAGTCTATAACAGCTACATCTTTTTTACCATCTGCATAGATGTAGTTCCTTTGATATTCAGGTTGAATGGTAAGCTTTCCCGAAAGCCCAAACAACCCTTTGCCTTCATATTCATTGTAAACAAAACCTTGACATATATCTTCAACTGTAAGAGTTGTATTCAGTAGTGTTTTCATAGATTTAGCCTCTTTTCTTTATTATAATGCGAGCATATGGAACATCGGGATGTCCCGCATCATCAAGCATATACAAATCTCCGTCGACAGCTCCCTTATGTTGGATATCTTTACGATATTGTTGATGTTCTGGTGTGTATGGCTTCACACCAATTTCGAGTCCCAAATTTGCAATTCCCAATCCGATAATTTCAAACTGTTCTGGACAATATTTATCCAAAAATGTTATTGGAACGCCCATCATACCATTATAATCTTTTGGGATTGCATCTGTAAAAGGAATATTAATTGCATCGTAGTTAAAAAAGGTTCTATATTCCTTATCTCTTAATTCTTTGTGTTTACTATATTTTAGATTATCCTGCATGGTCATAAGAGATAGTAATTGATGTCGTCTTCCATGGTCAATATTTGTAAACCATCTAACACCTTTAACCCTTATAAATCTCATTCCGTTTTCATCAATTCCACATCCAGCTGCATCTAATGGATAGTTGCCTGGAACGCCAAATTTCCTATCTCCAGATGATATAGATGGACCATACCATATTTCATTTTTTTGAATATACGGAAAAACATCTTTATACGCAACAGCATTTTGATTTCCGATTATTAGGAATTTTTTATCTGCTTCAAGAACCCAAGCAATAAACTGTCTAAATAGTGAGAAAGGGGGATTTGTTACAATTACATCCGCTTCATCCCTTAATTTTTTTATTTCGTTACTCCTAAAATCACCATCACCTTTAAGGTAATGCCATTCTAAATCATCAATATCTATTTTACCGGAGTTGTTTTTGTCACGAGTAAGTGTAAATATTTTGCCATAACTTCTTGTCTTATTTTCGTCATATTCATCACTTTCGGTTTCAAATAAAGTTAGTTGATATGGAATCTCAGATGGTTTGCTATCAGCAGCATAGCTTGTGCTAATCAATTTTTTCAAGCCTAAATTGTGAAAATTTTGTGCAAAAAATCTTGTGAAGTTACTCCATTCAGGATCATCACATGGTAATAAGATTGTCTTGTTTTTAAAAACATCAGGATTGTATTCTATGTATGTATTTATTTCTTTTTGTATATCCTCATACTGTGTATAAAATTCATCTTTTTTTTGCTTTTTTGCATCCAACTGTTCTTGCGTTGCCATTACATTATAACCTCCGTCATCGTGCCATCTTTTATGTGATAAGCAATATTGTTTTTCTCACAAAATTCTATAACAATTTTAGCTTGTGTGTTATAAAATTCCTTGTGCTTTTTATATGCTGTTATTTCTTTGCTGTAATTTGTTCTGCCAAAAATAATTTTATCTGCAAAAGATACTGCTTCCAAAATAGGCAATAAGTCTTGCTGAATGAGATTAGGGGTAGGATAAGGCTCAATGCTCACCCAAGTTTTACAACCTTCATCATGTAAATATTTTAATGATGCCAAACGGTCTGCATATGAAGATGCTCCTGGTTCCATTATTTTACGATACTCTTCATCTAAAGAGATAAATGTAATACCATATTCATTTTCTTTTGAAAAGTTAGCCAATTCTTTAGGCAAGAGACCTTTTGTAAGAGCAGTACATTTTATTCCATGTGAATTAAGCATTCTTATGGCAGCAAGACTCATATCTTTTATTTCTTCATATCCCATCATAAAAGGATCAGTTGTAAAGCATAGTTGTACAGATTTTATTTTGTTCCTTAATTTTGGAATTTCTTTTCTTAAGAGTTCTAAAGCATTGCTAACGAGATTAGGTTCAAGCCATTCTTCATAATCCTTTACTTTGCCAAATCGCTTTGCCATTAAAAATGCATAGCATGGGTACTTACACCCATGTGAACAACCCGCCACATGGTTCATAGTATAATCGCCATATTCTACACCTGTTTTGTAGAGCATGGATTTTCTTGTTATTGTTTTCATCTTTTCCACCTAATTTCAGTTTTTTGTTTTTTCTCGTCTGCAAAGAATTTAGATGGTTTTCCTTTATCTGTATATGCTGGAGTTCTCCTTACTTCAATTTTATCCTTCTTCTCTAAATCCTTAATAATGTCTTTTATTTCGCTAACCTTACATATAGGTCCGTTCTGCATAAAGAAGTCAGCAAGAATAGGATTTAATCTTGTAAATTCCTTTGCTTGTTGAAAAACAGTTATTGCCTTTTGCGTAATATCAGCCATATCTACAGTTTCATTGTTGTAGTTTTCTTCGAACAGCAATTGTTGACCATTGTTCTGTATGTCTTTCATAAATTGCCAACGGTTGCAAATGTTATTTACCATCAGCAGACAGCCGTCTACATGATTAGTTGCATGAATCATTCGATATTTTGGTACTTGCCCCTTTTTTATTTTCAATGGCATGTTCAATACATAACTATAATTTTCTCTCAATCGTTCGCAGTATTGTTCAGAAAATAAAGACTCCGCTTCATAAACACTGATTTCATTACGATTTTTTGATTTGATTATATCTTGCCAATAGTCTCCACCTGCAATTTCATTTAAAGTTTCTACTGATTTTTCATTGGTATCCAATTTTGTGCTTTCGTATTCTATTAAATCTTCAAAAATATCGCTACTGTCAAAACTGACACCCAATACTCGGCAACCTTCTCTAATAAATCCAAAAGAATTCATATTGATTAATAATTCAATGCTGTAGAAACTATATTTAGTGGCGAAATCCTGAAAAAGCCTATAGTTAAGTGCTTTTATACCATATGGATCTATATAAAGGAAGACATTACAGTTTGCTTTATTAAGTAATAGATTTTCAATTTTATCTTCATAGCGTCCAGATATGATTGTAATGTCTCCATAGCCAGCAAGGTTTTTATGTAAATCATTTGCATAGTTTAAATCAATAAAATTAGGTTGAATACTCCACCCATCAATCTTGGTTTGTCCGATACACTCCTGCATTGTGTTGAGTGCAATCAGTGGCGATCCAGGTTTGCCATCTTCGAAAGCACCTTTTCCTGCAAAGCAATCTACATATACGACTGGGTGTTTGGTGTAAAGTATTTTTTGCATATAAGGTTTTAAATAACATCCTAATAGCTCATCTTTTACTTCAGACCAAGGCTTCTTCTGTTTAAAAAAATCATCATTCTTTTTAGCCATAATACACCTCCATATATTTATGAATCCTTTGCACCACCAGATTTTATCCAAGCGTCAACCTCTGATTTTTTGAATTTCCAAAGCTTTCCCACACGAGAGCAAGGAATAGTCCCCACTTTAATCCATTTGTGTATTGTATCTTTTGTAACATCCAGATGTTCAGCAATTTCTTTTGTGCCAACCCAAGGTTCATTGAAGTTTTGTTCCATTATTTCAACCCTCCATTGTCTAATGATATTATTATATCAAATCAATATATAAAAAGATAGTGTTTTATATGATTTGATATAAATTTGTATAGCTATCTCATCTTTCTTGTGGTATCATTTGTACCAACAAAGGAGGGCGAGAATATGCCAACAAAATTAGATGACCTATACCACAGCTTTTATAAGCCAATCGAACAAACAGAACTTAAATCTTCAATTGAAGAAAACCACAAAAAGCTTATACAAATCTTATCCAAAGAAGATAAAGTCTTGGTACTAAGAATTATTGATGCACTGGAAATGGCTTGCAACTACCAAAGCAAAGACAGTTTCATTCAAGGCTTCAAATTAGGCTTTGAGTTAACAAATGAATTACAAAATTACGATTCCCACAGTGCTGAGATAGACTCTCAAAACTGTGGGAATTCTTTTATGCCGATGGAGGTGCAGAAAGATGAAGAAAACTAAAATAGCATTGACAGCAACTACACTTGCAATTCTTTCTCTGATGATAACAGCTTATCACACAGAGCAGACAAGCTCGCCAAGTTCGCCCCAAAATTGCCCTGTGTCGGGGGTCGTAGAAGTGAGTAAGACTTATACACCACCCTTTGAAACAAAGCCACTTGTAGGCGAAGCAATGCCAAAAATCAGCACCCAGATCAAGGAAATTATTAAACCACCAACTGAAGAAAGCTCCACACCACAGCCAACAGAAAAAGAAGAACCGACCATTACCCCTACTCCCACGATACAAACGGCTACAAAGCCAACTACACTAACATCTAAAGAGCCAAACACCCCAAGGATGGGTGATACCCGCATTGTAAATGGCAAACGCCAAAGCTACTTCTTAGGTTTCGGATGGATTGAAGATAAAGGTGAAAACGAATGTATCTTTGCAGAGGATATGTACGAGAACGGCAACAAAATTGGCATCATGGGCGGTGGCACTATGGTATGCAGTGATGGTGACATCAATAAGATGGTTGGCATTATGGATTAACCAGACAAGCAAAAGCTGAGAGAATGAATTGTTCCCTCAGCTTTTATAAGTTAGATCAATATTCTGTACTTTTAGAAAGTGCGTCAATCATTTCGTCACCATTTATGCTCCCAGCCTTATAGTCAAGTCGCAACTTGGATGCGAGAGCAGACCACTCTCTAAATTCTTTCTCTGAAAGCTTGTTGGTTTCGCACTCGGAATCCCAAGCATCAATGCGGTAGTACCTTGAATACATACGGTTGTAAATTCTCTGAAACTCTTGCAAAAACTTATCTTCCCCAACAGATTTATTAAATTTCATTTTTGCACCAACCTGTTTGCAAGTGCGATTGTTTTTATAAATCCTGTCGCAATAATCTCGTTTGCGTTTGTCTGCAAGCACAAAGAGCTTATCGCACAAAGCACACCGCTTCACTAAAATGCCTCGCTTAATCATTTCCATAAACTCAAGATATAGCATTTCCTCTAAACTTTGAATGGCAAAATACTGCCACATACTGACTTCATAGTTACTGTCACGATGAATATTTTGCAAAACCTTTCGAGTATCCACATCTTTTGGATCATCAAAAGCAATCAGTTTACTTGTATCAAACTTGCCATAAGAAATCGGAGCAATCCCATACATGGAACGGAGCATATGATGTGTAAAGGTTGGAGTAAGATTGCAAAACATCATATAACGCTCTGCAAGTGTGTATTCCGTCAGCACTTCTTTGTTAAGACTCATTTCCAAAGCATCGCTATAAGTCTTTTGTAAATTTGCATAATAGTGAAACAGAAATATAAGATAATCAACCATTTCTACTTTTGTCTTTTGACTTGCATAGAATGTCCTTAAAATCTCGCTGTTTAAAAAGAAATGTACATAGCTGTGCTTATCTTTCAGTAAGTCCACAGCATTCCAAAATATTTTTTTAATATTTTCAAAATTCTGCTCGGATACCGTTATGGTACTCGAGCTTTTTATTTTATCCAAAACCTTTGTAAAATCAAGTTCGCAAAAATCTACAATGCCATTTCCAATGTCCCCAATTTGCTCAAAAGTAGTGTGCTGTGTATCGTGCAAGAAAAATACATTCAGTTTGTTTGTATTGTCAGTAAAAACCTTAGCAAAAGGATATGTAATCTCCATAATGCCCTCCTTATGTAAAGAATTGATTTTAGTAAAATAAAATTCTTTTAATTCACGATATAAGGATAGCACATTAATTTGTAAAATGAAAGTAGAAGAAAAGCATTGTATCTTGAAAATTAAATAATCGTCTAAAGGTGATACGGTTGCCACGACCTCGAAAGAGCGAGCGACGGAAACGGCGGAGAGAACCTCGGTCAGGAACTGCTTTAGGTAGAACGACAAAACCGAAAATTAAAAAAGGAGAATGCAAATGAAAAACAAACTGGAAACCATGGATGCAGAAACTTTGATGACCACACCACTTGAACAACTGAAATTTATTGTAGATAGGCTGATACCGCAAGGACTGCATATTCTCGCAGGCTCACCGAAAATCGGCAAGAGCTGGCTGTCGTTGTGGATTTGCTTGCAGGTTGCAAAAGGCGAAAAGGTTTGGGAGTTTGAAACTCACAAAAGTGAAGTTTTGTATCTTTGCCTTGAAGATAGTTTTGCAAGAATTCAAAACAGGCTGTTTGAAATTACAGATGATGCACCGCCGAATCTACACTTTGCAATTATGAGCGACACTATCGGCAACGGTTTAGAGATTCAGATTGAAAACTTTATCAAGGAACATTCTGAAACAGGCTTAATCGTGATTGATACCTTGCAAAAAGTCCGTAGTAATTCTACCGCAAATGTCAATCCATATGCCGCCGACTATGATGACATCAACGCACTAAAACAAGTTGCAGACAAATATAAAATTGCGATTATTCTTGTTCACCACTTGCGAAAAACAAGTGACAGCGATCCGCTGAATATGATTTCCGGCACCAGTGGCATCGCTGGCGGAGCTGATACCAACTTTGTGCTCCAAAAAGAAAAAAGAATTGAGAACCGAGCAGTGCTTATCTGTACAGGACGAGATATTGAACAACGAGAATTGTTTTTGGAATTTAACAAAACCAATTTTCTTTGGGAACTTCGTGAGCCAATTGAGGTGGAGCAGAAAAAGGTTGATGAAGTGATTATTCTTCTCTCTGATTTTATTAAATCAATTAAAAGTTTTACAGGTACGGCAACGGAACTTGCGGAAAGTTTAAAACTGGAGTGCAACCCATCTGCACTAAAAAAGAAAATCATTAAGCAGATGAGTTATTTAACTGAAAACAACATTACCTATTCTGAAAATAGAACCTTTGAACGGCGAGAGTTTTCTCTCAGTTATATTCCCAATGACACGATGACGGATGAAAACTCCCCTCAAAATCTCCCGTCTACGTGTCAGCTCCCGTCAGCAAAGAGTAATCTCGCCGCCGTTGCCCCCTGTTCGCCCCTATGTGCCGAGAATGACGATGGGGTGGCATAATGTGCCCACCCATACAAATAAAACGCAAATTAACCCACCGTTGCGGACAAATTTTCGATTTATACCGATTTTATATTAGCAGGGGAGCTTTCGGTTACGAATTCCTACCCTTTAGGGTAGGGCGAGCATAGCGTCCGCCTATACGGCGGCCACTGCTCGGCGGGAGACCCGCACCCCTTAGAGTGATAGAATTATCATATTTTACGAAAGCGAGGAATTGAATGAAGCAAACAAAAGATAAAACTTACGCATTCAGGGTATCGGAAAAAGACTTAGTTACCATTAAAAATAAGGCTAAAAAAGCTAAAATGACCGTTACCGATTATATCACGCAGTCAGCATTAGGCAAAGAGGTCATCATTATAGATGGACTTCCCGAGATAGTAAGTCAGCTAAAAAAGATTGGAAACAACCTCAACCAGCTGACCATGCTATCCCATCAAGGCTTAGTTAACACAGTTAAACTTGATAAAACCGAGGAAAGCCTGACCGCAATCTATTGGAAAATCAAAGAACTCACAAAGGTGGTGGACAGCGATGGCAGTGTTTAGTGCAGTCAAAAATAAGAAACAAACCAAGGGCGCAATGGCTGGAGTGCTCAATTACATCTCAGACAGCAACAAGGTTTACTACAACGATATACCTTTGAGGACAGGCATCAACTGCAATTATTACAGTGGCTTTGCAGAAATGTGCTTCACCAAACAGCAGTACAAGAATGATGATGGCAGACAGTTTTATCAATTTGTGCAGTCATTTTCAGAAGAAGATAAGGTCACACCACTGAAAGTTCATGAGATTGGATTGGAGTTTGCACAGAAGTTGTTCCCCGATTTTGAGGTTATGGTTGCTACTCATTGCAACACCAAGCACCCACACAATCACATTGTGGTGAACTCCGTAAGCTTCAAAACAGGCAAAAAACTACATCAAAATCACGATGTTTTAATGGAGCAACGAATGGTCAATGACCAAATTTGTATGGCTCATGGGCTGATGGTTTTAGAGCCTTACCAAAAATTGAAACGAGGACAAGCTATAAAGCAAAAAGAATATCGTGCAGCCGAGCGTGGTCAAAGTTGGAAACTGCAGCTCATTGCCGCTATAGAAGATGCCCTTTTATACTCCACCGATAGAGAAAGCTTCATTCACAATATGGAATATGAGGGCTATGAAGTCAACTGGAGCGATATGAGAAAATACATTACCTATACCACTCCAGAGGGTTATAAGTGTAGAGATAACAAGCTACACGATGACACCTATCTCAAAGAAAATTTAGAAAAGTTATTTATTTTCAGGCAAGAAACAGGATTCAAACCACTTACCTATGAGCCACCTGAGGGATGGCTGGGTGAAATGCAAGTACATTATGGACTTGCCCAAGATGTCATTTCACTGGGCAAAAACCTTGAAAGTGTTGGTAATACCCCACCGCCAATTACTCTAAAGACTTGGACAGACAGAAAGCAAAAACAAAGAGAAAATCTCAAAAAGCTTGCCGCCGGTCATAAACTGCAAAGCGAGCAAGAGCAAGATTTTGAAATGACAATGTATTAAGGAGATTAAATATATGAAAACAATACACGACCAACTTAGAGAGTTATTAGCTGTTATACAAGATTTAGACGATAAAGGATTTGAGGTATCTATTCTATGCCTTCCACCCGAGGTAAAGGAAATACCTGATTCAGTAACAGAGTCTTTAGCAGAATCTTACCTTGCAAGTGCCTTAGATTTTTACAAGGACGATAAGAATATGAAAGCCTATGAACAGTGGAAAAAGGAGCAGAAAGAAAAGAAAAAAGCAATCGCATAAAATAGTAAAAGCCGATGGAACACAAAACTCCATCGGCTTTTCACTATACATATTGCAAATCTTTAAGTAAAATACAAAACCCGAACCCATCTCCTATTTGGAAGATATGGTTCGGATTATGTGAGTTTGGTGCGCGAGACGAGACTTGAACTCGTACGTCATACAACACACGCCCCTCAAACGTGCCTGTCTGCCAATTCCAGCACTCGCGCAACTCAGCAAGAAGTATTATATCATTATCGGCCAACAAATGTCAAGAGTATTTTAAGAATTTTTTCAGATTTTGTCGATTAAACTGCAAAATTCGTTGTAACTCATCATACTGTTCAAAACCTCAACAAGTGAATTGGCTGCTAAATGTTCCGGAAGTGAAAGTTTTTTCAATAGTTCTTTTCTTTTCAATGCACTGTTTGGCCCGCCTGAAAGTCCCATTATATATAAATCTGTTTTGTTAATTTTACGTTCAGCCTTTTTCTCTTCTGTCTCACAAGTCACGCCTGCTCTTTTTAACGCCTTTTCTATTTCTGATACAGGTACACCTTCGACACCTAATTTACCTTCCTTTGAAGGCTTTTCCTTTCGCTTTTCTTTCCCGAAAATGTCCGGTATATATGCATGCTTCACTTTGTCGGCACTTATTGAGCCTGAAAGATAATTTCTGATAATAAATCCCGCAGAATCGCTGTCAGTAAGTACAAGAATTCCCCTTTTATCCGCAAGCTTTCTAATCATATTCATTTGTTTTTTGTCTTTAAAAATTTGAAAACCGTTTGTTTCTATAATTAATCCGTCAATAATTGATGACAACTTAATTTTATCGTATTTACCCTCTACAATTACTGCTTCTTTTACTTTAATCAAGCTATTTTCTCCTTTTCCGCAATTAATAACAACTGTGCTATAAGTTTCTCCATAATAATTCGTCTGTCTCCACGTGAACTTTTAAGCGCTGTATCAGCTTTTAAAAGCACTTCAAGGCTTTGGTGAAGCATCGGTACTGAAAATCTTTTAGAATCTCTTTCTGCGTTAGTAAGCCTAAATTCCTTGCGTGCATAGTTAAAATACTTTACCGGTTCCATTACACTATATCCACTTTGTATCGATATTCGAACTCTATACATATCTATATAGGCAGATGAGAGTACCGCTAAAATAGAAACAGGTTCTTCGTTTTGATAAAAAAGTAAATCCAAGACTCGATAGGCTTTATCATAATTACTTAATAGAATTGCTTTGGATAAATCATAAACTCTTGTTTCAAGATTTTTTACTACAATATTATCTATGGTATCGGAAGTAATCTCACCTTGACCAAGAAAAGCACACAGCTTTTCAACTTCGTTCATGAGAGTTTGTAAATCATTTCCACAATATTTAACTATAAGCTCGGCATTCTTGCGTGAAAGTTCACATCCGAGTTTTAAAGCTTTTGAACAAAGTA
>DHNU01000003.1:0-8666 GCA_002407645.1 Ruminococcaceae bacterium UBA5408
ATTCCGCCTCCATAAGGCTGAAACACAACGCCTGTAACTCCTTTACCGGATGCAAAATAATGTTTACCGTAGTAAAGAGGATAAAATACAGCAATATCTTGCAGACGCTTTTCAGCTTTTGCAAAGGCTTGTGCGGCTTCAATTCCATAACTGTTTTCGGCATTTTCGACTAATTTGTCAAATGTCGAGTCGCTTAAACATGCAGGATTATTTTTGCTTTCACTTTTAAAGATGGATAAAACAGAAAGAGGTCCGTCGGTTGAAGGTTCCACAGGGCATAGTGCAATTTGATAATCTTCTGATTTTATGCGCTCGGCAAGGTCTTCTTCGCTTAAAGGTTCCATATTAAAATAATGGTCAAATTTAGTGTTCCAAGCGGCAATCATATCGTTAACCATAAGTTTTACCTGTGGGTCATCAAGGCAGATTACGCTTATGTTTCCGAGTTCCGATTTAGAAAGTTCCCGGAGTCCCCGATTGAGTGTTGTCGGGGCATTATCATCGTATCCTAAATAATAAGGATGATTATTTACGAGAGAGCGGTAATTTTTTTTCATAAATGTTGTTAGAGGGGGTATTATATTTTCTGCGGCATTTGTGTTTTGAGGAATATTTTTTAAAAGTTGGTCGCGGTTTAAAGACTGAATAAATGCTTTGCGTATATTCAAATTTTTCATTACTTCTGACTGAGTGTTAAAACAAAGTCCCCATATAGTATCTTCAAATGATTTAACAGCACATCCGGATTTTTTTGCATCTTCAACTCTGTTTACCGGAATTTGAATTGCATCCACGGTTCCTGCGGTAAGTGCGGATATTTGATCTGTTATTTTATTGTCTTCGTTCTCAATAGTAAATTTGACACTTACGGGCAAGGGTGTATTTTGACCTTTATATGTGTCAGAACGTACCAAATTTATATATTTATCATGATCCCAGCCGTATTTTCCGTCTATAACAAAAGGACCGTTTCCACGGGTATAATCCCTTTCCAAACCATATCTTCCATGAGTTGCTTCAAACAACTTTTGATTACACGGCATAAAAACAGCTGATGCGGTTAAAGAAGGAAAATCCGGGTAAGGGTGTTTAAGACGAACAACTAAGGTTTGCGCATTTGGAGCGGTAACTCCAAGCTGATTGGGAGCAGCAGCCCCGCTGTTGACTTCCTTTGCATTTTGAATACAGAACATGGGTGAACATGTTGGTGAATTCGTCTGTGGTGCGAGGGCTCTTTGAAAAGCAAAAACAAAGTCATTTGCAGTAACCGGAGTATTATCTTTATCAGACCACTTTGCGTCTTTACGTAAAGTAAAAGTAAATACAGTGTCATTTTCACTGCTTTGCCAGCTTTCGGCAACCCCGGGATAGGGCTTATTATCCTTATCCAAACGTACAAGACCTTCGAAAAGTGCAGATATTACGGTTAATGACGGACTGTCTGATGCAATCTGTGGGTCAAGCGTTTTAGGTTCGGCAGAAAGCTGATAATGTATTTTTTTATTTGCATTTTTAGGTGACTTGCTTGAGCATGCCGAAAATGCAAGTATTAAGCTTAGGCATAAAATTGCTGCTGTAATCTTTTTAAACAACGGCTAAATCACCCCGATTCTTAGATGTCTAAATATTTTATCATCTTTTACAGTCTAATGCAATGAAGTTAACATAATTGTTATATATTGATACTTTTTGTCAATTTTACAAATAATATTACATATTATTAATAAACTCTTTATTTTTTTAGAAACAATTGATATAATAGAATATAATAAATATATGAAATGGAGGAAAGTAATATGGCAAACAAAAACGCAAAATTTTTTATGTGTAAGCATTGTGGAAATTTTGTTAAAATGATTAAAAACAGTGGAGTTTCAATGATTTGTTGTGGCGAAGAAATGGTTGAACTTATCCCTAACACTTCAGACGGTGCCCATGATAAACATGTTCCTGTTGTGAGTGTTTCGGAAGGAGAGGTATCAGCTAAAATCGGCAGTGCAGAACATCCAATGGTTGATGCACACTATATTGAGTGGATTTACCTTGAAACAGAAAAAGGCGGACAGATGAAAATGCTTAAACCGGGGGACAAACCCGAAGCACTTTTTACAGTTGAAGATGATAAGCCAATTTCTGTTTATGCATATTGTAACCTTCATGGACTGTGGCAGACCAAGATAGACTAATGAGCCTTAAATAAATTATATAACCTTAGCATTTGAACCGTAATTAAATAAACAAAATGCCGCTTGGAAATTATCCAAACGGCATTTATTATATTGAAAATAAAGTTATCAGTAATTTTATTCAATAATGCTTGTACCGGTCATTTCTTTCGGCTGTGGCAAGCCTAAAATTTTAAGTATTGTAGGAGCAATATCAGCAAGCTTTCCGCCGGAACGCAGTTTGCACGGATAACCTACAACACAGAAAGGAACCGGATTTGTTGTATGAGCAGTAAACGGAGAACCGTCTTCGTCATACATTTTATCGGCATTTCCGTGGTCAGCAGTGATAAGTGCAATACCGCCGAGCTCATTAATTTCATGTATAATTCTTCCAACACATGAATCAACAGCTTCAACAGCGGCTTTTGCAGCACTGAATACACCTGTGTGACCGACCATATCGCAGTTGGCATAATTCAGTATAATAACATCGTATTTGCCGCTCTTGATACGTTCGACAAGTGCGTCGGTAACTTTATATGCACTCATTTCAGGCTGTAAATCATAAGTTGCAACTTTTGGTGAATGAATAAGTACGCGGTCTTCACCTTCATACTGTTTTTCAACTCCGCCGTTAAAGAAAAATGTTACATGTGCATATTTTTCAGTTTCGGCTATACGAAGCTGTGAAAGTCCGCTATTGGAAATATATTCACCCAATGTATTTTTGAGTGCTTCAGGCTTAAAGGCAACCATAACATTCGGCATAGTTGCATCGTACTGTGTCATGCATACATAAGTGAGTGGGAAGAATCCGTTTTTGCGGTTAAAACCGTTAAATTCAGGATCTACAAATGTTCTTGTAATTTCACGGGCTCTGTCAGGACGGAAATTAAAGAAAATGACGGAATCGTTCTCTTTAATGCTTGCGTCTTTTGCACATACCGTAGGAATTACAAATTCATCAGTAACTCCGTCTTTATAGGAATTCTCTACAGCTGTAACCGGGTCGGAACATTGCACTCCTTCGCCGTAAACCATTGCAGAATATGCTTTTCCCACACGCTCCCAGCGGTTGTCGCGGTCCATTGCATAGTAGCGTCCCATGACGGTTGCAATTTCGCCTACGCCGATTTCTTTGAGCTTTGCGGCGCATTTGGCGACATAGTCTTTACCGGAACTCGGCGGAACGTCACGACCGTCAAGAAAAGCGTGGATAAAAACTTTTTTACAACCTCTCATTTTTGCAAGTTTAACTAATGCATATAAATGAGAATTATGGCTGTGAACACCACCGTCTGAAAGAAGACCGATAAGGTGTAAAGCTTTGTTATTTTTTGCTGCATTATCCGCGGCAGAAACAAAAGCCGGATTTTCGAAGAAATCACCGTCTTCAATCGACTTTGTAATTCTTGTAAGTTCTTGGTAAACAATGCGGCCTGCGCCGATGTTTGTATGTCCAACTTCAGAATTTCCCATTTGGCCGTCCGGAAGACCGACGTCAAGACCGGATGCACCAATTTGTGTTACTGGATTATTTGCAAATAGGCGGTCTAAGTTTGGTTTGTTGGCGGCTTTTATCGCATTGCCGCTTTCTTCACCGATACCGAAACCATCGAGAATCATTAATATTAAAGGTTTTTTCATGTTATTTTAAAAATCCTGCCTTTCAGATGCATTTATCTGCTTGCGGCTTTTACAATTTCAGCAAAATCATTAGCTTTTAATGATGCGCCGCCGATTAAGCCACCGTCGACATCAGGCTGATCCAGCAATTCGTTTGCGTTGTTTGGCTTCATAGAGCCGCCGTATTGAATAGTCATAGCGTCAGCGGATGCTGTATCATAAAGATTCTTGACGGTGGAACGAATAATTGCACAAACTTCGTTTGCCTGCTGTGAAGTTGCAGTTTTACCTGTTCCGATTGCCCAAACAGGCTCATAAGCAATGATAATATTTTTAAGTTCATCTTTCTTAACGCCGTTAAGAGCAATTTTAGTCTGCATTGCAACGAGTTCTGCTGTAATACCCTGTTCACGCTGTTCGAGGTATTCACCTACACAGAGGATAACTTTAAGACCGTTGTCCAACGCTGCACGCACACGCTTATTAACTGTAACATTTGTTTCGCCGAAATATGTTCTGCGTTCGCTGTGTCCGATAATTACATATTCAACGCCCATAGTTTTAAGCATATCTGCGGAAATTTCGCCTGTAAAAGCACCGCTTTTTTCCCAGTGGCAGTTTTCGGCGCCAACACCGATATTGGAACCTTTTGTTGCCTGTAAAGCAGCTTCAAGGTCTACATAAGGAACGCAAACAATAACGCCGCAGTCTGCATCTTTTACTAAAGGCTTAATTTCACTGATAAGTTCAGTAGTTTCTACAGGAGTTTTATTCATTTTCCAGTTGCCGGCGATAACCGCTTTTCTCAGCTTCTTGTTCATAAATCATATCTCCTTTAAAAATGTTATTATATTTTAAATGCGGCAGCAGGGCTGCCGCATTTCTATGCAAAACAATCTATAATTATTTATCGTTAAGGCACGCAATGCCCGGGAGTTCGCGTCCTTCGAGGAATTCGAGCGAAGCACCGCCACCGGTGGAAATGTGTGTCATCTTATCGGCAAAGCCCAATTTTTCAACAGCCGCTGCGGAATCTCCGCCGCCAATGATGGAAATAGCGCCGCTGTCAGCAACAGCCTTTGCAACTGCAATTGTACCTTTTGCAAAGTTGTCCCATTCTGAAACACCCATAGGTCCGTTCCATACAACAGTTCCTGCGCCCTTTATTGCGTCAGAGAACATGGCGGAAGTCTTAGGCCCGATATCAAGCCCCATCCAGCCGTCAGGAATATTGTCGGAATTGACTGTTTTGTGTTCTGCGTCTGCTTTATATTCTGTAGCAACAACGTTATCTACAGGAATAAGGAATTTAACTCCTTTATCTTTAGCTTTTGCCATCAAGTCTTTTGCAAGTTCAACTTTGTCGCTCTCACAAATAGAAGTGCCGATTGAATAACCGAGTGCATTCATAAATGTGTAAGCCATACCACCGCCGATAATTAAAGTGTCAACTTTATCGAGGAGGTTTGTAATAACACCGATTTTATCGGAAACTTTAGCGCCGCCTAAAATTGCAGCGAATGGACGCTTCGGACTGGCAAGTGCGCCGCCCATAATTGTAATTTCTTTCTTAATCAGGAAACCGCATACAGCAGGAAGATAGTTAGCAACGCCCGCTGTTGAAGCATGAGCTCTATGTGCTGTGCCGAAAGCATCGTTTACATAGATTTCAGCAAGAGAAGCAAGCTGTTTTGCAAATTCAGGGTCATTTTTCTCTTCTTCTTTGTGAAAACGAACATTTTCAATAAGTTCGACTTCACCGTCTTTTAATGAAGCTGCAATACTCTTTGCGCTTTCACCAATGACATCTTCTGCCATTTTTACATCTTGCCCAAGTGCTTTTGAAAGATAAACAGCAACAGGAGCCAAAGAGAATTTCTTATTAAATTCACCCTTCGGACGGCCAAGGTGTGAACAAAGAATAACCTTTGCGTTATGGTCTATCAAATATTTAATTGTCTTTAGTGCTTCATTGATACGTTTCGGGTCAGTAATGTTTCCCTCATCATCAAACGGTACGTTAAAGTCACAGCGAACCAAAACTTTTTTGCCAGCTACATCTATATCTTCGACAGTCTTTTTGTTGAGATAATTCATGCTTAGCACTCCTTTATATTATTATAATAGAATTTACGATTTTCTTCCGATATTATACAATAAATATTTAACAATTTCAAGGCAAACAGACAGTCTTTGAGGAACTTTGTTAAAAAATAATCACCATTTGTAATTTCTAAGCTGTCCTTCACAAAGAAGTTCAGGATAATTCCATTGGCGTAAAACTTCGTAAACACCTATTGCAACGGAATTTGAAAGGTTAAGGCTTCGTGCGTCTTCATTATTAAGCATCGGTATTCGTACACAATTGTCGGAATTTTCAAAAAGCAGTTTTTCGGGAAGTCCTGCGGTTTCTTTCCCGAAAAACAGGTAACAATTATCAGGATATTTTATATCAGAGTGGATATTCTTAGCTTTTGTTGAAAAATAGTAAAAATTACCTGAATTTTGTTCGAAAAATTCGGCAAGGCTATCATAATAGGAAATATCAAGGAGATGCCAGTAGTCAAGTCCGGTTCTTTTTAATTTTTTATCGTCAATTTTAAAACCAAGAGGTCCTACAAGATGAAGCCGTGCGCCCGTTGCGGCACAAGTTCTTGCAACATTGCCGGTGTTTTGTGGAATTTCCGGTTCAACCATTACGATGTTTAATGTCGCCATTTTAGTATGCTCCTTTTTTTAAATGGTATTAATTTTCAAATATATTACAGATATAAACAGACAGAAAGAGGGGAATATATTGAAAGGCCTACGTTTTATATTTTGTGTGTGGAGGTTTTTCATTATGTATAAACAAACTATGGGCTTTATAAGGGGAATGGGCGCCGGTATGGTTGCCGGTTTTACCGCTGCGGCAGTTGGAAACAGAATGATGAAGAACAACAGAGGTTTCAGACGTAATGCAAACAAAGCAATGCGCGCGGTAAACGGTATGTTTGGAAACGTACAGGACATTTTTAGGCAATAACATCGGCAAATTTTTTCTGAAATATCGGTGGGGAATTCTCCGCCGATATTTATTGTTTAAAGTTAACCTGCGGATATTATACTGTACATATCGAACATAGGAATAATAATGGAAATTACAACAGTACCGACAATAAGTGCGATAAAAATAGTCATTGCAGGTTCGAGTATGCTTGTTAAATGTTTGGTTTTCTCTTCGGTTTGAATTTCGTAAAGAGACGCCATTTTATCCAAGGTTTCATTAAGCATACCTGATTTTTCCCCTACTTGTATCATTGAAACGAGCAGTGAGTCAAAAACTTCATATTTTGACATTGAAGAATTTATTGATGCTCCCATTTTGACTTCGGTTATTATCTTAGATAATTGATTTTTATAGTATTTATTGGGAATTACATCTCGTGAAATTTCAAGCGACTTTACAATTTCCACTCCGGATTCTATAAGAGATGACATAATCCTGCAAAAACGAGCGGTGTAAGATTTTTTAAGTAAAGTACCTATTGCGGGAATTTTAAGTAACAGCTTGTCCGTTTCTTCAGCAAAAGCTCTATTCTTTAGTTTAATAATTTTATATCCGAATATTATTACAAATATGAAAAATAGTATCAAATACCATTTATGTACTATGAATGTTGAGATAGACATAATAAATACTGTAATTCCGGGAAGTTCTGCTCCAAACTGACTGAAAATAGAAGCAAAATTCGGCAGTACGAATGAATTCATTATTGCCATCAAAAACATCGTTAAAATAAGCAGAAAAACAGGATATCCCATAGCTCCTTTGATTTTTGTACTAAGCCGTATTTCTTTTTCCAAAATTTTTGCCGCGCGTTCAAAAGCAATTTCAAGTCGGCCGTTGGCTTCGCCCGAATTTATAATGTTAACTGTAATTTTTGAAAATACTTTAAACTTATCCATAGATTCTGATAAGGGCATTCCGGTGTGTAAATCTTTATTCATTTCGGTAAGTATTTGTTTCACTTTCTTATCTTTTTCGCCGTCAATCAGAACGCCCATTGCAATGGGCAGAGATACCCCTGCTTTCATCATAATGCTCATTTGGTTAAGTATAGTAAGAAGCTTTTTCTTGTTTATTTTTATTCTATGGATATCTTTTTCGAAAACATCTGTTTCCCAAATAGATTTTTGCTCGCATTGATTTTCAGTATTTTCCAAGAGTTCAACTGCAGTCAAACCCTCGTTTTGAAGATGTAAAATTGCATCCGCTTTACTTTCTGCATTAATAAATCCGCAGGACTTTTTGTTTTTTAAATTGACAGCCGTATATTGGTATTTCAATTTAATCCCCTCTTAAAAGTTATTGTATTCATCTGCGGTTGCTTTGGTAATTAATCCTCGGTCGAGCAGATTTTCGATACTCCTTTCGAGAGTAATCATACCCTGGTTTACCCCTGTTTGAATAGACTGGCTAATATTTGCGGTTTTACCTTCCCTTATTAAATTACTTATTGCAAAATTAACAAACATCGTTTCAAAAGCGGGGATTCGTCCTTTTCCGTCAGAAGTAGGTAGAAGCCGCTGTGAAATTACGCTTTTAAGTACGAGCGAAAGTTGAGACCGTATTTGCTGTTGCTGCTGAGGTGGAAAAACATCTATTAGTCTGTCTATTGTTTTTGAAGCTCCGATAGTGTGAAGAGTTGAAAGCACAAGATGACCGGTTTCTGCGGCGGTTATTGCAACTGCGATTGATTCAAGGTCGCGCATTTCGCCTACAAGTATTATATCAGGGTCTTCTCGAAGAGCGGCTTTTAAAGCTTTTGCATACGAACTGCTGTGCGTTCCGATTTCTCTTTGACTTATTATGCAGTTTATGGGTTTGTG
>DHNU01000003.1:8927-12462 GCA_002407645.1 Ruminococcaceae bacterium UBA5408
GTAGGACCTGTAACAAGAACAAGACCGTCTTTAAGGCCGAGTATCTTTTTGATGGAGCGCGGAAGGTTCAGTTTTGAGATATCGGGCATATTTTCATTTATAACTCTCATAACGAGTGCGGCGCCGCCGCTTTGGCGGAATGCATTAACACGAAACCTTCCACAGCCGCTGATTTCTGCAGAAGCGTCGGTGTCTCCGCTTTTTAAAAAGTCCTCGTATTTATCTTTTGAAAGACAAGACTTAATCATTAAACTTACGTCATCATCAGTAAGAACAGATTCATTTAAAAAACGTATGGTTCCGTTTATACGGTATGCGGGACGACAGTTTGCTGAAAGATGTATATCGGAAGCGTTTGACTCTACAGCTTTCTTGACAATATGCAAAAAGTCCATAATTAACACCTCACATTTGAAGCGAATATACTTCGAGCATCTCTTTAATAGAAGTTTTACCTTCTATTACAATTTTTTTAATATTTTGGTCAAGAGTTATCATTCCCTCTTTTATTGCAGCTTCTCTTATTTCATCGGTACTTTTATTATAGTTAATGCAAAATTTTATTTCCTTGGTTACAGGCATAATTTCATGAATGGCGGTTCTGCCTTTATAACCTTTGCCATTGCAGTAGCTGCAACCTTTTGCACGGTAAAGTTTTAATTTTGTATTTTTTGAAAGACCTAAAATATCTAAATCTTCTTCGGCGGCCTCATATTCTTCCTTACAGTAAGGACACAAAGTTCTGACAAGGCGCTGTGCAATAACACCTAACACAGCCGAAGAAACCATATACGGCTCTATCCCCATGTCTATAAGACGTATAACGGAGCTTGGTGCGTCGTAAGTGTGAAGAGTGGAAAGGACAAGATGACCTGTAATAGCCAAACTGCTTGCAATTGAGGCTGTTTCTCTGTCGCGAATTTCACCAACCATTACAACGTCCGGGTCTTGCCTTAAAACAGAGCGAAGAACGGAAGAAAACGTTAGACCCGCTTTATTGTTTATGTCTACCTGTGTAATATCCGGAATTATCATTTCTACAGGATTTTCTACTGTAACTATATTAATATCTTCCCGCATGATTTCTTTTATTGCAGTGTATAATGTGGTTGATTTACCACTTCCCGTAGGACCGGTAAGAAGAACAATGCCGTGGTTATTTTTAAGAAGAGAATTGAATTTTATTAAATTTTCGGGTAAAAATCCTATTTCTTCTTTAACAAGTGAAAAGCTTAGTGCGGTTGTAATGCGGATAACGACTTTTTCTCCGAAAACACAGGGCAAAACGGAAATTCTCATATCTATTTCCTGTCCGTCTATCTTATAGTTTATGCGGCCATCCTGCGGAATACGCTTTTCGGCAATATTCATTCCGCCAATAAGTTTAATTCTTGAAACTACGGACGGAGCAAGTTCTGAACTTGTTTTCATGTAAAGACTTAGATGACCGTCTATTCTAAATCGAATAAGCATAACGTCATCCTGCGGTTCTATATGGATATCGCTTGCTTTTAACAGAACCGCCTGTTCAATCATATTGCTTACAAATCTTATAATAGGCTGGTCGGCACTGTCGGCATTTTCGTATGTATCCGAAATACTTTCTGACTGTGTTAAAGAAAGCTCTTTAGCAGCTGCAAATGCTTTTTGTGTTGTGTATAGTTCATTTATTTTTGTTTCCAGCTTTTTTCGTTCTGCAATAACGGGATTGAGTTTTAATTTTGTATATATTCCAATATCATTTATTCCGTTGTAGTCAAGCGGGTCGGATACTGCAACCGTAAGGATACTTCCTTCTCGTTTAATAGGTACAATTAAATTTGTACGAGCCAGGTTTTCCGGAACTAAGGACGAAAGTGAGGAGTCTATGCTTATGGAATCCAAATCAAGATAAGGAACTGAAAGCTGTTTTTCAAGCGACCTTATAATTTGCATTTCGGATAAAAAATTTTCTTCAATCAGAATTTCACCAAGCCTCTTATTAGATTTTTTCTGCCGATGAAGTGCAAGTTGAAGCTGTACCTCGGTAAGTACCCCGGAATCAATGAGAATTTGTCCGAGTTTTAAATTTGTTATTTTCATTTTAAACTCCTTATACATTAAAAAGGGACAGATACCATACTATAAAATAATTTAACTGCTTACGAAATAACAGAAATACCAATAGGCTGAAGCATATATACGGCCCCAATGGTATATAAAGACTTTTAGTCAGCCGCTTTCGAATTAGCAGATACAGAATATAAAAAAATGAGGAGAATATGGTTAAGAGAAAAACTATAAAAATATGTGGAAAACCAACGATTATTCCGATTACACCGAATAGTTTTATATCACCGAGCCCCATTGCTTCTTTTTTAAACTGGAGTTTGCCCAAAGACGCGAGAGCAAACATTATCAATAAGCCGCACAGTCCGCCATATATGGGTGAAATAAAGTCAGAATTATAATAAAAAAGTTATAATCATAATTAACAAATTGATTTTATTGCAGAGGTGGCGTCAATGAAACGTTCTAAACGGGGAGCGGCACTTGCTTATGTAATAATGACCAGTGCGGTTCTTTTTGTTTTGGCTTCCGGCTTAATTCTTGCCGCTAAAAACAGCATAGGATTTTCTCAAAATACGTTAGAAGGCAGACAAGCGTATCTTGATGCTAAATCCGCTATTGAGTACGGCAAGGAGTACATAAGAAAAAATCCTAATGCGGAAAGTTTTTATATAAAAAAAGATAATAGCAGTTTAGGGTTTGATATAAGCTCTGATAAAAATGATGCTGTAGCTTTTTATGACAGAGGAAAAAGAACTATTAATGCTGCCGGAAAATACAAATCCTCAAACGGAGTAAAAAGGCTTGGATATAAGTTTGAAGAAGAAGCTCCTGTTGAAGACTTTATTTCCGCCGCTCCTTATTTGAGTTATCTCAATATTTATAACAATTGGTATGTCCCATTAATGGAAAGAAATGTTGAATGTTCTTATCCTGTAGCGGTTGGAAATACATTAAGTATTGAAAATGACTGTAAAATAAAAGCTCCGAAAGTAATGCTTTTGGGAACTAATTTAAACGAAGATATATTAAAAGAGTTTGAAGATAGTTTTGGCTTTAAATTTGATAAGATTTTATATCAAAGTATTTTATTCTTTCCGAATTTCACAGATTGTAATTTTGAAATAACGAGTGATGCGGTATATATTAATTCAAATATCTATGCAATATTTGGGGGTAAATTAACTTTAAACAGCATTTCAAAAGATAAAAAAGGTATTATCGTTTTTTTAAATGACTGTATCGTTTACGCTGATAAACCCATTAAAATAAGTAAAGGCTGCTATTCTTTTGAAAACGGAACGGATTTAATCAAAGATGCAAAAAAGCTTAAAAAACTCAGCGACATACCGGATTACGCTAAAATCCCTCAAAGTGTATATAAAGCACCGAAAAAATTATATGCGGGAGAAACTATTTTTACTCCATTTGGTTTTAACTTAAATGATGGAAACGGTTGGAGTACTAATGGGGCAATAGATGAATC
>DHNU01000003.1:12768-14512 GCA_002407645.1 Ruminococcaceae bacterium UBA5408
GGAGTGATGATTATGTTTCGTACAATACAGACGGAAGAATTTATGTGTATGCAGGGAAAGAAATTAATTTAAGATATGTCAATCCAAACTCAGATTTTGTAATACCGGAATTTAAGTCAATAGCTTTTAGAGCCGATAAAATTACCCTCAGCACTGATTATAAAGATGATGCGGATAAATTTGATGAAAGACCCAAAATTACGCACGAGGGTGATGAAGCAAACTTTTACTTAAAGCCGACGGATGAAGAAAATGATTTACTGCTTTATGTACCAAAAGAATTGGAAGTTGTTTATTATGCGGGAGCAGAAAGAAATGAATATAGCTATAAGATAAAAGCAGGTTATTACAGTATTCCGCCGACGAACAATATGCATGAAAAAGCTTACAGAATTAATTTATTCAGTGGTGACGGGGCGGATTATTTTAAAAAGCATAAGCCAAAAGCGGCTCCCGATTCAAGCAAAACAGCGGGGGGTGTTTATACCAATGGATTTTAAAAGCCAAAAAGGTACAAGTTTGGTTGAAGTTATAGCTTCGGTTTTTATACTTGCCATTGTAGTTTCGGGGGTAGTGCTGACTATGAATTTTTCACAGCAAACAATTCTTTCAAAAACCAGCCGGAACAACGCTGCCGCAGAAGCTCAAGCTGTTGCAGATGTACTTATCGACAAGCTTAAAAGCGAGGATGCCGAAACTGTAAAGAAAGAAACAATAAACGGTGCGTGTTTTATTGAAAAGACAAAGTTTCCGTCCGTTAAAAATGATAAACAGTTTACATTTTACGAAGTCAAAGATAAAGTAAATAATAAAAAATATATTGAAGGTTATCGTATCAAAACTGCTGTTTATTATGATGACGGCGGCAGTAAATGTGTTGAAATGACTGCCTTTACCGCTAAGGAGTGACTTTTCATGCTAAAAAGCAAAAAAGGAATTACACTTGTTGAACTGATAATTTCCGTAGCTTTTACATCTATTATTATTGCGGCTTCATGTTCGGTAATGTTTTTAGGAGAAGACTTTTTCAAAAGCGGAACAAAAAGCGCGATGAATCAGCAAAATGCCGCACTTGCCGAAGACTATATCAGACGGTATGCCGCTGTCGCATTTAAGCTTTCTGAAAAATCTGATAAATTGGAAGACTGCGCAGTATTTACACTTGATAATAATGTACTTAACATAGAATGTACTTCACCAAAAGATACGGTTAAAGTCGACGAAATAGACGATATACAATTTAAAATCGAAAACAATCTTTTAAAATATACTATTGAGTCAAAGGATAAAACCTACAAGCTGTCGGGTGCTGTTATAATGAATAATTTTGAAACGGGGGATGCACCCGCAAGTTTAAAAGGCAACAACAAGCTTTATATGTATTTATCTTAAATGATAGAAATATAAGTTATTTATTTTTCTTAAGAATTTTTTATTTCGTGAGCTTCTTTATAAATGTTTCGTTTAAAATACAAGTATGGTATAATATTGATAAACAGGAAAGCCTTACCAAAAACGTTATTTCCGCATTTGGCTAAGGCTTACTAAATGACTGATAAAGGCACAAAATTAATAATATAGTAATCTGTGCGAAAGGGGGCTGCCGCTATGCCGATGCAAACTACTCCCGTATTTTTTATGGTTCGCTTTAAACGGTACGAAGGCGGTGTTCAAAACGATATGGCTTTAGCCAATATCATCCGAAGTTATGCAAAAGCCCGAAAATATGCGTCGGGGAGAATTT
>DHNU01000003.1:14776-15053 GCA_002407645.1 Ruminococcaceae bacterium UBA5408
CATTTAAACAAAATTACGGCTACTGTATTATTACAAGAAACTTAAACGGCGAAATTATCAGCAAAGCAAGGTACAACAATAAATATCACTGGCTTCAAACCGCGTACTACTGCGGCGATACCGAATTACCCCAAGCGGTACTTAAACCCATGGACAACGAAGACGGGCTTGTTCTTCTTAAATATGTAATGCTTACGGGAAAGTACAGAAGAATAGAGCTTAGGCCGTTTCCGTATTACAGCGGCACAGTGGAACAAAGCCTTTTAAATACAATAGT
>DHNU01000003.1:15294-15659 GCA_002407645.1 Ruminococcaceae bacterium UBA5408
GAAAGCCGCACAGCTGTTATTAATGACCTTGACACAGGAATAAAAAGCTTTGTACCAAAATGGGGAACTGTAAAGCCAAAGAATGTCGAGTTTAATTATATTGAAAACGATATTCCTAAAGTTTTGCCTAAACCACAAAAGCCTCTTTTACCTCCGCAGGACGAAAAAGAACCCCAAAAGCCGAAAAAATATTCCGTAGCGGCAAAGGGACTTAAAGGCAAAGCCGAACTAAGCGGTAAATTACCGAAAAACGGCGGCGCAAAACGCATTGTTATCAGCGCTAAGGAAGATTATACCTATTTCGGAAACGTTGTTAACGGACTGCGTGAAGGGCGCGGCAGAACCCAAATGGCAAACGGATGTAC
>DHNU01000003.1:15942-16569 GCA_002407645.1 Ruminococcaceae bacterium UBA5408
AAGACGGCTCTATATTCGTCGGCAGCTGGAAAGACAACATTCCAACGGGCAGCGGTGCGGCATTCGATTCCGACGGTAACTTAATTTATACGGGCGAATGGAAAAACGGTATGCGCCACGGCACAGGAACAGAGTTTAAAAACGGGAAAATTGTATTTAGGGGGGAGTTTCGAAACGATAAATATTATTCGTGATATCAATATATAATAGAAGAATAATATTGTATAAGAGGTGGAAAATTTTGCGGAGTTTAGAAATGCACTATGTTAACAGCGGCGAGTGTATTGTACTTATGGGAAGTAACAACGATATTTTAATGGTAGACTGCGGGGACACGGCTTCCGGCAGTCTTTCACGCATTATGAGCCGATATTCGCGCGCCGATTCGCGCAGTTTAATTCTTACACATTACGAACTTGACGAATTAAACATTTTAATGAAACTGTTCAAAATTAAACCCGATTATTTTAACAGCATATTTTTCCCCATTTCACCCTGCGATAAAAAAGGTCGTCCGCTTCTTTTGGAGTTTGCGCTCTTTGTTTTTGCTTTTTACCTTAAAAAAGACGAGTTCCGTTATCAAAATGAATTTTTACTCCGTATTTTCGGGGAAATAATCGAAAAATC
>DHNU01000003.1:16812-17171 GCA_002407645.1 Ruminococcaceae bacterium UBA5408
TTTACCGACCTTTTTGTTTCCGCAGTCGACGACATGGATGTTTTGCTGTCTTCGCCGTTTCAGCCGAAAGAGGCACACGAGTTTTTAAACCTTAAAAAGGAGTTTTGCTCCGCTTACCTTAACGCAGTTAAAAGTAAAGATGTAAACATTAATGAAATTACGCATATGAATACTATATTAAATAGTATATTAAAGTTGAAACCCAAACTTCGGCTTTTGCCAAATGCACCCGACGTAACCGAAATTTTGGAACGTCCGTCCACCCACACATCATATGCGCACGAAATCTGCACTTCGAGTTTAATTTTTCAAAACAAACGCAAAAGCGAAGCTTCAACCGACGATATTTTAATGACGGG
>DHNU01000003.1:17471-20575 GCA_002407645.1 Ruminococcaceae bacterium UBA5408
ATATCAGCGAGGAATACACCGAACTTTCCGCAATTAAGCACTGCACAGACTGTACAGGCTGTTCTTGGTACTTAAGAGGCGGCTGTTCCTGCAACAGGCTTAACTGCTGTTATGAACTTTCGCCCCCCGGGCTTTCTGTAAAATGCCCGTTTTGCGGCGGATTAAAGAATGTTTCGCCATGCAAAATCTATGTTGTTTCTTTTTCGGGCAGGAGTTCCTGCCTTTGTGACGGCAAACCGATTAATATTAATTAAAAAGTTTTTTGAAAAGTTGTACAAATTTCTTTATTCATTTTTGTAAATATATATTTTATACCAATGTTTACCATATAAAGTGGGTAAACATGGCTTGGTTATTGGAAATAGTACAATAAAATCTCAAAAATTATCCATATTTATATCCAAATTATACTTGACAATGTCTGCCAAATATCTTATAATCCAATTAAAACATATGAGAAGTGGCGGCGGTGACGATTTATCTGTTGCGCATTATTACATATTTTGTTAAGTCATTCCAAACCATTTCAAGTCAGGGGAGATAATCTTAACACCCATGGCGACATGTATGTTAAATTCTCATAGCACACGCAAATACGCAAAACGAACTATTTTAAGGAGGACAAAAAGGATGAAGAAAATCACAGGAAAAGTTGTTTCTCTCGTGCTTGCATTAGCACTTGTAGTTTCAAGCTTTTCAGCAAACTTCGCTTTCGCTTCTAAAAGAACGATTAGCGGATTGGTAACAGACACGAATAAGGATGAACTTTATCTTGTCGATGGCGACAAGAAAGAGGTTGACCTTAAAGATTGGCTTATCGGCGATAACCTTGATATTGAAACCAAAGACCATGAGGATGTTTCAAATATTAAGATTGCAGCTGTTTCACACTCATCAGGTGACAGACTTGTTTCAACATCAATCGATAAAGATGATGATGAAGCAGAACTTAGATTAAAGAGTAAGACCGGTAAAGAAGTTCTTTCAGTTCTTTACGAAGGTGAGTACTCAGACGACGATTACGATTACACCGTAAAAGCAAGACAGGAATTAACAGTTTATGTCTATGACGAAGGCGACATCGTATTCGGCGAAGCAGGAGATCCTGCACCGGGCGAAGGCCTTGACGAATTCGAAACTTTTGCAAAAAACAAAGGTGCAGAAAAAGATATCGGTATTTACAAAGCTGTTCAGTCTTCAACGAGTGGCGATGCAAAAGCCAGTTTTAAACCGGTATATTTGACTGATAAAAAAGACGAAATTAATCTTGATGATTTACAGTATAACGGTAGGACATTAACAGATGAAGAGAAAAAGAACGTTTACTTCTATGAAATGACAAGCGGCGATAAAGACGTTCATGTTGATGGCTTTGGCGAAGGTACTCTTACAGAAAAAGCAGATGTTTCTGTAGATGTAAGTGAGAAAGCAATAACTGTCAGCGGTGACAAAGATCTTTTGACAGCTGATGCAGTTGCAAAGGCTATCACTGATGATACTGAGGGTGCTGCAAAGTTAGTTACCGCAACAGTAGAAGAGGGCAAAGGAACAACAACACTTGAAACTGCAGAAGCTGTTAGCTTAGCTGGCGGTGTTGATGCGGTTGTTGATGAAACAACCGGAGATGAAACAACTCCAGCAGTTGCTTCAAAGCTAACATTAAATGAAGCTTTAACATTAACAGCTGTAACAGCTGGAGTGGATGGTAATGGTATTACAGTAGAAATCAAAGTTGTAGACCCAACCACTAATACTGTCACTAACACTGCTATACCTTCAGTGCTCCATGCAACAATCGGCAAAGACCTTGATGATGCTAATAAGGCTGACGATGCAAGCACAGGCAATGTAACAATTAACATTAAGAAACTTGTAGACGATGAAAAGCAAGATGGAGTTCAACTTTACAAAGCATCTTCCGATTCTGATGACAAGTTTAGCTTAAAGACAAAAATCGAAAAGAAAATCGATGTAGAGTATGTCAAAGGTTATACTGCAGACAAAAATGTTGATATTGAAAAGAAGGATTCTTCAACTTACTTAACAGGCTTTACAAGTGATGTTAAGGTAAAAGACTGTGAAGTAGAATTCCCTGAAGGCTTTAAAGGTCAAGTTAACATCAAAGAAGATGCTGATGTTAAGGCTATTACAGGTACTGTTAAAAACGTTTATGTCGGTGACGCTGATGTAGATTACATTGACTTAGACAACGGTGACGTTGAAGTTGCTGACGGTAAAGTTGGTAATATAACAACAGCAGATGATGATGATGCATCTACACAAACAGGTGCTGTTGTAGTAACTGACGGTACAGTAGGAAACATCGACACAACTGATGTTGATGCTGATGGTAAAGGCAAAGTAGAAATTAACGGCGGTACAGTCGGTGACATCAATTCTGATGATAGTGTTACAATTAAGTCTGACGATGATGAAGAGCCAGTTTCTGTAGGCGCTGTTACAGCTCCTGAAATTGATGCATTTGCTGATGATGCAGCACTTAACATCAAAGGAATTAAAGCAAATGATAATAACGGTACATTCAAACTCAGAGGCGAGAAGTTAACAGTCGGTTCAATCGATTTGGACTACTATGACACAACTCTCCAATTGGGCGAAGACGACGACGAGTTCATCGGCACAATTCCTGCTCCTGCAAATGCAGAAGATGCAACTATCGAATTAAACGGTGAAGACAACGAAGTTAAAGTTAACGGTTCCGTTGATGTTGATACAATCTCTGTCGACACAGACTCTAAAGTTGCTTTCAACAGCAAAGTTACAGTCGGTTCAGTTGACGGCGACGGTGAAATGAAGATTAACGCAGGCGACCTTTATGTTAAGGAAGGCGCTTCAAGCGTAACACTTAAACTTGCTGACACAGCTCTTGCAGCAGGTCAGACAGTATTCAAATGCGACGAAGACGCAGTTGACGAGGATGATTTCGAGTGCTTCGGCTTTACTCTTGAGAAATCCGAAGGCAACGATATCGATACCTTTAAGATTAAATCACTCTCATTCGCAGGTCCTGCAATCAACAAGACTTCTTCCAAGATTGCAAAGGGCTACAGCGAAACATTCACAGCTTCCGCATATCCTGCAGG
>DHNU01000003.1:20804-29408 GCA_002407645.1 Ruminococcaceae bacterium UBA5408
TTCAAACTCACAACTGAAGGCAACACAGCTAAAGTTGAAGTTGTAAGCCTCGACGCAGACTTTGCTTCCGAAAACCACACAATTTTGAAAGCATATCTCTATGACGAAGACGGCGACGAGATGGACGATTACGATGCAGCAGAATGTGAAATCACTGCACTTGCAGTTCCTGAAGCTGTATCCGATACAACATCTAACTTCTCACTTGCACAGGGTTCCTCCTATCAGTTCAAGATTACTTCTGCTACACAGCCAAGCTTTGCTGTAGGTACAGCAGGTGTATTCAATTCAGAACTTGTTGCTAAGAATGGTAACGACTATTTCTACAAGATTACTGCAACAGGTAAACCTGGTCAAGAAGCTGGTATCTACCTCAACGGTAATAAACTCCTCGTTGCTTCTGTAAAAGCTCCTGCTTTTAAGTGCGACACAACAATGAAAACAACAGTTAAGGGTTCTTACACAATTAAAGTAACAGCTGACAAAGCTCCAAGCTTCGCAGTTGGTACAGCAGGTGTTTTCAAAGCAGAATTCGTTTCCAATAAAGGCAACGATTACTTCTACAAGATTACATCTACAGGCAAAAAGGGCGCAGAGGCTGGCATCTATGTAAACGGTGTTAAAGCTTTCGTAGCTGTTGTTGGCTAAGAAGTCCTTAATAAAAATTAATTAAATTATTACTATCTCAACAAAATTAGTGTAGTTGTATTTGCGTAGCGGCGGTTTGGGCTTTGAGCCCAGGCCGCCGCTTTGTGCTGAAATTTTAAAGAATTATAGGAATTTTTTTATACAATTCTCTCAAATCATATCCTTCGCCGATTTTTTGTTTACAATTGTAACACTGACATTTTTTCCTTACAAATTGCGGCATAAAAATACCGCCCGATACTTTACAGCAAATATATTGTGTAATAATTTTAAAGCAGGGGAAACTTAAACCGTATCATTGCGGTTGCCCCTGTTGATTAATAAATCTTTAACAACTTATTACTTGAAAAATAAGATATTTTAACGTAAAATAGTCTATATGACTTAATAAGACTTAATAATATAAATAATAAAGGAACGGTAAAATGATATTTAGCAGTTTAATATTCATGTTTGTATTTTTGCCTGCAGTTTTAATACTCTATTACCTTGTACCGCGAAAGTATAAAAACTTGTGCTTGTTTCTTTTCAGCTTGGTTTTCTATGCATGGGGAGAACCTGTTTATGTGTTTCTTATGCTCTTTACAATAGCATTTGATTACCTTGCGGGGCACCTTATTACAAAGTATCGTGAAAACACCGTAAAAGCCCGTACAGTGCTTGTAATAAGTATATGTATTAACTTATTGCTCCTTGGGTATTTCAAGTATTCGGGGCTTTTGGTGGACACATTTAATTCGTTTACCGGTCTGGCTGTGCCTGTACCCGACGTTGTTCTTCCAATAGGAATTTCATTCTATACCTTTGAATCGTTATCCTACATGATTGATATATACAGGGGAGAAGCGCCCGCACAGCGTAACATAATCGATTTCGGAACATACATTTCATTCTTTCCGCACTTGGTTGCAGGGCCAATTGTCCGCTATGAAGATTTGGCGGCACAGCTTCAAAACCGTACCGAAACATTTGAAAAATTCACTGTCGGCGGAAAAAGGTTCATGGTCGGCTTATTTAAAAAGCTCCTCCTTGCGAATAACCTTGCAATTCTTGCCGACAAAGTTCAGTATATGGGTAATCCAAGTACTTTAACGGCATGGCTCGGCGCTCTTGCCTTTACTTTTCAGATTTATTTTGACTTTTCGGGCTATTCGGATATGGCAATCGGACTTGCTAATATGTTCGGATTTAATATCCCCGAAAACTTTAACTATCCGTACATTTCGCTCAGTGTATCCGAGTTTTGGCGCAGATGGCACATTACACTCGGAACATGGTTCAGAGAATATGTTTACATTCCGCTCGGCGGCAACCGCTGTTCAAAAATAAAGAATGTCCGCAACCTTGCAATTGTTTGGGTACTTACCGGCGTTTGGCACGGTGCAAGTTGGAACTTTGCAATGTGGGGCGCATATTACGCTGTATTGATTATCTGCGAAAAGCTTTTCTTGCAAAAATGGCTTGATAAAATCCCTGTGTTTTTCCAGTGGCTTTACAGCTTTTTGCTTTCGGTTATCGGTTGGGTGTTCTTCTCATACCTCGATATCCACAAAGCGTTTGGCGTTGTTGCCGCGATGTTCGGCTTTGCGAACGGAACGGACAACCTCGGTATTTATTCGCTCATAACTTACGCACCTCTCTTAATTGTTGCGGCTTTTTGCAGTTCAACACTTTTTGAGAAACTTACTGAAAAACTCCGCAAAAGCGGCACAGTCGGTAAAGTTATTTGGAGCGCAGGTTTTGCCTGCCTGTTTATTGTTTCATTAACATTCCTCGTTAACAATACGTATAATCCGTTCTTATATTTCCGCTTTTAATATGCCGAAATAAGCGAAGAATCTAAAATATTCTTGTTAAGGTGAAAAAATGAATTTAAATAAATTAAAAGAAAATATAAAAAAGTGTGAAATTGAATATTTGGTTGTTACTGCGATTTTGTTTTTGACTGTACTTGTCGGGATATTGTTTTTGATTTTTGCCCCAAAGCAGGATTTTTCGGAAGATGAGAACCGAGTTCTTGAAAGCACACCGAAAATTACTGTGCAAGGTATTGAAGACGGTTCCTTTATGAAATCCATCGAAAATTATGTCGGCGACCACTTTATGTTCCGCAAAAATTTTGTGACGCTTAATACGCGTGTTCAGCTTTTGTGCGGAAAACGCGATTTAGGCTCGAATTACAGTCACATCCCTGCGGAGGGCGGAGTCTATTTTGGCGATAAAAATCATATTTACGAGGTGCTTTTGCCAAACAAAACCGATGTGTTTTCGCGCAATGTTGAAGCAATTACCCGCTTTGCCGAGGAAATTAAAATTCCGTTCTACTTTATGCCCGTGCCATCCGGCACACAGGAACAGCAGGAAAACCTTCCGTTTTCTGCACCGAGCCACAATCAGCGTGAGGAGTTTGACGCGATTAAGTCAAAAGAAAAAGGAAATATCAAAGTAATTGATTTATTTGATACATTGAACATTAAGACAGGAAACGATTATTATTATAAAACAGACCACCACTGGAACACTTATGGTGCTTACGAGGGCTATAAAGCGTTAGTAGAGCAAATGAATATAAGTCCTGCACCTAAAGAAGATTTCGAGTTTAAGCCGATTAAAGAACCGTTCTACGGTACGCTGTATTCAAAAGCGGTTTATGATAAGCAAGAGCCCGATACCGTATATCTTCCTTATTACAAAAAGCAGGCTGTAGTAACACAGCAAACAGGTAAAAAGAAATGGGAAGGCCTGTTTTGGAAAGAATATTTCACTAAAAAAGACAAATATTCTTCGTTCCTCGGCGGTAATCACAGCGTTGATGTAGTAAAAAACGAAGATGTTAAAAACAACAAAAAATTATTGATAATCAAAGATTCGTACGCAAACAGCATGATACCGTTCCTTGCTACAGATTTTTCTGAAATACACATTATTGATTTAAGGTATTACAACCAAAATATTTATGAATATGTTAAGGATAATAAAATAACGGATGCCGCCGCCGTTTACAGCATAAAACAGCTTTGTGACGTATCCGTTGCCAATAAATTAAGAATCAGGTAAATAATGAGGTAAATATAACAGAAAATATTTAATTGAGATTATATTTGTTTACAAATAGATTTAGAAAATAAAATAATATAGAAAAGAGAGGTCGGTTATTTTGAAAACGTTCCAATATGTTGTAAAAGATGAAGTAGGACTTCATGCACGTCCTGCAGGTTTGCTTGTAAAGTTTGTAAATTCCCTAAACTCGGATGTAAAAATCGAGTTTAATTCCAAGAGCGTAAGTGCAAAAAAGCTTTTTGCAGTTATGAGTTTGGGTGTTAAGCATAACGATAAGATGACATTCGTTTTGGATGGTGCAAACGAAGAAGATGATTGTGCTAAATTAAAAGAGTTTTGTGAAAAGAACGTTTAAGGGAGCGGAATAGAAACATGGAAAAGATTAATGGGGTGGCCGCTTCAAAAGGTATTGCAATCGGCAAGTTGAAGTTGTGCTTAAATATTGAAGATCAAATTGTAAAAAGACAAATTGATGACGTTTCCGCTGAACTTTCACGACTTGATAAAGCTAAAGATGAAGCAGTTTATGAATTAAACAAGGTTTATTTAAATGCTCTTAAAAGAGTCGGCGAAGCAAAATCGATGATATTCCAAATCCATATCATGATGCTGCAGGATGATGACTATTTCAGCACAATACAGCACATTATTAAGGAACAAAAAGTTAATGCCGAGTATGCTGTTTGGCAGACAGGAAAACAGTTTTCAAATATGTTCGCAAATATGGATGACGAATATATGCAGGGCAGAGCGTCTGATGTTTTGGACATATCAAAGCGTTTAATTCACAGACTTGACAGCAGCCTTGCAAACGGTTTGGACTCTATAGATACTCCGTCCATCATAGGTGTCACAGATTTAATGCCGAGTGAAACTGTTCAAATGGATAAAGAAATGGCATTGGCTTTTGTTACAAAAGAGGGTTCAAAAAGTTCTCATTCAGCTATTTTGGCGCGTACAATGGATATTCCTGCAGTAGTGGGATTGTCCGATAAATTCAGCAAGCTTACAAACAATGCAAACATAATTGTTGACGGTACTTTGGGAGAAATTATTATTGAACCCGATGAAAAAATTCTTGCAGAATATCAGCAAAAAAAGAAGGATTATGAGAAGTATCAAGCTGAATTAAGGCTCTTAAAGGGAACTGAAGCCATTACTAAAAATGGCGTTAAACTTGAAATTAACGCTAATATAGGCAATCCTGAAGACGTTGAAATGGTTCTTGAAAACGATGCAGACGGAATAGGACTTTTCAGAAGTGAATTTTTGTACATGAACGGAAATTCTTTGCCAAGCGAAGAAGAACAGTTTGTAGCCTACAAATCCGTATTGGAGAAAATGGGCTCAAAAAGAGTAATAATAAGGACTCTTGATTTAGGTGCTGACAAACAAGTTCCTTATTTAAATTTGCCTCATGAAGAAAATCCGGCATTAGGTTACAGGGCTATCAGAATATGCCTTGACCGTAAAGAACTCTTTGTAACTCAGCTAAGGGCATTATACCGTGCATCCACCTTTGGAAAGCTTGCTATAATGTTCCCTATGATAATTTCAGTTGATGAAGTAAAACAAATTAAATCTATTATTGAACAGGTTAAAAGTGACTTATCAAAAGAGGGCATAGCTTTTTCAAGTGATGTTGAAATAGGTATAATGATAGAAACTCCTGCATCGGTAATGATGAGCGCTGAACTTGCAAAGGAAGTTGATTTCTTCAGCGTGGGTACTAACGATTTAACACAATATACTTTAGCTGTTGACAGAATGAACCATTCAATATCAAATATGTTTGACTCCCGCAATCCGGCCGTACTTCGTATGTTGGAAATCGCCGCCAAAAACGCAAAAAATGCGGGCATTTGGATAGGTATCTGCGGAGAATCCGCAGCTGATACGAGTCTTACAGATTTCTATGTAAAAATCGGCGTCAGCGAACTTTCTGTTACACCGGCTTCTGTATTGGAACTCAAAAAAGCTGTTCAACAAGTTGATATTAAATAAAATATATTTTCATAAACAGCGGCAGGAAACTGCCGCTGTTTTCTATTTAATTAGGTTATTTCACAAATGTGTGGTGGATACCCTATAATTTAACGTTTAGTATATGAATCATAAAAATGCTTATTTTTTGGCTGAATTTATTATGTAGGAGGGCGTAGTAGGACTCAAACTTGTGAAATTTAGAAATAACAATATTTTACACACAGTAAGTAAAGCAAAGGCGGCAGAAAAAACTGCCGCCTTTTATCATTTAATAAAATTTTACTTATGAAAAGTCATAGTTTTATTAGAGTTTAAACTTTAGGATTCTTGTAGAATTAATTACCGCAATAATACAAACTCCTACATCCGCAAATACGGCAAGCCACATTGGTGCCAGTCCCATTGCGGCTAATACTAAAACAACAGCTTTTACTGTTAAAGCAAAAATAATATTAAATCTGATTACCTTCATAGCTCTCTTGGCAAACTTTATTGATGGTGCAAGTTTAGACGGCTTATCAAGCGTCAAAACTACATCACAAGCTTCTATGGCGGCATCCGTTCCCAGTCCCATAGCAACACCACAGTCGGAAGCGGCTAAAACAGGAGCATCGTTTATACCGTCACCGACAAAAACAGTTTTTCCGCTTTCTTTACGTATTTCTTCCATTAGTTCAACTTTCTGTTCCGGGAGAAGTCCTGAATGAAATTCCGTTATTCCGCAGTTTTCCGCTACTTCTTGTGCCGATTTTTCATTATCGCCCGTTAACATAACAATGCGGTTTATATTAATGTTTTTAAGCGCTTTTATGCCTTCATTTGCATCTTCTTTAAGTGTATCGTTGAGCTCCAAACTTCCTTCAAGTTTACCGTCAACTGAAATGTATACTGAAGCCGTTTCAGCACTGTTTAAATCAATATTATTTTTTTCTAAAAGGCTTCTGCGTCCGCAAAGAACTTCTTTACCTTCGATTTCACCTTTTACGCCATGCCCGGGAATTTCAGCTGCATTTTCAACATCGTAAAAATCAATATCTCCTGCAAATTTAAGTACAGCCTTTGCTGCGGGGTGTGCACTGTATTGTTCAATTGAGGCAGCTGTTTTTAAAAGATTTTCTTTGCTGATGTTTCCTAAAATATTAATTTTGCTTACTTGTAATTCACCGTGTGTAAGTGTCCCTGTTTTATCGAAAACTACTGCACTTGTACGGCTTAACGCTTCGAGAAATTTCCCGCCTTTGATAAGAACTCCGTTTTTACTGGCTCCGCCTATACCGGCGTAAAAGCCAAGAGGGATTGAGATAACCAAAGAACAGGGACAAGATGCCACTAAAAAGATAAGCGCACGGTACAGCCATGTTCTAAATTCTCCCAAACCTAAAAGCGGGGGGACAACCATAAGTAAAACTGCCATGGCAATTACAATAGGTGTATATATTTGTGCAAACCTTGTAATAAGTTTTTCGGCTTTTCCTTTTCTTGCAGATGCCGATTCAACCATAGCTATGATTCTTGTAGCCGCGGAGTTTTGAAAGTCACTTGTTACTTTAATAGTTAAAGGGCCTTGTTCATTCATCATCCCGGACAACACCGTTGTTCCTTCTATAGCATCCATAGGTTCACTTTCACCAGTAAGAGCGGAAGTATTAACGGATGAAATGCCGCTTATAACGGTACCGTCGAGGGGTATTCTTTCATATGGATTTACAAGTATGGTTTCACCGATGGATACTGTTTCAGCGGAAACGATTTCTTCTTTTCCGTGTGCCATTCTGCGGGCGGTATCGGAACGAATTTCTGCAAGCTTTTCTATGTTTTGGCGGGAGTTTTCAACCGCTCTGTCTTCGAGTGCTTCACCTAAATTATAAAGAATGGCAACCAAAGCCGCTTCTAAATATTCTCCAAGAAAAAATGCAGCTATTACTGCAATTGACATAAGTGTGGTTTCATCTATATTAAATTTTATAAACGACTTTATTCCCTCAATAAACACACGCCATCCGGATAAAATAACAGATAATCCAAATAATATACCAATAATAATCTGTGGAAATTGAAATAATCTTTGCGCAAGTACACCAATAATTAAAAATGCAATTGATAAATATAATTCTGTTTTTAACCTTCCGGAGTCCTTGTTTTCATCATTGCTGCATGAGCAGCTTTCGCAAGAGCAATGGTTATGTTCATACATATTATTTTTCCTCCTTGACATGGTTTAGTCCCTGTTCAAATATTCGGCGCACATGGTCGTCGTCAAGTGAATAAAATGAGGATTTGCCCTCGCGGCGCACCCTTACAAGATGTGAAGTACGAAGTATTCTAAGCTGATGAGAAATAGCCGATTGTCCCATTCCGAGTATTTCTGCAATATCACAGACACACAGCTCATTTTCAAATAAGGCGCAGATAATTCTCACCCTTGTTGAATCACCGAATACTTTAAAAAGTTCTGCGAGAGAAAACAGTGTATCCAAGTCAGGCATATTTTCCACTGTATTTTCAATTACGTTGTCATGAAGACACTTTTCTTCACAAATATCAATATTTTTCTCCAATTATATCACTCCTTGAACATATGAACACATATTCATATTATGCAGATATTATAACACGGTGATTATAAAAATGCAATATTATTTAAAATATTTTCATTTTAGTTTCACGATTTTGAGCATTAAAGCGTTAAATATTGCATAACTTTACGATTTTACAGGTTTAAAGCTGTAAATTAGCGCAATTTCTGCAATTCACATACTTACAACTTGCATTTGATGTCATTTTTTTATCAAAATATACATAAAAACGGCTATATTTCTCAATTTAGACATATAATACGAATAATTATAAATTTATAGTTGCAAAATCAATTTATCAGTAGTATAATCATCTTTATTAAAATATTTTTAC
>DHNU01000003.1:29637-52635 GCA_002407645.1 Ruminococcaceae bacterium UBA5408
TTAGGAGGTAGAAAAATGAAAAAGCGTATATTAGCAGCTGTACTTTCAGCTGTAATGCTGGCAGCCTCTGCATTTGGCTGTGCACAAGACGGAAACAAACAACCTGCATCAGGAAATACTGAGGCTGGTGATACTATTAAAATTGGCGGTCTTGCCCCGCTAACAGGAAATGTATCTGTTTACGGTGTTGCAACAAACAACGGAATTAAAATGGCAGTTGATGAAATTAACAAGGCCGGCGGCGTCCTTGAAAAGCAAATTGAATATATAGTATATGATGAAAAAGGCGACCCGATTGAGGCCGTTAATGCTTATAATAAATTGGTTCAGGACGATAAAATTATTGCTCTTATAGGTGATGTTACTTCAAAACCAACTATTGCCGTAGCCCAAAAGGCTGTAAAGGACCGTATACCGATGATTACAGCAACAGGTACTACAGCTGATATTACCAAAGCCGGCGATAATGTTTTCCGTGCCTGCTTTATTGACCCTTACCAGGGCGAACTGATGGCTGAATATGCAGCGAAAAAGCTAAATGCAAAAACTGCCGCTATTATTTATGATAATGGTGATGACTATTCAACAGGAGTTGCCGATGCATTTGAAAAAGAGGCAAAAGAGGCAGGTATTACTATTACAAATAAAGAAGCATATCAGCCCGGAAGTGTTGATTTTAAATCGCAGCTTACAAAAATAAAAGCCGGAAATCCGGATGTTCTAATGATACCTGCTTATTACTCTGACGTTGCTCTTATAGCTGCTCAGGCAAAAGATATCGGTATTAAATCTAAACTTTTAGGTGCAGACGGTTGGGACGGTGTCCTTGAAAAAATTGATAAGAGCAATTTGGACGCTGTAAAAGACTGCTATTTCTGCAGCCAGTATTCACCGGAAAATAAAGACGAAAAATTGCAGAATTTCCTCAAACAGTATACTGAAAAATATAAAAGCGAAGCCAATATGTTCGCTGTTTTAGGCTATGATGCATTAGGAATGATGGCTGCTGCTATTAACAAAGCCGGGAGCGTCGATTCCGAAAAAATTATCGAAGCTTTGAAAAATCTTGAATATAAGGGTCTTACAGGCAGCACAACATTTGACGAAAATCGCAACCCTGTAAGAGACGCCGTCATTACTACTATTGCAGACGGAAAATATAAGTTTGTTGAAAACTTTAAAAAGTGATTTTACCCATTCATTTTAGATACTTTATTATTTAATAAAAAGAGGGTGGTAATTCACCCTCTTTTTAAAGTTATAGGAGTAAACAATAATCGGTTTTTGTATTAAGCGTAGGAGGGTGCGACTTATGGGTTTCTTTTCTCAAATAGTTAACGGCCTTGGCCTCGGAAGCATTTATGCTTTGATTGCTTTAGGCTACAGCATGGTTTATGGTATAGTTCAACTTATTAACTTCGCCCATGGTGATATTATTATGGTTGGAGCCTATGTTGTATATGTAATTTTAGTTATTATGAATTTACCAATATGGCTTGCAGTATTGGGCTCAATTATATTTTGCGGGATTGCGGGTGTACTTATTCAGCGTATTGCATACCAAAGACTGCTAAATCACGACGCGCCCAGAATTTCACTGCTTATTACAGCTATAGGTGTAAGCATATTTTTACAAAACCTGTTTCAATTATTATTCGGTTCAGACGCGAAGTCAATGCCGAAAATGTTTTCTTTCAATTCTCTGAAATTCGGTACTCTTGAAATTACATCTTCTACTACCTTAAATATTGTAGTTTCGATTCTAATGATGGCAGGACTGCAACTTATGGTAAGCAAAATGAAAATCGGAAAAGCTATGCGCGCTACATCTGAGGATGCAGGAGCTGCAAAGCTTATGGGTATTAATCCAAATACCACAATTGCATTTACATTCGGTGTTGGCTCAGCCCTTGCCTCGGTGGGTGCAATACTTTACTGTAACACATATCCGCAAATTAAACCTATAATGGGTGGACTGCTTGGACTTAAAGCTTTTGTTGCGGCTGTTTTGGGCGGTATAGGAAGCATACCCGGTGCTATGCTCGGCGGCTACCTTTTGGGTGTTTCGGAAAGCCTCACAAATGCTTATATCAGCAGCAGTTTAACCGACGCTGTTGTATTTGGAATATTGATAATTGTTTTGATTGTAAAGCCCACAGGACTTCTTGGCAAAAACGTAAGGGAGAAGGTGTAATAATTGATAGGACTGTCGAAAAAGAAAAAAATTTCTTATGCTTTGAATTTAATTATCGTATTAGCAGTATATGCAATCTTATCCTTTTCAATTAAACAGGGAAGCATTAACAGCTACTATTCAGACCTTTTGAATATGGTATGTATTAATGTAATTCTTGCAGTAAGCTTAAACCTTGTTACAGGTTTGCTGGGGCAGCTTGTACTCGGTCACGCAGGTTTTATGCTTGTTGGAGCTTATGCTTCGGCACTTTTCACTTTAAATGTTAAAATGCCGCTTGTTTATTCGTTTCCAATCTCACTTGTTATCGGTGGGCTTGCAGCAACTCTATTTGGCTTTATAATCGGCGTTCCCGCACTTCGTTTAAAAGGTGATTATCTGGCTATTATTACACTTGGATTCGGAGAAATTATAAGAGTCGTTGCAAATAATCTTACTATTACAAATGGTGCAAAAGGACTTTACGGTATTGATTCGCTAAATACAAGATATAACCCTACCGGCATGTTTACTTATGTATTTTTTATCGCTGTTTTTGCAATATTCCTCAGCTTTACATTTGGTACGTCACGCCATGGGCGCGCTGTTATATCAATAAGAGAAGATGAAATTGCAGCAGAGGCTTCAGGAATAAATACAACATATTATAAGCTTCTTGCTTTTATTTTAGCGGCATTTATAGCCGGCATAGCAGGCGGACTTTATGCTCATCAAATTGGTATTATCGACCCGGCTAAATTCGACTTTAACCGCTCTGTTGAAATTCTTGTAATGGTTGTATTGGGCGGAATGGGTTCAATTACAGGTTCTGTTATTTCTGCTTCTGTTTTAACTGTTTTGCCTGAAGCACTGCGCGGATTTTCAGATTACCGGATGCTTTTATATTCGATAGTTTTAATTTGTGTAATGCTTTTCCGCCCCACAGGTTTACTCGGCAGAAGTGAGTTCTCTTTAATTAATATGATATACAAAATAAAAGAGAAAATTAATAAGCCAAATAAGAAAAAACCGGTCAAAAAGGAGGGTTAAAGAATGTCTGTACTTGAAACAAAGAATTTAGGAATAGCTTTCGGCGGCCTTCAAGCCCTTGAAGGCGTTCACTTTTCAATTGATGAAGGTGAAATTATAGGATTAATCGGCCCAAACGGAGCAGGAAAAACTACAGTGTTTAATCTTTTGACAGATGTTTATATGCCGACCGAGGGTGTAATCGAACTCGACGGGAACAATATTGTAGGTAAAAAAACATATCAGATTACTAAAAACGGAATTGCAAGAACTTTTCAAAATATCCGTTTGTTTAAGGATATTACCGTAATTGACAATGTGAAAATTGCAATGAACGGCAGTATGAAATATTCGGTGCTGTCGGGTATCTTTCGTTTGCCCTCTTACAGAAAAGAGGAAAGAGCGGTTTCAAAGCGTGCGCACGAGCTTTTAAAAGTGTTCGGACTTGATGTGCACGCTCATGATATGGCTAAAAATCTTCCATATGGGGAACAGCGAAAACTTGAAATTGCGCGTGCGCTTGCAACTGACCCAAAGGTTCTTCTCCTCGATGAGCCTGCAGCAGGTATGAACCCTACCGAAACAATGGAACTTATGGAAACCATTAAGCTTATTCGTGACAAGTTTAAAGTAGCTGTTCTGCTGATTGAACACGATATGAACTTTGTTATGGGTATTTGTGAGCATTTGGTTGTTTTGGATTACGGAAGGATTATTGCAGAAGGCACACCTGAAAAGGTACGCAACGATCCTAAGGTTATAGCCGCATATCTTGGGGGTGAATAAAATGGGTGTTATGTTGTCAGTTGAAAATTTGGATGTCTATTACGATTCAATTCACGCAATTAAAAATATTTCTTTTGAAGTTAACGAAGGCGAAATTGTAACCCTTATCGGTGCCAACGGTGCAGGCAAAACAACAACACTGCACGCAATCTCCGGTCTTGTTAAGCCGAAAAACGGTGAAATCAATTTTTGTTCCAATAATTTATGTAATACAGTGGCACATAAAATAATAAGACTCGGTTTGGCACAAGTACCGGAGGGAAGAAGAATTTTTGCTAAAATGACGGTTCAGGAAAATCTTGAAATGGGTGCTTACATCAGAAATGACAATGACAAAATTGTAGATGATTTTGAAAGAGTATTCGAACGTCTTCCGCGTCTTAAAGAGCGCCGCAGACAGATGGCAGGTACTCTGAGCGGAGGAGAGCAGCAAATGCTTGCTATCGGCAGAGCGCTGATGTGCAACCCTAAAATGCTCCTTTTAGATGAACCTTCAATGGGACTTTCTCCTCTTTTGGTTAACGAAATTTTCAGCATTATTCAAGACGTAAACAAATCGGGAGTAACAATACTTTTGGTAGAACAGAATGCTAAAAAAGCCCTTGAAATTGCCAACAGGGCGTACGTTTTGGAAACAGGTTCAATAGCGATGAGCGGTGACGCAGACGAGCTTGCAAACAATAAAAAAGTTCAAAGCGCTTATTTGGGCGGTTAAACAAAAAAGACGGAGGTTTTGCCTTCCGTCTTTTGCTTTTAAGTTATGGTATGTAAATACTGTTTTATAACATATAGGTTCTTTAACAATTGTTTGGGTAAATTAATATTTAATACCTACCCCTAACCCCTCCCATTTTTATTTCGAAGCGAAAATAGGCAGTTTCCGTTAAATGAGAGGGAGTTTTGGCAGTGAGGGGGCTGCGCCCACTCATGCCTCGTTCTCCTTCCGCACAAGATTGTTTGCGGTTTTTAGTTTGCTTGCTGTGCGGGAGGGTACAGGGAGTGAGAACCCCAACATTTCATATAAAACCAACATATATAGTACAAATTGTATTTTACATATTTGTGAGCGTTGTTTTTGGGTAATACCATGATAGAATTTGTTTATAATTTGAACCTTGCTGTGCCATGTACTGTGCGCCTACCTGGCTCATGCCAACCCCGTGCCCGTAACCTTTAACTGTAAACTCAAAATTACCGTTAGAGTAGGATACGGTGAAATTTGCGGAGCGAAGCCCGAATGCACTGCGCACATCATTTCCTGTTACCGTTGTACCGCATATCTGCATGGTCTTTACTGTACCGGAGGATGTTCGTGTAATATTTTTAATCCAAGTGGATGCATCGCCCGAAAATTTAATTTTTGAATTGATTTTTAAAGCGCAAGTTTTAAACTTATCAACGGGAAACGTAGCCGAAGTTTGATATCCGCTTGAATATATATCGCCGGGGCTTGCGACGGGTACAAGATAATCGAGTTTTCCGCCCCAAACATCTTCCGAAGATTCAGTATTTCCGGATGAAATTGCATAATAAGTGGAGTCGGCGAGTTCATCTCCACTTTTAAGCACCTGTCCATATATTGAATCTACCGCTTTTGTAAGTGTACTATAATATGTATTAAAATTGCTGCCCCAACGATCCTGCATCTGCTGTTTTGTTACGTATATCTGCCAGCCCTGTGTGTCGGCGGAAAAATCCGCACCTTTAAGGGATGGTGTAGGTTTCGCACGCTGTTGACTGCGCAGACGGCTGTAATATGTATAAGAGGCGACTCCCTGTGCTTTTAATGCTTCCACATTGTATGTAGGTGACATTTCAGTTGCAATAGCTCCGTAAAGAAAACTGCGGTCATCAGCGGTAATAACCTTATTACTTTTAGTATCCAAAATTTTGAAACCTAAATTTTTGTTTGAGGTGTTTTCTGCCTTTTTATCAGCCGTATTCTGGGGCTTTTTTTCTGTATTATTTTCAACTTTTTTTGATTCCTTGTTTTTTTCAGCTTTTTGGGACTCTATGTTTTGACTGCTTTTTGGAGATGATGGGGAAGTCTTTGTCTTGTCCGGAATTTTAGCACCCATTGATATGAACGGAACAAGAAACATTATTATAAAAAGCATAAGCCCGAGCATCGCTTTATTTTTCATAATATTCAAACCTTTCTCAGTGTAAAGTAAAAGTTTCTTAACAGAGGGATGAAACCCTCGCTTTAAATTTCTTAATATTCTGTTAATGTGTTTAAGAGGAATTGATATTTGCAAAACCGAATATCCTTTAAGCTTTAGGCATTTAAACTTATACACTTTTATACACTTCCTTATTATGGTTATGTCCATAATTAATTTTACATCTATATAATATAGATTATTCATAACAAGCTTAAAATATTTCCCTAAAGCATAAATTCGACGTTAAAATGAAATTCCGAACAGTTTCTACTGCAATTTTGTTAATTTTGCAATCTTGACTTTGCATTTTGTGTGATATATTATATATTTATTAAATTACATTTATGCTTATTTATTATGTAAACCGTCAGCTCCTTCACGCGGAACCGAACGGTATTTTTTATAATTTTGCGTGAAGAAATGGTGTGCTTAAATGGAAATTACTTCAAAGGAAGGAAATCTCGAACTTAAACGTTTATGTGATCAATTTCGTGCAAACAATAAAATCCCACCCGAGAAATTTGAACTGTATCAGGTGAAGCGAGGTCTGCGCAATCCCGACGGTACGGGTGTAATGGCGGGATTAACAAAAATTTGTAATGTTCACGGATATCTAATTGCGGATGGGGAGCGGATTCCGGATGTAGGTAAACTAACTTACAGAGGTATTGACATTAATGATATAGTAGATGCATGCGTAGCGGAAAACAGGTTCGGTTACGAAGAAGTTGCGTATCTTTTGCTTTTCGGAGAACTGCCAACCAAAGAACAACTTAATGATTTTTGTAAAACACTTAACAGTTTTAGGGAACTTCCGGAGTATTTTGCGGAAGATATGATTATAAAAGCACCGTCAAAAAATATTATGAATAAACTTGCACGTTCAGTTCTTGCTTTATATTCATATGATGACAATCCGGATGATACTTCGCTTGAGAATAATATGCGTCAGGCAATTCAGCTTATTGCAAGAATGCCCACTATTATGACATATGCTTATCAGGTAAAGCGCAGGCATTTCGATAAGAAGAGTATGTTTTTCCATCAAATTAATCCAAATCATTCGACTGCACAGTCAATTTTAAATGCAATTCGCCCCGACCGTGTATTTACAGATGAAGAAGCAAAACTTTTGGATGTCTGCCTTATGGTACATGCGGAGCATGGGGGAGGAAACAACTCTACTTTTACTACCCGTGTGTTGTCTTCTACCGGAACTGATACATATTCAGCAATTGCCGCAGCAATAGGTTCGCTTAAAGGTCCGCGCCACGGCGGAGCAAACCACAGGGTTATGACTATGATGAAAGAGATAATGAAAAATGTTCACAACTGGGAGGATGAAACCGAACTCAGCAAATATCTTGAAAAGATATTAAGGGGTGAAGCAAATGACCATTCCGGTCTTATTTACGGTATGGGACATGCTGTTTATACTGTTTCAGACCCGAGAGCGGTTATTTTAAAAGATACAGCGCGTAAAATGGCGGATGAAAAAGGTATGCTTGATGTATATGAGCTGTTTGAAAGGATTGAGAAACTTTCACCGCAAGTATTTTCAAAAGTAAAAGGAGAAACAAAAGTAATTTCTGCAAATGTTGATTTCTATTCGGGACTTGTTTATAAAATGCTCGGAATTCCAAGTGACCTTTATACTCCGCTTTTTGCTATTTCACGCATAGCCGGCTGGTGTGCACATAGAATTGAAGAAATGGAAACCTGCAAAAGAATTATGAGGCCTGCTTATCGTTCCCTGTCTAAGAGCAGACCGTACGTTCCTATTAATAAAAGAGAACAGGGGTAACTTAGAAGGGACTGTTTATATAATGAAGTTAAGAAGTATGTGGATTATTTTTATTGTCTCGCTGCTTGTAACTTTGCCAATGAGAATTTACCAGGTTTTGTTTTTAGTTGACCCTGAAACAGGATTTTATACAAATTTATCGGTATTTTCTAATATATTATCTGTTTTGCTTGCAGCGTCAGTGGTAATTATGGCAGTGCTGTGTTTTAAAAACTGCCCCAATAAGCAGTACAAAGCATTTAAAAGTACTCTGTTAACTGTAGTAAGTGCAATATCGGGATTGGGAATGATTATACTGTTTGTTTTCTCATTTTTGTCGGCAAGTCAAGCTGAAAAATCATTACCGGATGCAATTATGACAATTTTGGGTATTTGCAGCGGAATAATATTTATTACAGCGGCTTATAATTTCGCAGTTGGAGAAAATTTATTTGAAAAATTTGAGCTAATTGCTTTAATTCCGTCTTTGTGGGGATGTGCGTATCTTGTTAAACTTTTCTTAGAGTGCGTATCAACAATAAATATTGCTGAAAATGTTTACAACACTTTTACAGTATCGTTTTTGCTTTTGTATTTATTTACGCAGGCAAAGCTGTTTACAGGAATAGAAAACGAAAAAAGCGGAAAAATGATTTATGTGTTTGGCTTTCCTGCTGTATTAATGCTGTTAATTACAGGAATTCCGGGAACACTGATGTTGTTTTTAAATATTAATCAAATATCTGCTTTGCCGAGAGAACTTTATCCTATAAATATACTCATGGCAGCTTATATTATTACTTTTCTTTTCGGATTTTCCCATACGCAGGAATGTAAAAGTGTGAATATCGGAAATGATTTTGAAGTAGGAGTTCACACAACTGAGCATTAATATGAAAATATAACAGAAATAAAATGATATTTTATAGTTTAATCGTTATATTTTCATCATAATTTAAATTGTTAGTTAAATTTGTGACAAATCTCTTGTAAAATAACTGGAAATGCTATAAAATATAAAGAAGAAACATTATAATTTCAGGAGGTATAAATTTTATGGCTATTAAAATTGGTATCAACGGGTTTGGTCGTATCGGCCGTCTCGTATTTCGCGCTGCAGTAGCTCAGCCTGATGTTTTTGAAATTGTCGGTATTAATGATCCTTTTGTTGATGTTGACTACATGGTCTATATGGCTAAGTACGACACAATGCATGGTCATTTCGAAGGCGACATCAAAGCAGAAAACGGCAAACTTGTTGTTAACGGCAAGAAAATCGAAGTATTTGCAGAGAAAGATCCTACAAATATTCCGTGGGGCAAAGTTGATGTTGAGTATGTAGTAGAATCCACAGGTGTATTCTGCACAACAGAAAAAGCTTCTGCACACATTAAAGCAGGTGCAAAGAAAGTTGTTATTTCCGCTCCTGCAAAGGATAAGGAAACTCCAACATTTGTATGCGGTGTTAACCTTGACACTTACACAAAGGACATGAAGGTTGTATCTAATGCTTCCTGCACAACAAACTGCCTTGCTCCTTTGACTAAAGTTATCAACGATAAATTCGGTATTGTTGAAGGACTTATGACAACTGTTCACTCCACAACAGCTACCCAGAAGACTGTTGACGGACCTTCCAAGAAAGACTGGAGAGGCGGCCGTGCAGCAGCAGGAAACATTATTCCTTCTTCCACAGGCGCTGCAAAGGCTTGCGCACTTGTAATTCCTGATGTTAAGGGTAAACTCACAGGTATGTCCATGCGTGTTCCTACTTTGGACGTTTCTGTTGTTGACTTAACTGTAAGCCTTAAGACTCCTACAACTTATGAAGATATTTGCGCAGCAATTAAAGAAGCTTCAGAAAATGAAATGAAGGGTATCCTCGGTTACACAGAGGACGCTGTTGTTTCTTCTGACTTCCTTAACGATACACGCACTTCTATCTTTGATAAGAATGCAGGTATCATGCTTAATGACCACTTTGTAAAACTCGTTTCCTGGTACGACAATGAGTATGGTTATTCCAACAAGGTATTAGACCTTATTAAGCATATGAGCAAAGTCGACCACGAATAATTTTATTATAAATCAGTAAATTAACTGTTTTAATAATAAATACTGCGCCCCAAACTAAAGCATTTTACTTTAGTTTGGGGCTTTTTTTGTAATATGAACCCTCTGTTATGCCGTAGTGTTCAAAAGAGCTTTAACGGTGAGTGAGAAATGCGAGTGAAACCTTCCCCCAACACCTTCCATTTTTATTTCAAAGTGAAAACAGACAGATTCCACACAAGATTGCTTGCAATTTTTAGTTTGCTTGCTGTGCGGGAGGGAGCAGGGTGTTAGCAGTACCGCTGCCGGTGTAAGAAAGCAACGAGTGCCTTAAGGTGCAGCCAGTAAAGCATCCATTTTAAAGCTATAATAAGAATTTGAGTTATTAAATTAACGGCGTTTGTATAATTCTTCAAATTAAGGAAAATATATTATGAAGTAGTAAATTTTAGTTTTGACTTTGGAGGAACCATGGAAATTTTACAAATCATATTAACATCTGTTGGTTCATTTATTGTATTATTTATACTTACAAAAATTATGGGTGACAGGCAAATGTCACAGCTTTCAATGTTTGACTATATTATAGGGATTACTATAGGTTCAATTGCGGCAGAAATGGCAACCGCTCTCGAGGACGATTACTTAAAACCGCTTGTAGCGATGGTAGCTTATGCACTTCTTTCTGTTCTCATGGTGCTTATTACTAATAAGTCTGTTAAACTGCGTCGCTTATTAGAGGGTAAACCGGTTATACTTTTTGATAACGGTAAACTTTATAGAAAAAACTTTAAAAAAGCTAAGCTTGATATTAATGAATTTCTAACTCAATGCCGTAACAGCGGATATTTTGATTTAAATACCATTCAAACTGCAATATTGGAGACAAACGGAAAAATAAGTTTTTTGCCTAAAGTTATGCAAAGACCGGCTACTCCACAAGACTTAAAATTAAACCCGACACAAGAAAAATTGGTTACAAATGTAATAATTGACGGAACGATATTATATGAAAATTTGCGTTCAACAGGAAATGATGAATTGTGGCTAAAGAAACAATTAAAACAGCAGGGTGTTTCAAAAGCTACTGACATTTTTCTTGCTACTTGTGATTCAAACAATAATTTAAGCGTTTATATTAAGTTAAATAAATATGTAAATAACGATATTTTTGAATAGATTTTAACTCAATACCTCCAGACTAAAAATGTTTCCCCAATGAATTTTGATTGGGGAAACATTTTTTATTTACTAAATATTAAAGTCCTTTAGCTGATGCATACTATAGAATAAAAATTAATAGCTGCATTATTATGGAACATTTTTTAATAATAATTTCTTCGAACTTTAATAAAAGTTTTTAAGAACTTTTATTAATCCGAATTTGTTAAATTAAGCGGATAATAAAATATTAAAACTTAATGTACCGATATTACAGAATGACTGTAATACTGTGTTTTCTGTCAATTCAGAAATGTCGAATGTAAGGTATTTTAAATCTATACAGGAGCAAACTTTTAGTAATTTTAAAGAATTTGTTGATGTGTGTAAAATTAAATTAACAGATTCTATAAGTTAAAATTAAAAGTTTAAAGAATAATTACATTTATATGAATAATTTACTCTTTATTTGAGTATTTTTATACTTTGATAAAGAGTCTTTTATTTCCAAATAACTTATTAAATAAAAAGTTTGTTACAAAATATATATTGCTGATTTTGCAACAACTTGCACAAAAATGTCCAGAATAAAATAAGAGATATTACAAATATATCACAAAAGCATTGATATTTTTTTAAATTATGTTATTATAAAATTAGAACATAAGGAACGCTTAAATCAAGAAGGGTGTTGTTGAAAATGCAAAAAAATAATGCGTCAAATAGTGGTAACCTGCCGCTTTATTTATTTCACCAGGGAACTAATGTAAAAGCCTATGAATTTATGGGATTACATAAAACGGAGATTAACGAAAAAGAATGTATGGTTTGCAGGGTTTGGGCGCCAAATGCCGAAGCTGTTTCAATTGTCGGGGATTTTAACAAATGGGACAATAAAGCTGATAAACTTGAAAAAATAAGCGGCGGTGTTTGGGAAGGATATCTTCCTTTTGTACTGGAACAGTATTCTTCATACAAATTCTGTATTGAAAGTGCAGACGGAAAGAAAACTTTAAAAAGCGACCCATATGCGTTTCACTTTGAAACACGTCCGGGAAACGCTTCAAAATATTATGAATTAAAAGGTTTTAACTGGGATGATACAGCTTGGATAAATCACAAAGCCAAAAAAGAACATTATAATCAGCCGGTAAACATTTATGAAATTCACATGGGCTCATGGCGGAGATATGAAGACGGCAATGTTTTTTCATACGATAAACTTGCAGATGAACTTGTTCCTTATGTAAAAAAAATGGGCTATACGCATATTGAGCTTATGCCTATTACTGAATATCCTTATGATGGTTCATGGGGCTATCAGGTTACGGGTTATTTTGCACCCACTTCTCGTTACGGTGAACCGAAACAATTTATGAGTTTTGTTAATAAATGCCATAAGGCGGGAATAGGCGTTATTATGGACTGGGTACCAGCTCATTTTCCTAAAGATGAGCATGGGCTTGCAAAATTTGACGGTACACCGTGCTATGAGTACAGTGACCCACGCAAAGGCGAACACAAAGAATGGGGAACACTTGTTTTTGATTACGGTCGTAATGAAGTTGTGAGCTTTCTAATTTCAAGTGCTGTTTTTTGGCTTGAAAAATATCACATAGACGGAATACGTGTAGATGCAGTTGCGTCAATGTTATACCTCGATTACAGCCGCGAGGACGGGGAGTGGATACCAAACAAAAACGGGGGAAAGGAAAATTTGGAAGCTGTTGCTTTTCTGCAAAAGCTTAATGAATCGGTGTTTCAGCTGTTTCCGAATGTAATGATGATTGCCGAGGAGTCAACTTCATGGCCGATGGTGTCAAAACCGACTTACAGCGGAGGCTTGGGGTTTAACTATAAATGGAATATGGGCTGGATGAATGACATGCTGTCTTATATGTCGCTTGACCCGATTTATCGTAAGTCTAACCATGATAAAGTTACTTTTTCGTTTTTCTATGCGTTTTCAGAAAACTATATGCTTCCTATTTCACATGATGAAGTTGTTCATGGAAAATGTTCTTTAATAAACAAAATGCCGGGCGAATATGAACAGAAGTTTGCGGGAGTTCGGGCATTTATGTGCTACATGATGGCTCACCCGGGTAAAAAACTAATTTTTATGGGTACGGAATTCAGTCAGTTTATTGAATGGAATTTCGAACAGGGGCTTGACTGGAAGCTTTTAACGTATCCCCAGCACCAAATGCAGCATAAATTCTTCTATGACTTAAACCATTTCTATTTAAAAACACCTCCTCTTTGGGAAATAGATTTTTCATGGGAAGGCTTCTCTTGGATATCTAGTGATGATTATAAACAAAGCGTTATTGCTTTCAGACGTATTGATAAATCCGCAAAAGAAGTGATTACAGTTTGCAATTTCCTCCCTCAAAAGCGTGAAAATTACAGTATAGGTGTTCCTGTAAGCGGAACATACGAAGAAATATTTTCTTCCGACAGTACTGAATATGGAGGGGAAGGCATTACAAACGGAAACCACATAGTATCTGAAGATAAACCTATGCACGGCTGTGAATATTCCGTTTCTTTAACTTTACCTCCAATGTCGGTTATTTTCCTTAGGTGCCGCAGACGTAAAGCTAAAAAACAATCAAAGCAAAACGACAAAATAAAACAAAAGATATAGACATTTAATTATAGAATAAAGTATCAGGGAGGGAATTATAATGTTGCCAAAACAAAAAGTTGTTGCGATGATACTTGCAGGCGGACAAGGCAGCAGGCTTGGAGTATTGACTAAAAATCTTGCAAAGCCTGCAGTTTCATACGGAGGGAAATATCGTATAATTGATTTTCCGCTTTCAAACTGTGTTAATTCCGGAATAGAAACAGTTGGAGTACTTACTCAATACCAGCCGCTTGTCCTAAACGAATATATCGGAAGTGGTCAACCATGGGATTTAGACAGCATGAACGGTGGAGTCAGAGTTCTGCCGCCTTATCAACGAAGCCGAAAATCCGACTGGTATAAAGGAACAGCAAATGCCATTTATCAAAACATACCGTATATTGAACGCTATAATCCTGAATATGTTGTAGTCCTTTCGGGTGACCACATATATAAAATGGATTATTCACAAATGATTGCTTACCATAAGGAAAAGGAAGCCGATTGTACTATAGCCGTAATAGAAGTTCCGATGGATGAAGCGTCGCGTTTTGGAATAATGAATACAAATGAAGACGGTTCTATATATGAATTTGATGAAAAACCCAAGGTACCTAAAAGCAATAAAGCTTCTATGGGAATTTACGTATTTACATGGAGTAAACTTAGAAAATACCTTGAAGCCGACGAAGCTAATCCAAAGTCTTCAAATGATTTCGGTAAAGATGTTCTTCCTGCTATGCTTAATGGCGGGGAGCGTATGTTTGCATATGAGTTTGAAGGGTATTGGAAAGATGTTGGTACTATTGACAGCTTATGGGAATCAAATATGGATTTGCTTAATCCTAAAGTACCTCTTGACTTAAGTGAAGAAAATTGGAAAATTTATTGCCGAAATCCGGTCATGCCCCCTCACTATATTGCAAACAGTGCTAAAGTACAAAATTCGCTTGTTGCAGAAGGCTGTAATGTTTACGGAGAAATAGACTTTGCAGTACTGTTTTCAGGTGTATATATTGCACCCGGAGCGGTAGTAAAAGATTCTATTATTATGCCGGGAACAAGAATAGAGGAAAATGCAGTTGTTCAGTATGCAATTGTATCCGAGGATTGTGTAATAGGCAAAGGAGCCGTTGTCGGTGCACGCCCCGAAGAAATAGAAAATAAAGATGAATGGGGAGTTACCGTTGTGGGTGACGGCTGTAAAATTGCCGCCGACAGTGTTATTCCGCCTAAAGCTATGGTAGATGCAGACAAACTTGCACAGGAGGCGAAGAACAATGCGAGGAAATAATGTTTTGGGAATAATCTTTTCCAATGTTCATGATGACAAAATTCGTGAATTAACAGAAAAACGCACAATGGGTTCAGTTCCGTTCGGCGGCAGATATCGTTTAATAGATTTCCCGCTTTCCAACATGGTAAATTCAGGTATAAATAAAGTAGGAGTTATTACAAAGAAAAACTATCAGTCGCTTATGGATCATCTCGGTTCGGGCAAAGCTTGGGATTTATCCAGAAAGAGGGAAGGACTTGTAATGCTCCCACCTTTTGGCAATGAAAGCACAGTGCCGAACAGCCGAATAGAGTCACTGTATTCTATTAAAAATTTTCTTCATAATTCGCATGAGGAATACGTATTGTTAACAGACTGTGATGTTGTGTGCAATATTGACTATGCGGATGTTGTCTACAAACATACAAAAAATCAAGCGGATATTACTGTGGTTTATCGTTTTGGAAAACTGCCTAAAAAAATTTGTGACCCTACTGTCTATACATTAGACCCGGACGGGCGTGTGCAGGATATGCTTATAAATCCCAACACTGACAGTGAGTGCAATTACGGGCTTAGCATGATGCTTATTAACCGCCATATTTTAATGAAAATTGTAGATGATTGTGTAAGCCGAAATCTCTATAGTTTTAAGCGGGACTTTTTACAAAGGAATGTTTTAAACTTAAGGATTTACGGTTATGAATTTCAGGGCCTTACACAGACTATATGTTCTATGAATTCATACTTTAATGCAAATATGTCTTTAATGCTTCCAACGGTTAGGAAAGAACTTTTTAATCCGATTCGTCCGATTTATACCAAAGTCCGTGACGATATGCCTGCTCGCTACGGCCTCGGTTCAAGCGCTGCAAATTCTCTTATAGCGGACGGCTGTGTTATTGAAGGCACTGTTAAAAATTCCGTTTTGTTCCGTGGGGTTCATGTTGGAAAGGGCACAAAAATAGAAAACTGTGTTATTATGCAGGATAGTGTAATAGGTTCGGACTGTCATATGAAATATGTAGTCATGGATAAAGACGTTATAATAAAAAATGAACGTTCACTTTTGGGATTTAAGTCATACCCTGTTTTTATAAGCAAGGGCAGCGTGGTGTAATAATTATAATTGCTAAGGGAGGTACAGAAATGAAAGTACTTTACTGTACAAGTGAGTCAAAGCCGTTTGCCGCGACGGGTGGATTGGCAGAAGTTGCCGGTTCATTGCCGCAGTCTTTGCGGTTAAGATTAATAGGATGCCGTGTGGTTATGCCGCTGTATCAGGATATACCTCAGGAATTGCGTGACAATATGAAATTTATAACAAGCCTTTCGGTTCCGGTAGCATGGCGGCGCCAATACTGCGGAGTATTTGAAGCGAAGGTAGGCGGGGTAATATATTACTTAATAGATAATCAGTATTATTTTAAAAGGCGCGGCCTTTACGGTCATTATGATGATGCTGAGAGATTTGCATTTTTGTCCCGTGCCGCTCTTGAAATGCTCCCATATATAGATTTCAGACCGGATGTAATCCACTGCAATGACTGGCAGACAGCCCTTGTGCCTATTTATTACAGTATTTTTTATGCAAACAATGATTGGTATAAAGGAATAAAAACTATAATAACAATTCACAATATTCAATATCAGGGAAAATACGGAAAAGAACTTGTAGAAGATGTCCTTGGAATCCCTAAGTCAAAAACTTCAATTTTAGAATATGATGATTGCATTAATATCCTAAAAGGCGCTATTGAGTGTGCAAACCGAGTAACTACGGTTAGCCCGACATATGCACAGGAAATCCTTGACCCGTGGTTTTCTCATGATTTGGACAGCATACTTAAAGAAAGGCAATGGAAGGTTCAGGGAATTCTAAACGGCATTGATACTGAAAGTTATGACCCCGAAAATGACAGTGATATTTTTGCTCCGTATTCTTCAAAGGATATGAAAGGAAAAGCGGAAAATAAAAAGGGACTTCAGGAAAGGCTGAGCCTTGAACAAAATCCCGATTTACCGTTAATCGGCATGGTAACAAGAATGGTTTCACATAAAGGACTTGACCTTGTAAAAGAAATTTTTGACCAGCTTATGTGTGAAACCAATGCACAGTTTGTTATTTTAGGTTCCGGAGACTGGGAATATGAGAACTTCTTTAAGGAAATGCAAAATAAATATCCAGGAAGAGTATGTTCATGCTTTGGATTTGTACCTGAACTTTCGCGAAAGATTTATGCCGGTTCGGATATTTTCCTAATGCCGAGCATGAGTGAACCCTGTGGCCTTTCTCAAATGATTGCCCTGCGTTACGGTTCAATACCGGTAGTACGCGAAACCGGCGGTTTAAAAGATTCCATTCAAGACAGCGGAAATGGCGAAGGAAACGGTTTTACGTTCAAGTCATATAATAGTGCAGATATGCTTTATGCTTTGCATCGTGCCATAGAAGGTTATTCAAACAAAGAAGGCTGGGAAATTTTAATGAAGCGTGCAATGGAATGCGACTTTAGCTGGGGACATTCCGCAAATCAATATATACGCTTATATCGTCAGCTTATAAAAGAAGATAATTAAAAAACCGGCTTGCCGAATTTCGGTGAGCCGGTTAATTTGCTTATAATAAATATATGGAGGTAATTTTTAAGTTGCATTTTACAGATTATGAAAAAGAAATTCTAATTGAAATGAGTCAGAAAAAGAGATACCCTATTGTAAGGTTAGAACTTCACAATTCAGAAAATCAAGACATTATATCAATTGCACTTAATTATGTTAGAATAACAGACCCCGAAGATACTATGGATGTGGTAAAATCACGTGGAGAAGCACTTAAGAGCCTTATGGAAAAAGGACTTGTTTTTATCGATTATACTACCCGTGTTTGGGTAGCGGGAGATTACGATATATATTATAAAAGTAAAATATATGAACTTCTTTGTCATATGGTTATGGATGCCGCAAAGAAGCCAGGTGCAATTTTTAATCTGCCTTATATGAGAAAAGGTTATGCTAAGCTTACCGTAAATGGAACAATAGCGTCATTAAATTTATAAAATCTGAAATAAAAACCGGCTTGCCGAATTTTGGTAAGCCGGTTGATTTTTGTACTTACTGTGTTATAATTTATTTAATTTGTTTTTCTGCTCCCATAAGTTCTTCGGAATTTTGAATAACGTTAAATAGAGAACTGGAAAACAAGGGATATTCTTCGGATATTTTTTCAGGGGAAAGGTCGGGCAGCTTATTTTTACTAAGACCTTTCATATCGTCAACATTGACGCCGTCGGCAATACAGGCAGCGTTTGAAAAAGCTATTTCCTGTGCTGCATTTGAGCGCCCGTCACACAGCTTTTGGGGAACAGAAAACATACCTTGAGGGTTTTTAGGGTTGGAACTGTACAAAAGGTGAAAGCTTTTGTAAACGGCAATATTTAGATATGAAGATACTTGAGTAGTCAAATTTTTGTTGTTGCATTTAAGAAGAATATCATAAATAATATAAAGTGAATTTGATATTAACTTTTTATTGAGTATCGGCAGAAGACTTCCTTGATAAACATTTTCTTTTCCGTATACGTTTGTGTCGGGAATATCATCTATTTTAATGGTAGCACCGTTTTTTTCCGGTGTTCTTCCAAGAAGATAGTCACAGGAAACATCATAATAATCTGCAATTTTTACTACAAAATCCAATCCGCATTCACGTATTCCTTTTTCGTAATGCGAAAGTAAAGCCTGAGAAACATTTAGTTCCTCGGCTACCTTTTTTTGACTCAATCCGCGCTCTTTGCGCAAAAGAGTTATAATTCTCGGAAAACTGCTGTTCATGTATTGATATCTCCTGTCGAATAAAGCAAAATTAACACTCTGTAAAGTATATAACAATTATAACGCTTTGTAAACCGCTATATATCGTGTTTTTTAAAGTAAAATATGTGTATATATGATTTGATTTTTGTCAATATACTTATTAAAAAATAAAGGAGCAAATTATATGAAATCTTACGTAATTCATCTTATCCGCCACGGCATTACCGAGGGAAATTTACTCGGTCAATATATTGGCAGTACTGATTTGCCCCTTGCTCAAGAGGGCATAAAACAGATTGAAAAATTAAAGGCAAATAATCCGTACCCAGAGGCACAAGTCTATTTCAGCAGCCCGCTTAAGCGCTGTACAGAAACGCTGAAAATACTTTATCCGGAGGCAAAACCGATAATCATCAATGATTTTAGGGAATGTGATTTTGGAGACTGGGAAGGGAAAACCGCAAAAGAAATTGCAGCAAAAGACAAAGAGTTTTCCGAGTGGGTTGCAAGCGGTAAAGCAGTTACTCCGCCAAACGGAGAACAGGGCGGAGTATTCATGCAAAGGGTTTGTGCAGCTTTTGAAAAAATTGTTGGGGGTATGCTCAAAAGCGGGGTAACCAGCGCAGTTATTGTAGCGCACGGCGGAACCATTATGTCTATACTTTCAGCTTATGGTATTCCACATGCAAACTTTTATGACTGGATGACTGAAAACGGCTGCGGATATTCGCTTAGGATAACTCCGGGGCTGTGGATGCGTTCAATGGTGGCGGAGGTTTATGCAACTATCCCAAATGAATCAGGAGAAAAAGATGATGAGAAAATTGTAATTGACATTGCAAGAGAAGCGGCTGATAAAGCATTCGGAAAAAAGGAAGAAAAATAAAGTTATACTCGATAAACAGTTTTGCATTAAACATCTAAAAAATTAATTTTATAAAAGACAATAAAATGGACAAGTAATATCCTTGATTTTCTGAATTATAAATGAAACAGCGGCAGACACCGAAAAAGTGACTGCCGCTGTTTTTACATTAATTTACTATATTAATACCCAAATTTGCCACTCATTGATTCGTCGTTTTGAATCCACTCGTCGACATAAATTGAGGATAAAGATGATTTGGAATTTCTCGTAACAACTCTTGTAATTCCGGCGTTAATAATAAGCCTTTTGCACATTGAGCATGGTGCGGTGTTCTCAACGTATTCTCCGTTTTTGGTATCTTTACCTACAAGATAAAGCGTACTTCCAATCATATCACGTCTGGAAGCACTTATAATTGCGTTTGCCTCAGCGTGGACTGAACGACATAGCTCGTAGCGTTCTCCGCGCGGTATTTGAAGCTTTTCACGCACACAAACACCTGTATCCATACAGTTCTTCCTGCCGCGAGGCGCACCCGAATAGCCTGTGGAAACAATTTCATCGTTTTTTACTATAATTGCACCGAAATTTCTTCGAAGGCATGTGCCTCTTTCCGAAACCGTTTCGGCAATATCAAGATAATAATTTTCTTTGTCTGTTCTGTTCATATTTATACCTCCTGTCCGTTTATAATCAATTATTATATATTATATCATATTGTATATTCGACAGATAATCAATGGAAATGTTAGAATTTGTATGATATAATCAAAATAAACATAATAGATTAATCTTAAAATAATGAGGATACAGAATGAATTTATCGGATGTAAAAACAATAAAAAACGTACTTACACGCCATGGGTTTAACTTTTCTAAGTCTTTGGGACAAAACTTTTTAATAAACCCGGAAGTCTGCCCCAAAATGGCTGAAGAGTGCGGTGCCAAAAGCGGAGCGGGGGTATTGGAGGTCGGCCCGGGAATAGGAGTCCTTACTGCGGAACTTGCTAAAAGAGCAGACAAGGTTGTTTCTGTAGAGTTGGACAAGCGACTTTTACCGGTTTTAAATGAAACTCTTTCGGATTTCAGTAATATTAAAATAGTAAATGCGGATATTTTAAAAGTAAATATTAAAGAACTTATTCAAAATGAATTTGGAAATATGGAAGTTGAAGTATGCGCTAATCTTCCGTACTACATTACTTCACCTGTAATAATGCGTTTTTTGGAGGAACGCCTGCCTATTAATTCGTTAACAGTAATGGTGCAAAAAGAAGCGGCAGAGCGGCTTTGTGCTGCGCCCGGAAATCGAAAATGCGGAGCGGTGAGTGCCGCTGTACAATATTACGCACAACCGCAAATCCTCTTTGATGTAAATAGAACAAGTTTTATGCCTCAGCCTAATGTCGATTCGGCAGTAATCAAGCTGAATGTCAGAAAAGAACCTCCTGTTAAAGTGAAAAGTGAAAAAGACTTTTTTAGAGTGATTAAAGCGTCTTTCGCAAAAAGGAGGAAAACTATACTCAATTCATTATCGTCAACTCTTGGAATTGAAAAGAGTGTAATTTCTTCGGCACTTGAAAAAGCCGAAATTCCTCAAAACTACCGTGCGGAACAGCTTACAATGGAGCAATTTGCATCCTTAACAAATAAAATATTCGGTTAGATAAATTAAAATATATAGGGGGGATTTTGTTGACCGACGGAAAACTCGCTGTAATATTTTTTGAAGCAGGTATTGTACTTACACTTATTTCAATGGTTCTCGGGCCTTTCGAAATTACGGACCCTGCGCTTGCGGCGGCTTCTATTGCCTGTGTATGCGCACTTGCGGGAATGGTAATGGCGTTTGAAAGCTGGAAAGAACCGGAAATCACACAAAACTCAAATGAAACAGAAGAAGAAAAGGAACAGCTTTGAACAATTACAGATCAAAGCTGTTCCTTTTCTATTAAGGTTCTATATTAAATGCTCCGGTTCTTACTCCCTGCCTCCTCTCATTTAAGTACAGCTGATTATTTAAATAAGCCAATTAAATGGGAGGGGTTAGGGGTAGATATTAAATATTAATTTACAAGAGCAATTGTTAAAGAACCTCTATTAATAAATTATTGCTCCGTATTTTACAGCCAAAGGTTCAATAAGTTCTCTTTCAATCATACAGGCAGAATCTACAATTAATCTTCCCTGGAAATAACGCAGTGCGGCATCGAGAACAGGCAGGCTGTCGCAGTGTACGGCAATCGGAAGTTTTGTCATTGAACTGTTTTCGCAAAGTATCATGGCGTCATCAACGCTGTCTACTTTTACAAGTGCGGTGTTAACACGTTCATCGTCAAGGTCAATTAAATCGTCGCCGAGAGAACTATTACAGTAAAGAGGTTTACTCAAAACAATGTCATCACCTAAAAAGAATGCCTCTTTTTCAATCGCGGCGGCATAACAATCCGGTTCATTTTTATGTTTAAAAGTCCCGGAGCCTTTTAATGTGTCAGCAAGAGCTTTGATATGTTCAGGTGTTGTACCACAGCATCCGCCGACTATCTCTGCACCTGCTTGTATTAATGGACGCATTTTTTGTGTGAAGGCTTCAGGCGATAAATACCCTGTTGCGTTTACGCCGGGAACACCTGCGCTCGGCTTTGCTATTATAGGAACAACTGAGTGAGCAGCAGATTCTTTTATAAATTCAAGCATGGATTCAGACGCAAGTGAACAGTTTAGACCGACTGCATCAATGCCCATTGCCTGCAATATTATTATTGTAGGAAGCAAACTTCCCCCTGTTAAGGTATGCCCGTTTTCGTCCACCGTGATAGTTACAAATACAGGTAAATTTGTAGTCCTTGCGGCAAGCACTGCCGCCCTCATATCTGCAAGCGAAGTTTGTGTTTCAATTATAAAAAAGTCAACTCCTGCTTCGTCGAGAGCACGTATTTGTTCGCGGTAAATATCGTAGATATCATCGAAATCCGCATCCCCATACGGCGGAACATACAGACCGGTAGGGCATAAATCGCCCCCCACCAAAACCCCTTCGGGTTTTGCAACACTCCGAGTTATAGATACCAGTTTTTTATTGATATCCTCAACTTCGTTTTCAAGCCCGTATTTTTTAAGGCAGGCTCTGTTTGCACCGAAAGTGGGAGCATAAACAGCTTGAGCGCCTGCTTTAATATAACTGCTTTGCAGTTTAATTAATTCTTCGGGGTTTTCCAATATCCATTTTTCAACGCAGACACCGCTTGGCATACCGG
>DHNU01000075.1 GCA_002407645.1 Ruminococcaceae bacterium UBA5408
AAGCTTATCAAAGAAATGGATGAGCAGTGGGATGATATGAAAAATACAGTAAGAGGATATATAAAACCGTAATCATAATAATTATAAAAACGATTAATATTATATACAAAAACAGCCGCAAGTCGAAAAAAATTCATGACCTGCGGCTGCTGTTTTGTGATTTTTATTTTTTAATTCTTTTTACATTCTTATTGTAAATAACGAAGAGTCCTTTTAAAAGCAAATCCTTATCACATATTATTTTATGTTTGCAGTGAGGAACAACACAACTTGTAAGACCGCCTGTTGCTACTACGGTTGCCTTTTGACCTAATTCTTCTTCGACGCGTTCAATAATACCGTCTAACATTGCGGCGTTTCCGAAAACAGCTCCGCTTTTCATACAGTCTATAGTGTTTGTCCCCATAATTTTTTTAGGTGCTTCCAAACTTATATGCGGCAGCTGAGAAGTCTGCTTTGAAAGAGCCTCCGTTGCAAGACGTATCCCGGGGATTATCATCCCTCCGATGTAATTTCCGACATCATCTATAACTGAAAGCGTCGTAGCAGTTCCCATATCAAAAATTAAAATCGGTTTTTTATGTTCAGCACAGGCGGCAACAGCGTCAACAACAAGGTCGCTTCCAAGCTGGGCAGGGTTATCAATCATTATATTTAGCCCCGTCTTTAAGCCTGAACCCACAATCATTGCATCTTTTCCTGTAACGATTTTTACAGCTTCTTGTAAGGCAACAGATAGTTCAGGCACAACCGAAGATATAATTCCACCTTCAATATGCGAAATATTGAATCTGTTTACCATAAACAAATTTTTAAGTAAAATTGCGTATTCGTCGCTTGTTTTGTAACGGTCAGTGGAAAATCGAGCAGTAAAATGTATTTTCTCGCTGTCCATACAGCCGAGAACAATATTGGTATTGCCAACATCTATGGCAAGAATCATTTTTAAGCACCTACTTTTTTCATGGTAGTAAATATATTAACTAAAGATTTTGTTTTCTGCGCATTTTAAGAAGAGGCTTGCAAACTGCGACTGTTACGATGCCCGCAACTATCGCTTCCGGAATGCCGTTTGTTCCGACAACCCCCAAAACCATACTCGCAACCATATCCACCGGAATATTTTTAGCGGCGGCATATGCTTCTTTGAACAGCAAATAAATAAGGCCCATTACCAAAGCGGTATTGGTAATGGCACCAAAAACTCCGCCGAGTAAAAGAGAAAGATATTCTCCCTTGGGACTTTGTTTAAATAGTTTCTGTACGAAACGGTAAACATAGTACGGCACAACACCGACTAAAATTCTCGGTACAAAACACACAATAAGCGCGAGCGGACTTCCGTGCGTTGTTCCGAGTACAGGAATCAGCGGGCAGAATGCAAACGACAGAATTGACGGTGTCATGTAATTGATGATAAAGCTTGTCAAACCGAAAATTCCACCTAAGACCGCTCCCCTTTTAGGGCCGAGAATGATTGAGCCGATAATTACCGGTACATGGATAATTGTGGCTTTTATTAACCCTAAATTGATAAAACCAATTGGAGTAAAAGCCATAATTAAAATGATTGCGGCAAATAATGCCGTGAGGACAAAGTCCCCATACTTTGCGGATTGTTTATTCAATTTTATTACCTCCTGCTGCTGTTCCGTCTTCCGAATACAGCGCAAATTTCCTATTGATTATACTAATTCGTTAAAAAAAAGTCAATGGTTTTTGGTATATTTCCTCTATAAATCGCGATTATGATAACCGACAAGAAGTATACGCTGTTTTAATAATATTAATCGAAAAAATAGGCGTATTTCTGTTATTTATGTCCTTTTTCTGTTATAATATTAAAATATAAATTAGTCTTCAAAGGAAGTGCTGATATGCTTAAAGGGAAAACTGTATTACTCGGAGTTACCGGCAGTATCGCCGCTTATAAAGCCGCAAGTCTTGCAAGTAAGCTTAAAAAGCTCCGCTGTGATACTCACGTTATTATGACAAAAAACGCGGCTCAATTCATTTCTCCAATTACATTTGAAACATTAACTGGCAACAAATGCCTTATAGATACTTTTGACAGAAATTTTGAATTTAATGTAGAACACGTTGAACTTGGAAAAAAGGCGGACTTATGCGTAATCGCACCGGCAACGGCAAATGTTATTGCAAAACTTGCGCACGGACTCGCCGACGATATGCTCACAACCACCGTTTTGGCTTGTCCGTGTAAAAAGCTGATTGCCCCCGCCATGAACACTCGTATGTACCAAAATCCGATAACACAGGATAATTTAAAAATTTTAAAAGAATATGGTTATACCGCAATTGAGCCTGCTGTCGGTTACCTTGCCTGCGGCGACGTGGGCGCTGGAAAAATGCCTGAACCGGAAGTAATTCTCGATTATATTTTACAGCAGCTCGCTTTTGAAAAAGATATGAGCGGATTAAATGTACTTGTAACCGCAGGAGCGACACAGGAAGCGATTGACCCCGTCAGATACATCACTAACCATTCAACTGGCAAAATGGGCTATGCTTTAGCTTTAAACGCCGCAAGACGCGGTGCAAACGTCACGTTAATCAGCGGACACACAGCCATCACTCCACCGCCTTTTGTAAATTTCGTTCAAATTACAAGTGCGCAGGATATGTTTGAAGAAGTGAAAGCAGTATCGGACAAACAGGATATAATAGTTAAAGCTGCCGCTGTTGCAGACTATAAATGCGCAAATATACTTGATAATAAAATGAAAAAAAGCGAAGATAACCTTTCGCTCCTTTTAACCCGTACAACTGACATTTTGAAGTATTTGGGTGAACATAGACATCAAGGTCAGCTTTTATGCGGATTTTCAATGGAAACGGAAAACGTTCTTGAAAATTCACGTGCAAAGCTTAAAAAGAAAAACATTGATTTAATCTGCGCCAACAGCTTAAAAACAGAGGGTGCAGGGTTCGGAACAGATACAAATGTCATTACACTTATATCGGATAAATTTGAAACAGAGCTTCCCAAGCTTACTAAAGACGAAGCTTCTAAAAAAATTTTTGATGCAATTTTAAAAATGAGAAAATAATAATCATGTGTATATGATTTGGAATTATAATATATTTGTCGATAAAATTGATTTATAAATTGTGGGAATTTTTTGTATTTCGTTTTTATAATCAATCCATATTTAAATAAATATCTTATCATTTTACAACAAAAAACGGCAGCCGCATTTGTGGTTACCGTTTTTTGTTTCTTATAGCTGTATTAGTTTGAGATATTTTATAGTGCTAAACATATTTTTTGTTGTATTGATACAAAAGTCCCAATAAGCCTGCAAGTCCTATCAACATAGTACAAAACCCCTGTATTCCGATATGCTTCTGACCTATTATAACCAAAGCCATGCAAACAAAAAATATTATTATATTAAGGATTATTTTTAATGCTTTAGGCATTACATATCCCCCCAAATGATTTCACAGGGCTGCAGTTCAACCGTCGTACTGTTACCGCAGCCGTTATAAAACACTGTTTTCTGCTTTTCATTTGAATTGTTGACTATCGCATATTTTTTGGTTTTCGGGTAAGCATGAACTTCGCAGTAAATATTATCCGCATACCACTTACAAAGCTCATTCTCTTTATGTGCAGAGTAGTACATACTCCGCATTAAAAGGCGTGTATTTGACTGACTGTAAGGAAGTCCTGCAATATAAACACATCTGCCTTTACCGTATGAATTTGCGGCAAGGTGAATTTCTCCGTTGCTGTACTCAATAATTTCTGTACAACCGCTAAGCGCATAAATATTATTCATACTTTCGCCAAAATCAAAGTTTTCGGTCTGACCATCGGTAATAAAATGTTTCGCTTTGGGAGTAACAAAATATTTATCTGTGGACAGGCTGTAACCGACTTCCTTATCAACTCCGAATGCTTCGGCAAGCTGGAAGAAATGTCCGCCGTGCTGAACCGCACTCGGTTCGCCGACTCCGATAAATCCGCCACCGTTATATATCCACTCACGTACAGTTGAAATAAGTTTTTCGTCGAGCCATTCTTTTCCGCCCGAAAATGCCGTACCTGCACCGCCTGCATTAATTATTACATCAACATCATCAGGTATTCCGTTTTCTTTTACATCTTTAAAGCTGATAAACGAAACATCAACGCTCATTCCGCTTAAAGATTCCAAAATTCCTGTATATGAATAAATCTGCTTATACCATAATGAATGTGCAACCATATGTGTCTGCCATGAACGAAGTTTTCCCCAAGAGTTGAGTACTGCTACTTTAAGTCCCGAATACGGTCTTGCTTTTGCTATATTATCGTAAATTTCACGGAATTCATCTGCGATATGCTCGATATAGTCAACGAATTTAGGAAATTTATAAGCAAGGCTTAAATATCCGCCGTAACCGATTCTGTCGACCGGTTTTCTCATAATCGCACGTCTTGCTGTAAGCCAATTATCAATTGCTTCTATGCACGGGTCATTTCCCTCATAAAATGTGTCCGGGAAAAAATACGGCAGAAAACGTCCCTCAGTGTATTTTACATGAGGTATTTCGGAAATCATACGCAGGGTTGCACCGCCGCCCACACTTCCGACAACTGCATCCAAGTTTATGTCCTTAAAGTACTTACCGTAGGGTTCCGCACCAATCCAGTGGTCGCCCAGGAACATCATTGCTTCTTTTCCGTATTCATGTACTTTTTCTACCAATGCTTTAGCTTTTGCAGAGACAAACTTTTGAATAAAGTCCATGTAATCGAGGTATTGCTGTGAAGGCACACGGAATGGGGTATTGAAATAACCGTTATCGACTATGTCCTCAGGGCGAAGAGCATAACCATTTTCTTTTCCAAACTCTTCCAAAGCTTTAACGGATACGCTTGAACCGTAACCGAACCAGTCAACGTATTTTTCTTTACCCTCGTTATTAAACAGCAAGGTAAAATTATAAAAGAATGTGGTAAAACGAACTACATCGGTTTTCGGGTTCTCTTTAAGCCATTGTTCCAAATACTCAACACAGTATTTCTCCGAATTAGTCTGACGAACGTCAAACGGTATATGGTGAGGTTTATCACCCCAATTGTTAGTAATATGATTGTACATCTGTACAGGGTCCCATATTGCATACACAAGAAACGAAACCGTGTATTCATGAAATTTTTCAGTTTTTGTGATTATTACAAGATTATTTTCTTTATCGATTTTCCAGTTTTCTGTCGGTACAACTTCACCGGCAGTTCTGTCAATTACTTCCCACCATTTTTTCGGGTCGTGGTCATAATCGGGAACAACCTGCTCCTTAAAATACCCGTCTGTAAAATCTATCTTCAGCGTGGTATCCACAGCCGTATTATGTTTGGACATTAAGTAAAACTGCTGGCACTCATCCATATGTTTTTCTGCGAAATCGTTGTGTCCGCGCGAAATAAAATATGTAGTGTAAACTTTAGCATCCAAATCTTTAATTTCATCGGGCAGCTTTGTCCCGTCGCTGTCACGCAGGGCATCCGCGCCCCAGCGATTCATAATTTCTTTTGTTTCATTTAAAAAATTTGCTTCGCTCGGCAAAGTCAATCTTCCAGTTTTCTTAGACATAACATTCTCCTTAACCTTTCAGTCCGCCCATACACATTCCCTGTGTCAATTTTTTCTGAACTGCAATATATAAAATTAACGTAGGCAACATTACTATAACAAGTCCTGCATACATTTGGCCATACTGAGCTGCTGCATTTTGAGCAGTCATCAAATTCATTAATCCTACCGGCAAAGTTTTGCCGCTGTCTTCTGTCATTAAAGTAAGGGCAATAATATATTCATTCCAAAACGATAAAAAATTAAATAATATTACGGTAATGACACTCGGTCTTGCCATCGGCATAATGACCTTCACCATTGTTTTAAAATATCCGCATCCGTCAACATATGCCGCTTCTTCATAATCTTTCGGCAAAGTTTTAAAATACCCCGATAAAAGGTATATTGTAAAAGGAAGTGCAGTTGACGCGTAAATAAGTGCCAAAATAAAAATGTTATTTAGAAAAAAGCTCGAACCGAAAAACTCTCTCAAAAATTTATCGCCGTCTACCAACATTAAAAATATAGGCACTACAATATAGTTTACGTTGATAAACAGTCCTGCCATAAACATGGTGTTAAAAAAGCGGTTGCCTTTAAAATCACACCTTGCCAGCACATATGCGGCAGGCAGTGCAACTACAAGCAATATTGCAATAGCAACTGCAGTAGTAATAACCGAATTTAATAAATATTCTCCCATTTTTGCCTTTTCAAAGGCAGCAACAAAGTTTTGATAGTAAAATCCCGCCGGCAAAGCCCATGGGTTTCCGTAAAACTCCGAATTTTCTTTAATTGAAGCCAAAAACACCCACGCAACGGGAACAAAAATACTTATGCACAGTGTAATCAGTGCAACATAAATAAATACCTTGTAAAGTTTTTCGACTCCCATACCATTTTTGTTTTTTATTGTATTTTCCATTGTTTCACCGCCTTAAAATTCCAATGGTTCACGTTTAGTTATATGGTTAACAATAGCGGACAAAGCAAATGAAAACACAAAAATAACCACTCCGATAGCCATGCCGTAACCATAAGAAGAGTTCGTGTACGCCTGTTTATACATATAGCTTAAAAATACTTCCGTTGAACCATCCGGGCCGCCGCTTGTCATTGCTTTTACAAAAAGGAAACTTAAGTTTATAGAACTTATAATGAAAAATGTTAAAGTCGTCCTTATGTTAGTCCAAATGAGCGGCAGTGTAATATCGAAAAACTGACGTATTCTGCCTGCTCCTTCAAGGCTTGCAGATTCATAAAGGCTTTCCGGAATGCTTGCCATACTTGCCATATACATAACCATGTAATATCCGATTGCCTGCCAAATCATAGCGCCGGCAATGCTGAAAATTACAATTTTCTGGTCACCCAGCCAAAGCGTCGGCTCTGCATTCGACCCTTTAAAAATACTTAATAAACTGTTTAGCAAACCTCTGCTTGGGTCATAGATAGCAGAGAATATTGCCGCAATTACAACTACAGATAAAATATTAGGTATGTAAAATATTATACGAAAAAAGTTTTGCCCGACAATCTTTTCCCTCGACAGTATTGCCGCAAACAGCAGTGCAAACGTCATCGTGAATACAGTAGCGATTACTATTAATAAAATAGTATTTTGAAATGATTGTAAAAACTTTTGGTCTTTAAATAATATTAAGAAATTGTCTAATCCGACAAATTTTTTATTATTTGAATATCCGCCCCATTTATAAAGGGACATTCTAAATACATTAATTGTTGGTAGAATCATAAAAATAATAAATAGGATAACTGCCGGTGAAAGGCACAGTGCGATAAACCGACCCTTACCTTTATTTCGGGTCATGTGCATCCCCCTATCGAATTAATTACGGTGAGTAAAAATTCTTACTCACCGCAATTTTAATAACATACTTTGATTAATTGATTTTTTACTACAGTGAACTTATTTTAATGCGCCTCTCAACTTATCGCTTACTTCGGATACTGCATTCTGCCACTGTTCAACCGTTTTGTCACCGCTTACAATGCTGTTTACAGTACCGAACAGTGTATCTGGCATGCTTACACCTTCAACAGGTTCAGTTGCGGCAAATACGCCCATTGAAGCTTTTGTACCATCATTGTAGATACTATAGAACATTTTATTTTCTCCCTCGAGAATTGAGCTTACATCTTTGATTGGCTGAATTGCACCTGCTTTTGAGAAAATCTCTGCAGCTTCATCAGAATACATATATGCTATGAAGTTCTTCGCCAAGTCCTTGTTCTTTGCCTCGGTCGGAACCCACATTTGCTCAAAGAAAGTATATGAATATCTGTCGCCGCCGTCTTTTATAGCAGGAAGTGAAGTAAAGCCCCACTTAAAGTCTTTTGCCCTTGGAGCATCTTTCATTTCACCGGTTACCCAAGTACCGTTCGGCATAAAGAGTGCTTTATTATCCAAAACAAGCTGCTGATTTTTCTTATAGTTTTCGTCATTTGCATTTGCTACTGTTGTAGAATGTGTATATTTTGCAAGTTTTCCTACAAGTTCAAACGCTTTTGTAGCTTCCGGTGTTTTCCAAATACCCTCTTTATACGTCATTGCGGAGTTAAAGAAATCCGGTCCGCCGATTTCAGTAAGAAGTGCATAGAAGAAAGCATCAAAGTATCCTGTTGTAGGATATGTAAACAAAGATATTCCTTCAGCTTTTGCTTTGTCGCCGAGTTTCCACATTTCGTCCCAAGTTTTTGGAACTTCCCACCCTTTTTGTTCAAAAAGTGAGGCATTGTAGAATAATCCGCAAGGGCCGTAGAACATAGGTGCAAGGTAAGTTTTACCGTCAGAATACGGATTTGTTGCCAATGTATCTGTAAATCCCGGAACAAGCTTATCTTTTACCGTAACGTCTTCACCGGGTACTTTCATGCTGAGTACATCGGTAAGGTCTTCAAGTCCTTTTTCTTTTATCATTGTTTCTGTAAGAGCAAGCTTACGGCCTGTTCCCAAGTGAACAACGTCAGGGTAATCCCCCGCTTTCATTTTAGGGCTTATTACATCTTCGATATTTTTATCTGTTGTTAATTCGACTTTTACTCCCGGATTTTTCTTTTCAAATGCCTCGGCGACTTGTTTCCACATATCAGCGCCGTACGCACTTTCCAAAGCCGCAACCTTTAATACTTTTTGTTCCTCGTTTTTCGACTCTGTCGGTTTAGATTCGTTGCCGGCACAACCAGCAAGTGATGTTGTCATAAGTGCAAGAGCACAAAACAAAGCAACTACTTTTTTCAAGATTAACTCCTCCTTATCAAATTAGCTTTTTCTATCTATATAGATTATATAAAATTCAATAATATTTTCAATCCAATTCTTGCTCTACATTTTATATATATTGCTTTATTTGCGTTTATGTTATAAAATAATGCTAATACAAATGCTAATTTGTGTAATTCCCCGATAAAAATAACATAAAATAATTTTATGTAATCATACTTACAATATAAAAGCCATAATGTCTGCCCGAATTATGTATTATACATAAGAATATTATCATGCGAGTAACATCTTAATTTGGGAAAATTCCGCAATATTGCTAATATAAGGAGGGTTAATATGAGTAATAATCTCTATAGTCTAAACACACAATCCGCTAATAAAATAAAAGCAAATCTAATCTATGTAACTACATCTAAATACGAGGATGACTGGGACAGTATGCTTCACAGCCATTATTTTGCCGAACTGTTTTACGTTTTTAGAGGCACCGGAAAATTTATTGTAGGCAGCAAGGATTTTATCGTTAAAGAAAATGATCTTGTTATTGTTAACCCAAATGTTGAACACACCGAAACATCTCTTAATGCACGTCCACTTGAATACATGGTACTTGGTATTGAAAATTTATCGTTCTATTTCGGCATGGACGAAAATGAAAACAGTTACAGCATTTACAGCTGTAGACCGTATCAAAAAGAAATTGAATTTTACCTGCGTGCGTTGCTTAAAGAAATTACTATAAAAGAACTTAATTACGAAGCAGTATGCCAAAATCTACTTGAAGTGCTGATTATAAAACTTATGCGTCACACTAACTATAAACTTTCTATTGCACCATCTAAAAAGATTAATAAAGAGTGTGGAAAAGTAAAACGCTATATTGATTCAAATTATAAAAAAAATATTACCCTGGATACCTTAGCAGAAATATCACATATGAACAAATACTATCTTGTTCATGCATTTAGTAAATTCACCGGAATGACGCCAATTAATTATATGATTGCAAGAAGGATTGACGAAAGCAAAACACTCCTTCAAAATACGGATTATTCAATATCCCAAATTTCTTTGATTATCGGATTTTCTTCGCCCTCATATTTTTCACAAGTGTTTAAAAAATCTATTAACATTTCCCCAAATGAATATCGGAAAAAGATTAAAGATAAACTGTATAACTATAAAATACAATAGCGGTTATACTGACTGCTAATATATCTGTACTCTATTCAGAATAGTCTATGCAGTATAAATTCTAAATTCGGCACGGTAAAAAATGTAAAGTCTCAAAAACTTCATCGCCGCCAAATAATAAATCTTCATCTCAATTTTTTAGTTTAGGTTCTATATTAAATATTGGGGTTCTCACCCCCTGCCCCTCCTATTTAACGAAAACTGCCTGTTTTCGCTTTGAAATAAAAATGGGCGGGGTTAGGAGTAGGTATTAAATATTAATTTATCAAAGCAATTGTTAAAAAGCCTTAATTTATTGAATGAAAAAGCAAGGAAGGGATTCCATTTCCCCGCCTTGCTTTTTTATTTCTAAATTTGATTTCTGCCAAAACGTCGGCAGTTCGAGAATATCGGTTTGAGCCGATACAAAATATGCTGATTAGGTATATTTACAATAATATTATATTTTACAACATAAATTAAGCTTTATTACTTATCTTTTTGTTCCTCGGTGAAGCTTATGTTTACTAAAGTTCCCTTTATTACCTTATCTATAAACAAAACTCCGTCCAAATGGTCTATTTCATGACAAAAAGCACGTGCTAATAAATCAGTAGCTTCAAGTGTAATATTTTCGCCTTTTTCGTTCAGTGCCTTAACTATAACTTTTTGTGGACGTTTCACCTTTCCGTAAATTTGAGGAAAACTTAAACACCCCTCGGTATCTTCTTCTTCTCCTCCTTCGGCTTTTTCAATAACAGGATTAATCAGTTTAAACAAACCTGTACCGACGTCGACAACTACAATCCGCTTTAAAACACCGACCTGAGGGCCTGCAAGTCCGACTCCGTTTGCCTCATACATGGTTTCAGCCATATCATCAAGTAAAGTTAATAATTTATCGTCAATCTTTTCTACGGATTTTGCTTTTTTTCTAAGTATGTCATCCGTTTTATAATTCACAATATTGCGTAAAGCCATAACATCACGTCCTCCTATTTTAGTCTACTTATGTAAAAAGACAGAAAGTTCTGCCTCTTACTAATTGAATATCTTCTCTGTATGATTATATTATACGTTTATTTTACTGAAATTTCAAATAGGATATTGAAAATAAATAAAAATAACAATGAATAAATTTATCGGTTACTAAACTAATAAAGCGGCACAGTTAGGGCATTTTACGGAAGAACAAGGCACACCCGCAGTGTGAGCCGTTATGTATCCGCATCCAATATATTTTTCTTCATTTACTGAATCTGCCATATAAAACATCCCCCCTGTATTATTTGGTATTATATTTTATTATTGATATACGTCTATAATCGGATACTGCAAAAGAGCATATTGGATATTTATCCAATATGCTCTAAATTTCAAAATGTATTTATCTCAAGTTAAGACTGAACTTAATTCAGCCGATACCGCCCAAAACAATGCTCAGTATTACAACGGAAGCCGCAAGTATAATATACACATATTTAGCCATAAAGAAATACCCTTTTCCCAAAGGCTTTTTCCTTGCCAAATTGAGTTCAGTTTCAATCTCGTTTCTCTTGAGAACCCAGTATATCATGATTGCTCCCAAAACAGCGCCGATTGGGGTAACATAAATGGTTATCATATCCATCCAGCGTCCCATATATGGCTCATATTCTAAAAATAGGCCTACTATCAAAGTAATTAAACCGACAATAATTACAGAAGGCGTTCTTTTCATTTTCAATCTGTTCTGCAAAGCTTCGCTGCAGACTTCCAACATATTTATAAGGGAAGTTATTCCCGCAAACAGTACGGAGGTGAAAAACACTATTGAAAACAGCTGTCCCATGGGCATCTGTGTAAAAATCTTAGGCATAGTAATAAACATCAGCGGGGGGCCCTGCGTTGGGTCCAATCCAAATGCAAAGACAGCGGGAATAATAACAAATCCGGACAGCAATGCCGCCACAGTATCAAGTACAGCAGTTATCACTGCGGAATGCACTACATCATCTTTTTTACTCAAGTAACTGCCGTAAATAATCATACCGGAACCTGTAATAGAAAGTGAGAAAAATGCCTGCCCCATTGCCATTATCCATGTAATCGGTTTTAATAGGTATTCCCATTTTGGAACAAATAAGTATTTATATCCTTCAATGGCTCCCGGCAAAAATGCAACGCGTATCGCAAGAATCAAAAACAGGATAAAAAACGCAGGCATCATAATTTTACTTGCTTTTTCAATTCCTTTGATTATTCCTGTAAGTAGTGTAACAACCGTAATAAGTATAACAATTACATGCCATGGAATACTTCCGAACTCTCCGGTAATTTGTGAAAAATATGTTTGAGGGTCAGTTTTAAGTACATTCCCTGTAACTGAACCCGCCAAAAACCG
>DHNU01000054.1:0-7954 GCA_002407645.1 Ruminococcaceae bacterium UBA5408
TCATCCATTTCTTTGATAAGCTTAAACTGGGTGCGGCAGCGGTCTAAATTATGTTCTTCACGCTGAGTCTTAAAGTACACGTCGCCGGATAAGTAATCGGTTAGAAAACGCATTCCGCATTCAAGCGTCATCATTCTTGAACCTTCCGGTAAATATTCAATTTCAGCATCGGTAAGCACTCCCCCCGCTGTATTAAGGAAACCTTCTGTGTATGCTTTAAAAAGTTCAATGTCAAAATGAACCTTTGAAAGGTCTTTTTCGTCCTCATCTGCCGTACTTGCACCGAAACGTATGGAGTCGCCAAAGTCATAAAGCGAAAGTCCGGGCATTACAGTGTCAAGGTCTATAACGCATATTCCTTTACCCGTTTTTTTGTCCATAAGTATATTATTTAGTTTTGTATCGTTATGCGTAACTCTCAACGGAAGTTGTCCTTTATTTTGCATATCAACCAATGTATGAGTGAATTCTTCATTTTTCAGAACAAAGTTAATTTCATCATGGACATTTTTTGCTCTGCCCTTTACATCAGCTGACAGCGCTTCTTTAAACTGACGAAAGCGGCTTGGCGTATCGTGAAACAAAGGTATGGTTTCGTGAAGTGAACTTGCGGGGTAGTCTGCAAGCAAAAGCTGGAACTTGCCGAATGCGCATGCCGAATTATAGAAATCTTTTTTATTTCTTACCGCCTGCAGAGTTACAGCGTCTTCTATAAACAAAAAAGCACGCCAATATCCGCTATCTTCGTCAACAAAGTAGAATTTACCGTCCAAAGCCGGAACAAGGTTTAAGGTTTCTCGATATGGGTCGCCGCCGGCATTTGAAATTGCATCATAAAGATACTGAGTAACACCTTGAATATTCTCCATAAGTTCTACGGGTTTTTTAAATACATTTGTATTAATGCGCTGAAGTATATATCGATGTGCCTGCTCCTCCTCTTGATAGAAAACAGAAAAGGTGTCGTTGATATGACCGTTTCCATATGGGAGCATTCCGACAAACTCGCCTTTAAACTGAAAATTCTCGGATATTTGGGGTAAAAATTCTTCTTTTATCGCTTTCATTATTTTTCCTCCCATAATTTTTGGGGATAAATACCCTGTTTTCTCATATTGCGTATAGCTTCGACAACAACAGGCTTATCTTCTCTGTATGTAACACCGTACCATTTATCGGTTGAAGGAAGGACTTTTACTGTTGCTTTATCGTTTTCCAAAAGTTCACCGACAACAGAGGGAAGGAAAAATTCTGATTTTAAAGGATTCTCTTTTAGTGCTTTTTCTAAAAATGCGGGGAAACGCTCCGCTATTTCTTTTAAAATACTTTCGGAAAATCCCCATAAATTCATTGAAACCGTACTTCCCTGCGGAATGGTAACCCATGTTTTTCCGTCTTCCGTATATTGGGCTTTACCGTTTCTTTTTTCTATGTGAGTGCGTTCGCAGATATCTTTAAGATATCCGTCTTCGGAAGTTACACAGACACCCCTTGCAACATGGCCGTGGTCAATCAGCGTATTTTCCAAAGTATAACCTACCATTGCATAACGGTACTTTTCGTCGTCATTACTGTGGAGAAGATAGTTGTAAATCAGCTTAAAAGCATCTTTCCCGTAGTAATCGTCTGAGTTGATGACTGCAAACGGTGCATCTATCAAATCGCGGCAGCAAAATATTGCATTTGCAGTACCCCAAGGCTTTTTACGTCCTTCAGGGGCAGAATATCCACAAGGAAGAGAGTTTACATCCTGATATGCATATTTAACATCGACTATCTTAGAAATTCTGTCACCTATTATTTCTTTAAAATCAGCCTCAATTGATTTTTTAATTAAAAACACAACTTTTTTAAATCCGGCATTTATAGCATCATAGAGAGAAAAATCAATAATTATTTCTCCGTTGTCACCGACCGGGTCTATTTGTTTCGGCCCGCCATATCTGCTTCCCATTCCGGCGGCCATTACAACTAATATAGGTTCTTTCATATTGCATATCTCCTTTTCAAATCTAACCCTTATCTCTATATTAGCCTGCTGACAGCATGAAATAAATATCTTTTCAGCCACAATATTTGCACAAAATATCACATACAAAAAGACCTGCGGAATTTTCCGCAGGTCTACGATTGCTTTTCTATTATTATTGGACGTTTTTTTTGTTTTTCTGTATGGAGTTTTACGGAGGAAGAATATTCAGACGGAGTCATTCCCGTTACTTTTTTGAAGTGCCTTGAAAAATAATATACCGAAGAATATCCGAGTTCATTGGATATTTGCGTAAAATTTTTCAAACCCTCCCGTATTTTTTGCTTGGCACAGTCAATCCTCAGTTTACCGAAGTATTCCATAACTCCGCCGCCCGTTTTTTGGTTGAATATCTTTTGTAGGTACGACCTACAGCACATATTGTCGCGGCAAACATCATTTAAAGTTATTTTATTTGAAATATTATCGGATAAATAAGCTGTAACTTTTGAAAAAGTGCCTTCATCGGATTTTTCGGTTATATTTGAAGTGACTTTTTCATTTAGATTATTTGAATTTCTTATTAAACTGATAAGCATCAGTTCGAGGCATACCTTAATAATCTGTTCGCACGCAAAACCTCTGCGGCTGCTGCGTTTAAGTTCTTTTAAATCAGGGTCATTTAAGTTAGACGAAAAAGCAGTGTCAGCTTCGGTAATTATCTTTCCGAGAAGGTCGCACTCATAATTATTAATATGTAAAATTTTATTATCAAAAAAGTGTATGGCAGAAGAACTGCATTTGAAAGATATCACTACAAGATTTGGCGCAATAACACCGTTTGCCCAAAGTCTGTGAAATTCGTAGGGCTTGTGAAAAATAATATCGCCTTTATTAAGCACATAATCGATGTCACCGGCGGTAACCTCTACTTCTCCTTTGTCAACGTAAAGAAATTCCCAAAACCCGTGGGATTCTCCCGGAAAATAGAAATCGCTGTTATATTCAAAATAGTGTACTGTAATTATTTCATTGATAACTATTTCCTGTTTTAAATAAGTACTTGTAAACACAATAATACCCCCGATTTCGGACTGCACTTTAAATTGCAATTATTATCATTATTATACCATATGTTTTATTTTAAACTATAATATAAAAAGGTAAAAGCTTTTTAGTCTATAAGTAAGATATTGGATTAAAGTTAGTGGCTCCACAGCGAAACTACATATACAGCCGCTTTTGGTAACATATTTGATACTGTTAATTTTAATCATAAAATGTTATAATAAATAATCAGTATATTAAAGAAAGGTGTGGTGAAATGAAGATAAAAGCTATAGCGGCCGCACTTATAATGTCTTTTATGCTGTCCGGCTGTTCTTTTATCGGCTTTGATGCACAGACTCTTATGCACCCGCCTAGGCCGACAGGCGAAAAGGCAGATATCCACACTTTACTCGTTAAAAAAGGCGGGGAAGATATTACACTGAAATATCCGCAAAACGGAGATTACCGTTCAGCTATAATTACACATGATTTATGTGGAGATTATAACGAAGAAGCGCTTGCAATTTACCAAAAAGGCGACGAAAGTTCAGGAACTAATATAATGTTCATGAAAAAAGACGGTAAATGGCAGGATATGGGTATGTACAATAATTCCGCCGCCCAAGTTGATAAAGTATGTTTTGGTGATTTGAACGGTGATAATAAAGACGAAGTTATTGTAGGTTGGGGAAGCAGTCTTAACAATACGAGTACGATTTCGGTTTACTATTATAAAAACGGTAAAATGAATGAGCTTAAAACCGAACAAGGATATACGGAGCTTGCCGTAATGGATTTTGACGGTGATAAAATGCATGAAATTTTTACAGCAAATGTAAGCGTAGGGGAAAAACCCGCTTCAGCCCAGCTTTTCCGTGCAAAACAAGACCACCTTGAAATGATGGATTCTTGTCCATTGGACAGCGGTGTTACGAAATATGCATCAGTTCAGACCGGGCTTATTAACGAGAAACAAACCGGAATTATTCTTGACGGAATGAAGAGCGCCGATACTCTTGTAACGGAACTGATATACTGGGACAATAACGAAAAGAGTTTAAAATCACCGTTTTTTGATTTGTACACAAAATCAGCCGACTATACGAAAAGAAATACTTCTGTTGTATCAAAAGACATTAACGGCGATAAAATTATAGAATTTCCTATAGTAAATCTTATGCCCGGCTACAACGAAAAAGTTACCGACGATTCTGCTTATGTTACGAACTGGAACCGCTATGATACAAGGTCAAATACTTTTGTACGCGCTATGAGCATGGTCCTCAATTATTCCGATGGATATTGGTTTTTAATCCCGGACATATGGCGCGGCAAAGTTACCACAAAAACGGATACAACAAAGCGTATGATTACATTTTACGAATGGGTATCTTCTGACAAAAACCCAAACGGCGCTATAGGTGCGGCTCTTTTAAAAATCCAGGTGTTTTCGGATGTTGAATGGGAAAACGGAAAAGGTACAACCGGTTTTTATAAACTTCTTGATTCAGACAATATGGTATTTGCGGCAAACAGTCCTTCGCCAAACAACAGTCTTTCGTTAAATTCCGGTGATGTAAAAAATAGTTTTAAACTTATAAGCCACGAATAATTTTGATTTGGGGGAGCAGACATGAAAAATATCCTTGTTGCCGAAGATGAACAGGCAATTCGAGAATTTGTAATTATCAATTTAAAACGTGCCGGATATAATCCGTTAGAGGCTTCAAATGGAGAACAGGCACTGGAAGTTTATGAACGCGAAGTCGGCAATATAGATGTTGCCATACTCGATATTATGATGCCGGGAAAATATGACGGACTTGCGGTTTGCAAACAATTGCGCGAAAAAAGCGGTTCAATAGGAATAATTCTTTTGACTGCAAAAACGCAGGAAATGGATAAAGTCAGCGGGCTTATGATGGGTGCGGACGATTATGTAACAAAGCCGTTCAGCCCCAGTGAACTTGTTGCAAGGGTTGACGCAGTGTACCGCCGCGTTGCTTTGGAACAAATGAGAGATGAAAACAACTTTAAAGAAGAAATACGTTCTGGCGACTTTTCGCTTAACCTCAGAAGCAGGACACTTATGAAAAAAGGAACTGCAATAGAACTTACACAGGTTGAATTCCAAATAATGGAGTGCTTTTTTTCTAACCCGGGGACAGCGCTTGACCGTACGGAAATTTTACAACATGTGTGGGGCGAACAATATTACGGCGAAGAAAAAATAGTAGATGTTAATATCCGCCGTTTGAGAATGAAAATTGAAGACGAACCGTCTAATCCAACCCACATTATAACGGTTTGGGGATTGGGCTATAAGTGGGAGGCATAATACTTAAATTTATAAGTATTATATAACAAAGTGAAGGGGAGAAAAAGTGTGAAAATAATCGGTATTACAAGACGCTGGCTTTTAAATAGCTTGGGGATAATACTGTTTATTTTAATAACCCTTATTCTTACTCTTTCTTTTGCTGTACACGGATATGTTTATAATGGAATTCAGACTGCTTTAAGCAGCCGCTCTGATGAACTTACAAATATGTTTGCCGGTTACGGCAGGAAATCTCCCGAAGAATTCAGTACAGCTGCAAGAAATTATGTTGAAAACTTTCCCAACAAAGAAAGTATGGAACTCATGGTATTCAACTCCAATGGTAAGGTTATTATTACATCAATAGGTTTTGCACCGGATGAAAGCCAGCCAATGCCCGATTATGCACGCGCACACAACAGTAAAACAGGATATGCAAGTTGGACGGGAAGGCTTACAAGCGGCGAAAAAGTTATAGCCGTTACAAGGGTAATGCGCAATGACCAAGACAAATTTGTCGGTGCGATACGTTATGTTGTTTCTCTTCAGGAAGCTGACAAACAAATACTTTTAATTATAAGTGCTCTGACTTTGGCGGGACTTGTTATTATATTATTTATAATTATTTCAAGCTGCTATTTTATGAAGTCGATTATTACGCCTATTAAGCAAATCGGCTCAACCGCAAAACGTATAGCTCAGGGTGATTTTAATGTAAGAATTCAAAAAACAAATGATGACGAAATAGGCCATCTGTGCGACACCATTAATGATATGGCGGACGAACTCGGAGCTTCCGAAAAAATGAAAAATGACTTTATTTCTTCCGTTTCACATGAACTGCGTACCCCTCTTACTGCAATTAAAGGATGGGCGGAAACTATGCAGGCAGGAGGAAACGACAAAGAAACGCTTGACCGGGGAATGGGTATAATTATTCACGAAACGGAACGCCTTTCGGGAATAGTTGAGGAACTTCTCGATTTTTCACGAATGCAGAGCGGCCGAATGACTCTCACTATGGACAAAATAGATATTCTTGCGGAACTCGGTGAAGCGGTATATATGTTCAGCGAACGGGCTAAAACAGAAAATAAATATCTGCTTTATGAAGAACCGGGGATGCTGTCCCCTGTTTTGGGGGATATAAACCGGTTAAGACAGGTGTTTGTAAATATTATTGATAATGCTCTCAAATATACAAATGAAGGCGGAACCGTAAATATTACTGCATCCGAAGCAGAAGGATATATCAGAGTTATTATAAGCGATAACGGCTGCGGAATACCAGCCGAGCACCTTCCTAAAATCAAAAAGAAATTTTATAAAGCAAACCAGACTGTGCGTGGTTCGGGTATCGGTCTTGCGCTTGCAGACGAAATTATGACACTTCATTCAGGCAGACTTGATATTGAAAGCCATGAGAATATCGGTACTGCCGTAACAATTATAATTCCGACTTTACAAAGACTTGAAGATGATACAGAGCAGGAAACAGAAGTAAACGAAGAAAGGAACACTAAAGATAATGGGTAGAGAAAATACAAAGTGCATAACCTCAATTGGCGGTCAGGCGCTTGTTGAAGGAATATTAATGCGTGGCCCGAAAGTTACAGAAACGGCGGTTCGTTTGAGCGACGGAACAATTTCCACTAAACAGTTGGCAACAAGTTTCACGAAAGACAAATACCTGATTATGGGATTACCTATTTTCCGAGGAGTTGCCGCATTTATCGACTCCCTTTCAATAGGATATAAGGCTCTTTCATATTCTGTTGAAAAATCGGGACTTGACGACGAAGAAGAAATGACAAAATTTGATAAATGGGTTCAAAAAACATTCGGAGATAAAATGATGAATGTTATAATGGTAATAAGTACAGTCATCGGAGTTTTGCTTGCGATTGGTTTGTTTTTTGTACTGCCTACATTTATCTTTAATTTAATACGCGACTTTGGTCCGGGAGTACAAATTGAGCCTTGGCGTTCCGTAGTAGAAGGCGCTATGCGAATTGCTATTTTTATACTATACATATATTTGTGTTCGCGTGTACCGGATATTCACAGGCTTTTTCAATATCATGGTGCGGAACATAAGACGATATTTTGCTATGAAAATAACGAAGAACTGACTGTTGAGAATGTACGCCGCCACAGCAGATTTCACCCGAGGTGCGGCACAAGCTTTTTGGTTATTATGCTGTTAATCGGCATTATTGTAGGATTTTTTATTCCTTTCGGAAATCCGTTTGTAAGAACAGCTGTAAAAATACTTTGTATTCCGCTTATTGTGGGTATAGGATACGAATTTATCCGTTTATGCGGACGTACTGATAACACATTTACGCATATAGTGTCAGCGCCGGGGCTTTGGGTTCAGCGTTTAACAACACAAGAACCCGATGACAGTATGATTGAAGTTGCAATAGAGGCTATGAAGAAAGTTATTCCTGAAAACGGTGAAGATAAAATTAAAGTACTGGATGGGGAAAACTAATGCAGTCCAAACTTACAATTGGCAAAACATACAGAGAAGGTAAAAAGATTTTATCCGAAGCAGGTAACGAGTGTGCCGCTTTTGATTCGGCATACCTATTTAAGAAAGCATTCGGATT
>DHNU01000054.1:8184-13405 GCA_002407645.1 Ruminococcaceae bacterium UBA5408
ATATATAAAATATATTAATCAAAGAGCGGCCGGACGGCCGCTTCAGTATATATTGGGCAGCTGGCCGTTTATGGAGCTTAATCTTTCGGTGGGAGAGGGCGTCCTTATACCACGGGAAGAAACCGAACTTTTAGTAAGGACAGCTTCTAAAATGTTAAACGGAAAGATAAGACCCAGAATTTTGGATTTATGCTCCGGTACGGGGGCGGTTGCGCTTTCTCTTGCACAAGTTTTTACTGATGCGGATATTACGGCAGTGGAGTTTTATGATGACGCACTGAAATATTTGAACTGTAATATAAAAAATACAGGGTTTAATGTTAAGGCTGTTAAGTTAGATGTTTTAAAGGCTGAAAGTGCGGAAAAATTTTCGGATTTGGATATTATAGTTTCAAACCCGCCTTATGTGGAAAAATCAGAAATCCCAATTTTGCAGACAGAAGTACAAAAAGAACCCAAAACCGCGCTCGACGGCGGTGAGGACGGGCTTAACTTTTACCGTGCAATTTCAGAATATTGGTTTCCTAAACTGAAATACGGAGCAGCCGCGGCTGTGGAAATCGGCGAGGGTCAGGCGGATAAAGTGTCCGAATTTTTTATTAGCGCAGGACTTTCGAATATTAGAGTGCTGAAAGATTTTAATAATATCGAACGTGTGGTCGCAGGAATAAAGTCTAATGATTGATTTTAAGTATTAAATATTATATAATTTTAATGTTGATTATAAATTTGAGGTTAGAGTAAAAATGATACTCTGCCTGTCATAAAACGGGAGGACAATATGGCGACAGATAAGAACAAGGCGCTCGAAACAGCATTACATCAAATTGAAAAACAATTTGGAAAAGGTGCTGTAATGCGCCTCGGTCAAAATGAAGCGATGCATGTGGAAGCAATTCCTACCGGTTCCCTGTCGCTGGATTTGGCGCTCGGTATCGGCGGACTTCCACGCGGCCGTATTACAGAAATTTACGGGCCTGAAAGTTCAGGTAAAACTACTCTTGCTCTGCACTGCATAGCACAGGGACAGAAAAACGGCGGAAATGCCGCATTTATTGATGTTGAACACGCTCTTGACCCAATTTATGCAAGGGCTTTGGGAGTCGATGTCGACTCTTTGCTTGTTTCTCAGCCGGATACAGGGGAACAAGCTCTTGAAATTACAGAAGCACTTGTCCGTTCGGGTGCTATTGACGTTATAGTCATAGACTCTGTTGCGGCTTTGGTTCCGCGAGCTGAAATCGAGGGAGAAATGGGCGATAGCCATGTTGGACTTCAAGCTCGTTTAATGAGTCAGGCTTTAAGAAAATTATCGGGAGCTATTTCGAAATCAAACTGCGTTGCTATTTTTATAAATCAGCTTCGTGAAAAAGTCGGTGTTGTCTACGGCAATCCCGAGGTAACCCCCGGCGGACGTGCGCTGAAGTTTTATGCTTCCGTAAGAATAGATATTCGTAGAATAGAAACGCTGAAAAACGGTACGGAACAGATAGGTTCGCGCACACGCGCAAAAGTTGTAAAGAATAAAATAGCACCTCCTTTCCGTGAGGGTCAATTCGATGTTATGTACGGCAAAGGAATTTCGCGTGAAGGTGAACTGCTTGACATTGCCGTAAAATTAGAAATTATACAAAAATCCGGTTCATGGTTCTCATATAATGAAACAAGGCTCGGTCAGGGACGCGATAATGTAAAAAACTTTTTAAGGGATAATATCGAAATTTCAAATGAAGTAGAGAAACTTGTAAAAGAAAACGTAACAAAGTTATATAATAAAAATGAAACTGAATCTGCGTCCCCCGCTAAACCGGTTGAGGTTGCTCCTCCGGCACCGGCAAAAGCTACGAATTCAAAGAATGTAAATATTGACATTACGGCGGATGACTGATGCTTATTACTGCTGTTGAACCGAGAAAAAAGAGCCTTTCCGCACTTTTTATCGAGGGGGAATTTGCGGTAAATATCGATACCGAAACACTTATAAAAAGCGGGTTTAAAGCGGGTAAAGATATAGACGACGCACAGCTTCATGAATTAATTATCCAAAGCGATAAAAGACGGGCGAACGAAAAGGCTTTGTATCTTTTGGAACGAAGAAACCACTCTCAGAAGGAACTTGCCGATAAAATAAGCCGGGTTACTTCACGCGAAGCCGCTGAGGCTGCGGCACAGCACATGGCTGATATAGGACTTGTAAACGATGAAGAATTCGCAAAGAGTTATACACGCGAAATGTTTACAAGAAAGGGATTTTCCGCAAAAAGGGTACTGTACGAGCTTTTAAAAAAAGGTATAGATAAAGAATTTGCACAGACGGTAGTCGAAGATTTTGCACCCGATCCCGTAGAAAAGATATTGGAAATAATAAATAAAAAATACAGTAAAAAATTAAGTGATGAAAAAAGCCGCCGCCGCAGTATTGCCGCACTGCAAAGACTGGGCTACCGATGGGATGACATAAAAGCGGCTTTAAATCAATTTGAAAATGAGGATTAATAAATGGCATACAGTGTTGGATTGATAAGCCTTGGCTGCGCAAAAAATCAGGTTGACGCCGAAAGGATGCTTGCAAACCTTGAGAAAGCGGGATTTAAAATTAAAAGTGATGCCGCCCTTGCGGATGCCGTAATTGTAAATACATGCGGTTTTATAGACGCGGCGAAAAAAGAATCGATAGAGGAAATTCTTGAACTCGGCAAACTCAAAGACGAGGGACAAATAAAAGCAATTATTGTAACCGGCTGTTTAGCAGAGCGTTACCGCGAAGAAATATTAAAAGAACTTCCAGAAGCTGATGCCGTTATAGGTATAGGCGCGGACAGCGACATTGTTTCAGTCGTTAAAAATGCTTTAGGCGGTGTAAAGTATGAATGCTTTCCGGAGAAAACGCTGCTTGGTTTAAGCGGGGAACGCCGCCTTTTAACACCGAATTATTTTGCATACTTAAAAATTGCGGAAGGCTGCGACAATCGATGCGCTTACTGTGCAATTCCGTTTATACGCGGTCGCTATCGTTCACGCACCATTGAAGATATTGTAAAAGAAGCAAAGAAACTTTCAGAACGAGGCGCAAAAGAAATTATTTTGATTGCTCAGGACACTACAAAATACGGATATGATATTTATAAAAAGCTTATGCTGCCCGAGCTTTTAAAGGAACTTTGTAAAATAGACGGTATTGAATGGATAAGAATTTTGTACTGCTATCCCGATTATATTAATGACGAATTAATTGAGACCATAGCCAAAGAAGATAAAGTTGTAAAGTACATGGACTTGCCGCTTCAGCATTGCAGTGCAAGGCTTTTAAAGGCTATGCACAGAACGGGTAACCGCAAAGAATTAACCGAACTCATTAATAAAATGAGAAAGGCAATACCGAATTTAATTTTAAGAACAACTTTGATTACCGGTTTTCCCGGCGAAACAGAGGAGGACTTTACAGAACTTTCTGAGTTTGTAAAAGAAATTAAGTTTGAACGCCTCGGCTGTTTCCCATATTCCCAAGAAGAGGGTACACAGGCCGCACAAATGCCAAACCAAATTGATGAAGAAGTAAAGCAGCACCGAATGAACCTCATTATGGAAGAACAGATGAACATAATGCAGGAATGGGGAGAAATGCAGGTCGGTAAAAAGTTAGAAGTCCTTGTGGAGGGATTTGACAGATATGCCGAGTGCTGGTTTGGAAGATCATATGCTGATTCGCCTGATATTGACGGTAAAATATTCTTTAAAGCGAACGACATTAAACCCAAAACAGGCAGCTTTATAAATGTTAAAATAAATGAGTGTATTGATGGCGATTTAATGGGAGAAATTATTGCTTAAGGAGGCGAGGTAATGAATCTGCCAAATAAATTAACCGTTCTTAGAATTGCATTAGTGCCGTTTTTTGTTGCGGTGCTGTTAATTCCCGGTATTCCCAACCATTACCTTATAGCGGCTGTTTTGTTTGGCGCCGCTGCGCTTACGGATCATTATGACGGAAAACTTGCAAGAAAAAATAATCAGATAACAAATTTCGGAAAGTTTTTAGACCCTCTTGCCGATAAAATTTTGGTTATTTCAGCACTCGTTTGCTTTGTGGAACTAAAACTCGCCCCTGCATGGTGTGTACTTCTGATTATTGCAAGGGAGTTTATGGTAACCTCCATACGACTCGTCGGAGCTGACAGCGGTGTTGTCATAGCGGCAAACAAATGGGGAAAAACAAAAACTGTAAGCCAAATAATAGCAATAATGGCTATATTGATTTTTGAATATGTAAATGAACTGATTGCGGCGGGCAATATTGCGGAATTTTCAATAGCCGGTGCCGATAGTGCAGTGATTTTTCAAAACATCGGATTAGTACTTATTTTGATAGCTACTTTTTTTGCTATATTATCCGGAGTAATTTACATTGTCCAAAATATAGGTGTAATAAATACTACTAAATAAACCACTTAACATAAAATGGGGGTTTACTTAAAATTTATTTTGGTATATACTATTGTCACGTTATTTATAAAGAACGCTATACTATAAAGTAATCAGAAATGCGTTGAGCGGAAGAAGTAACCGTTTCAAAGGTAACAGAGATGAAGCGTCACCGACTGAAAGCGCTTTTTATTCGATGGGCGGCGAAATGCATCCGTTAGCAGACGGGGGGAATTTAGTATCCCCGTACGGCAGGCACCGTTAAAAGCCCCACAGAGTTATAAAACGGAGTGGAACCGCGGATATTTACCGCCTCCGTCCCTTAATTGGGACGGAGGCTTTTTTTATTTATTGGAGGCAGATTAGATATGTTCAACAAACTCAAAGAGGATATTGATTCTATAATGGAGCGTGACCCTGCGGCAAGGTCAAGGATAGAAGTGTATTTCCTTTATTCCGGCTTTAAGGCAGTTCGTGCTTATCGTAAAGCGCATTGGTTCTACGAACGTAATATGAAATTTATAGCTCGCTTTTTATCCCAGCGTGCAAGGCATAAAACAGGAATAGAAATACATCCCGGAGCAAAAATAGGAAAAGGTTTGTTTATCGACCATGGAATGGGTGTGGTAATTGGAGAAACAACAGAAATCGGCGACAACTGTACTTTGTACCAGGGAGTAACTCTCGGCGGTACAGGTAAAGACCAGGGAAAACGACACCCAACACTCGGAAATAACGTACTTGTTGGAAGCGGCGCAAAGGTTTTGGGCCCGTTTCACGTCGGCGATAATGCAAGAGT
>DHNU01000054.1:13671-17317 GCA_002407645.1 Ruminococcaceae bacterium UBA5408
CACAGGAACTATGTAAAATGTCTATTCAGCTTGAAAAAATACAAAATTGTATTGATGAATTATTTAAACAAAGAGAGGAAAAGTAAGATGAAAATTTACAACACGTTAACACGTCAAAAAGAGGAATTTGTGCCGATGACGCCGGGTGAAGTTAAAATCTATGCCTGCGGGCCTACGGTGTATAACTATATTCACATCGGCAACGCGCGCCCTATTTGTGTGTTCGACGTGCTTCGCCGCTATCTTGAGTATCGCGGAATGAAAGTCATCTATGTTCAAAACTTCACCGACATTGACGATAAAATTATCAACAAGGCAAATGAAGAGGGAAGCGACTATCTTACGGTTTCTGAAAGGTTTATCAACGAATATAAAACCGACTCGAAAGGTCTTAATGTACGAGAAGCAACAATCCATCCGCTTGCTACTCAAAATATCGACGAGATTATTCAGATTATTTCAGATTTAATAGATAAAGGCTATGCTTATCCGACAAGTAATGGGGATGTTTATTTCCGCACTTTAAAAGATAAGGGATACGGAAAACTTTCTCATCAGCCGCTCGAAGATTTACAGGCGGGCGCACGTATTGCAACCGGAGAGATTAAAGAGGGCGCAATGGACTTCGCTCTTTGGAAAGGTGCAAAGCCGGGAGAACCCAGCTGGGTATCACCTTGGGGCAGCGGACGCCCGGGTTGGCATATCGAATGTTCCGCAATGGTTCGCCGTTACCTCGGTAAAACAATTGATATTCACTGCGGAGGTCAGGATCTTATTTTTCCGCACCATGAAAACGAAATAGCACAGAGCGAGTGCTGCAACGGGGTTCAGTTCGCCAATTACTGGATGCATAACGGCTATATCAATGTGGATAACCGTAAAATGAGCAAAAGCCTCGGTAATTTCTTTACCGTGCGCGATGTTGCGGAGAAAACAGGCTATGAACCAATAAGATACTTAATGGTTGCGTCGCATTACCGAACACCCATAAATTACAGCGTAGAAGTAATCGAACAATGCAAAGCGGCGCTTGAAAGACTATATAACTGCCGCGAAAATCTCGAATTCGTGAAAGAGCATGCTGTACCCGGAGAAAAAGAGGGCGAACATGAAATTATAAAAAAATTCGAGAAGCACAGGGACCATTTTATCGATGCTATGGAAGACGACCTCAACACAGCGGATGCTGTTTCTGCACTGTTTGACTTGGCACGCGATATAAATTCAAATATAAATTCAAACACATCGCCGTCAAAAGAACTTTGTGCTTTTGCACTTGATTTGTTTAATGAACTTGCAGATGTATTGGGACTTCTTTACACTAAAAAAGAGGATTCTCTTGATGACGAAATAGAAAAGCTTATTGAAAAACGCACTGAGGCGCGTAAAAACAAGGACTGGGCTACTGCAGATAAAATCCGCGATGAATTAAAGTCACGGCACGTGGTTCTTGAAGATACTCCTCAAGGTATTAAATGGAAAATTGAAAAGTAATTATAGGCGAAAGGCAAATGAATAATGGCAAAGAGCAAAAATAAGACTAATGTTATGAGAATTTTAGATGCGGAAAAAATCCCTTATAATCCATATTATTACGATAATAAGGACGGAAAAATAGATGGTGTTTCCGTAGCCGAAAAGTTAGGCCAGAATGTAAATCAGGTTTTTAAAACTTTGGTTACATGCGGAGCAAGCGGAGATTATTATGTTTTCGCTATACCTGTTGATAAAGAGCTAAACTTAAAAGCCGCGGCGAAAAGTGTGGATGAAAAATCAGTTGAAATGATACACGTCAAAGACATTAATAAAATTACCGGCTATATCCGCGGCGGATGTTCGCCAATCGGTATGAAAAAGCAGTTTAAAACTGTAATTGATTCAAGCTGCGAGAATATCCGCTCAATTATTGTGAGCGGCGGTAAAATAGGAACACAGGTGGAGCTTGAACCGAAAGCGCTTTTGAGCTTTATTGGCGGCAAAACTGCAGATATAACAATGTGACATTCTTAATTTCGACATATCATAATTTTTGTCATAAAATCTGACAAAAGACAAAACTGTCTATTTTATTATTTTCATATTAAAGATATACTAAATATATGATGAAATGTAATGGGAAATCGGGGCGGGTAAAAATGGAATACAGACATAAAATGAAACGTTCTGCAGTGAGTCTTGTTATAGATAAAGCTATAAAAAATATACAAGTTGACCCAAGAAGAACTATAAGAAATTTAGTAGATATGGGAGAGTGCTTTTCAACAACACCCGCGCAGAAAAACTTTTTTGATTTAGCAGGCGAAGTTTTAAAAAATAAGGATAATCCTTACTATAAACTTTTGCTTAATTTAGTTTATAATGTTAATGCGGAAACAGTAAAAACAATAAGTCTTAATTTTGGATATACAGCTTTAAATTACGGTTCACAGATTATACGAAAAAACGAAGCTGTTCTTAAAAAGCGAATTCCTTGGCTTTTATGCTTTGACTTTAATACAAAATACAGGGATATTAATACTCTTGAATGGACAAAGAGTGTTATAGACGATGCAGTCTCACTGGGAATTTATACTTTTGTTTTCAGGCTCGGTGATTTTGCGGAATATTTCAGCGATGTTTTGGAAATTTGTAAAAAGCACAAGGAATGTTGCTTCTTTGCGGCAATATCACCTTTGTTATTGTCAAAGGAGCAGTTAGAAGAAGTTGCTGAAGTTAAAAACTTGATACTTTCTATAAATGTAACAGACAATAATGAGTTGCAGTGCTCAAAAGAACTTTTAAAGTTATTGCACGACTATAAGTGTTTCTATGGCTTTAATACCTACTACACAAATGCTAATGCAGACTATATTATGTCAGAAGAGTTTACACAAGAAATGATAGACTGTGGGTGCTTTTTTGGCGGATTTATAAATAAAAACATTGAGAAAAAAGAACTTGAAAAAAGAATTTACCGTCACGTCTGCTCCGCTCGCGGAAAAAACGGGAAACCTATTTTTCTTTTTGATTTTTTCACCGATGCAAAGTATATAAGTAATTCGATTTTCAGCGCTCCGGATTTATATATCAGCGATAAAGGTGAAGCTAAAATGGCGGGAGGAATTTTCGCAAATCTACACAGTGTAACACTTTCCGAATTGGCAAAAACACCTAAGTTTAAATTTGCGGATTGATCACTATTTAATTAAAAGTTTTTATTATAATATAACAAAGTTAAAATTTAACACCGGATTTACAAAGGAGATAAAAATATGAATTGGTTTAGAAGAGTAATGTACGGAAGATACGGAATCGACCAACTTTCGATTGCACTTCTTATTCTTTATATGGCAATGAACTTTTCCGCAAACCTCACATGGAATATTCCTCTGCGAATGGTCGCTTTGATTCCACTTGCTTTATGTTTTTACAGAGTTTTTTCAAGGAACACCGGTAAAAGATACAGTGAAAACCAAAAATTTATGAGTATATGGTATTCTATTAAAAACTGGTATATAAACATGAATAGGAAACTTAACGATAGGCAGACTCATAAATATTTTAAATGCCCTAAATGTTCAAATACTTTAAGGGTGCCGCGCGGAAAAGGAAAAATTTGCATTACTTGTCCTGTTTGCAAAACAGAATTTATAAAAAAAACATAATA
>DHNU01000054.1:17553-18339 GCA_002407645.1 Ruminococcaceae bacterium UBA5408
ATTTAAATCCCTTTATTTATTAAAGAATCACTTATATATATAAAAAATAAAAAAATCCAAAATAAAATGGCACAAAATTACAACAAAGTAGTGTTTAAGATAAATGCTATAATTATTCAAAATTCTAAATAATCAATTTTGTTTAGAATATAACAAAAATACAGTGTAAATATCGGTAGAATGTACAAAAAGTGGTATCGATTAATTTTTATTATTGATAAACATCACGAAATGCTATAGAATATTATCAATGGATAATATTAATATAGAAAGAAATCGGGGTGATAGGATGGCAAAGGATATTGTGGAGGCTGTACGCAGTGCTGAACTTGATGCTGACCAAACAGAAAAAGACGCATATTCCAAAAAAGAGCAGATTATTAAAAATGCAGAAGATGATGCAAAGAATACTTCAAATGCTCTTATTAAGGAAGCAAAGCAACGTGCTGAAGCTATGCTGAAAACCGCTAAGCTCCAGTCAGAAAAACTGTTTGAAAAAGCAAATTCAGAAGCGCAAAAGGAAGTTGAATCTCTTCAAAGCAAAGCAAAGCAGAAAGAAGCCGAAGCAGTAAAACTGATATACTCCGAACTGTTTTAATCCTAAAATGCCGGCAAAGGGGGTAAAGCTATGGCTGTGCTGCAAATGCAGCGAATAAACATCTGTGCGCTTAAAAAGGATCGTAAGCAGATACTGGAAACTTTACAGCGGCGCGGTGTAGTTGAAATTAATGATTTATTAAAAGAAGACAGTGTGTTTAAAAAAACTGACTTGTCTTCATCACAGAC
>DHNU01000054.1:18621-24647 GCA_002407645.1 Ruminococcaceae bacterium UBA5408
GAAGAACTTGTTCGTGTAGCACACAGAATTAATTCACTTTCAAGAGAAATTGCAGAAAACAAAGCAGAAATTTTAAAACTTCAGGCAAGAAACGAGTCCCTTACTCCATGGCTCAATTTAGATATTCCCATGACTTTTAAAGGGACTAAATACACTTCCGCCTTTATCGGAACACTTGAGTCAAAAAAGACACTTGAAGATATTTATTTACTTTTGGCAGAAAATGCTCCCGACCTTGAATCTATTTATGCCGAAATAATAAGCTCTTCATCGGAACAAACCTGTATTTTTTTAATATGCAGAAAATCAGAATACAACAAATTGGACGAAGCATTGAGAAAAATCGGATTTGCGCGTCCGTCTTCACCCTCTAAAAAAGCTCCTTCTCAGCTTAAAACAGCTGTTGAAGAAAAAATAAATATTCTAAAAAGAGAAATAGAAAAAGCTCAAGAAGAAATAAAAAGTTATTCTGGTGAACGAAACGGTTTCAGATTTATTATTGATTACTACAATATGAGGTCGGAAAAATATGGTGTAATAAGCCGTTTACTTCAATCAAACCGTACATTTATTCTTTCCGGTTATATTCCAAAGCGAGATGTACAGAAATTACAGGACGAGCTTAACTATAAATTTGACATAGCAATTGAGTGCGAAGATCCATCACCAAACGAAGATGTGCCTATACTGTTAAGTAACAACGGTTTTGCCTCCCCGGTTGAGGGGGTTTTGGAATCTTTCAGTCTGCCTGGCAGGGGTGAAGTGGATCCGACGAATGTTATGTCATTTTGTTATTATTTTTTATTTGGACTTATGCTTTCCGATGCCGCTTACGGTTTTATCATGACGCTAATATGCGGCATTATTCTCGCAAAGTATAAAAAAATAGAAGACTCTATGAGGAAAGCAATAAAGATGTTCTTTTTTTGCGGAATATCCACCATGTTTTGGGGTGTGCTTTTCGGCAGCTATTTCGGGGATGCAGTTGATGTTATTTCATCTACATTTTTTGGAACTAAGCTGACTATACCACCTTTGTGGTTTGAACCGATTAAGGATCCTATGCGTATGCTTATGTTTTCTCTGACAGTGGGTGTCATCCATTTATTTACGGGTCTTGCTATGCAGTTTTATCAGCTGTGGAAAGCTAAAAAGTATAAGGATGCGATTTATGATGTTGTATTTTGGTATGTGTTTTTGACAAGTCTGATTGTACAACTTTTAAGTATGGAAATGTTTGTAAATATAGCAGGACTTAAATTTACTCTTTCTGCTAAAACCGGCAGTATTGCCGGGACAGTTGCATTAATTTCCGCTGTTGCAATTACACTTACCGCGGGAAGGGAATCCCGCAATCCATTTAAGCGTTTACTTAAAGGACTTTACGGACTATATGGGGTTACGGGATATTTAAGTGACGTACTTTCATATTCACGTCTTTTGGCACTTGGACTTGCAACCGGTGTAATAGCTTCCGTTATTAACAAAATGGGAAGCATGGCAGGCGGCGGAGTGGTTGGATTTATTGTGTTTGTAATTATTTTTGTGATAGGCCACACAATAAATATCGGCATAAATGCACTCGGCGCATATGTACACACAAACCGTTTGCAGTTTGTAGAATTTTTTGGAAAGTTTTATGAGGGCGGCGGACGTAAGTTTACTCCATTTGCCCCTAATACCAAATATTTTAATATCAGGGAGGAAATAAATAATGGATAATCTTGGAATTGTTTTTGCTTTGTTGGGTGCGGTAGCTTCCGCTCTTATGGCGGGCGCAGGTTCAGCTGTAGGAGTAGGTATGACAGGCGAGGCCGCCGCAGGTGTAGTTACCGAGGACCCTTCAAAGTTCGGTAAAGTACTTGTATTACAGCTTCTTCCGGGTACTCAAGGTATTTACGGTTTGTTAATCGCGTTTATTACTCTTTCACAAATTGGTATTTTGGGTGGAAATCCACAAATGTCTTTAGCTAAGGGACTTCTGTACTTCTTAGCATGTCTGCCGATGGCGGTAGTCGGTTATTGGTCAGCACTGCGTCAGGCACGTGCATCAGTCGCAAGTATCGGTCTTGTTTCAAAAAGACCTGACCAATTCGGTAAAGCTATGATATTCCCGGCAATGGTTGAAACTTACGCCATTCTTGCATTGCTGATTTCCATTCTTGCGGTATCGGGTATAGGCGGCTTAAATATTTAATATGGGAGAGCTTGTCAATGACAGGGTTAGATAAAATCTTAAAGCAAATAGTAAATGAAGCTGAAAATAAGTCAAAAAAAATAATATCCGAAGCTGAGAAAGAAGCACAGAAAATTAAACAAACCGCCCAAAAAGAGGCAGCCAAACAATGCGATATTATCGAACTTAAAAATAAGAATGACGTTAAGGATACGATAGAACGTGCAAAATCGGCTGCAGAACTTCAAAAGCGGAGAACTGTTTTGGATGCAAAACAACAGATAATTACCGAAACAATTGATAAAGCTTATAAACTGCTGTTTAAGCTTCCGGATGACCAGTATTTTAGAATAGTGCTTCAAATAATAAAAAAATACATACTTAAAGAAGACGGTGAAATTATATTTTCTTCAAAAGATTTAAAACGTCTTCCGAGTGATTTTCAGGAAAAAATTAACGAACTGGTTAAGGACAAGAAAGTTTCGCTGAAAATTTCTAAGCAGAGCCGTAAAATAGACGGTGGATTTATACTTGTTTATGGCGACATAGAACAAAATTGTTCATTTAATGCGCTGTTTGATTCAGCACGTGAAAGATTGCAGGATAAAGTACATGGGCTTTTGTTTTCATAAAGGTGCGTGCCGCAGAGGGAGGTTTCAGTAATGGCAGAAAACAATTATGCTTATGCGGTTGCGCGTATTCGTTCAAAAGAGCTTTCACTGATTAATTCGCAGACACTCGAACAGCTTTTATCCAGCAAAAGTTACGAGGACTGTATGCGGATTTTGGCAGACAAGGGTTGGAACACTGAAAATACTTCTGATGCAGAAAAGATGCTTGCATCGGAGAGAAAAAAGACATGGAATTTAATCAGCGAAATGGTGGACGATATGTCTGTGTTTGACGTGTTTCTGTACCCGAATGATTTTCACAACTTAAAAGCGGCAGTTAAAATGGTTTGTACAAATTCTAAAGTCCCCGATATTTTTATGTCCGGCGGAATAGTGGATTATGAAAAAATAATCAAGGCAGTTAAAGAAAACGACTTTTCCTCTCTTCCGCAATACCTTAGGGAGCCGGGAGAAAAGGCTCTTAAAGTCATGCTCCACACAAGGGACGGGCAGCTGTGCGATATCGTTTTAGATAAAGCCGCTCTTGAAGCTGTATATGAAGCGGGAAAAAAATCCAAAAATGAGCTTATTGAAAAATACGCTGAGCTTACAACGGCGGCGGCCGATATTAAAATAGCGGTAAGGTGCAGTAATACAAGAAAAAGCCTTGAATTTATTAAATCGGCAATAGCACACTGCGACAGCTTAGACATAGAAAAATTAGCTCATGCAGCTGTGATTTCTACAGATGAGATTTGCTCCTACCTTGCAGCTACGCAGTATGCGGATGCAGTTGATGAAATAAAAAAATCAACTTCTGCTTTTGAGCGTTGGTGTGATAACTTGATTATTGAGTATATTAGACCGCAAAAATATAATCCGTTTACAATTGCACCTATTGCCGCTTATCTTTTGGCGCGTGAAAACGAGATTAAAACCGTTCGCATTATTTTGTCGGGTAAGTTGAACAGCCTTTCGGAAGAAACAATTAAAGAAAGATTGAGGATAATGTATGTATAAGATTGCTGTAATGGGTGACCGCGACAGCGTCTATGGTTTTGCGGCGCTCGGTCTTGACGTTTTTCCGCAGAACGATATATCCGAAGCCGCTAAAAAGCTTAGGAACCTTGCGGAAGAAAATTATGCGGTCATCTATATAACCGAAGCGCTTGCTGCAAAACTTGAAACAGAAGTGGATCGCTATCGTGAACGACAGATACCCGCTATAATTCCAATTCCGGGTGTAAAGGGCAACACCGGTATAGGTATTTTAAACGTTAAAAAGTTTGCAGAGCAGGCAGCTGGCTCCGACATAATATTTAACGGTGAAAACTAAAAAGCAGGTGAAAAAATGAGTAAAGGCACTATTAAAAAGGTCGCCGGACCTTTGGTAATTGCCAACGGAATGCGTGACGCGAATATGTTCGACGTTGTCCGCGTCAGTGAACAGCGTCTTATTGGTGAAATTATCGAAATACACGGAGATGAGGCTTCTATACAGGTGTACGAAGAAACTTCCGGCCTACGCCCGGGCGGACCGATTGAGTCTACCGGTGAACCTTTAAGCGTTGAACTTGGGCCGGGTTTAATCAGCAGTATATTTGATGGAATACAGCGTCCGTTGGACGAAATTATGAGAATTTCGGGAAATAATCTGCGCCGAGGTGTAGAAGTTCCCTCACTTAACCGTGAAACTAAATGGCACTTCGTTCCGACTTTGGATAAGGGAAGTGAAGTTACCGGCGGAGATGTAATCGGAACAGTGCAGGAAACGGAAATTGTTGTTCATAAAATTATGGTACCTAACGGAATAATGGGTAAAATTGAATCCATTTCCGAGGGCGATTTTACAATTACGGATACCGTTGCCGTAATTAAAACAGAAAACGGTGCCACACTAAATATTACGCTTATGCAAAAGTGGCCTGTCCGCCGCGGAAGGCCGTACAAGAAAAAACTTTCTCCGGATATGCCTCTTGTTACCGGTCAGCGTGTTATAGATGCACTTTTTCCGATAGCAAAAGGAGGAACGGCGGCAGTCCCGGGACCTTTCGGAAGCGGTAAAACGGTAGTTCAGCACCAGCTTGCAAAGTGGGCTGAAGCCGATATCGTTGTTTATATCGGATGCGGTGAACGCGGTAACGAAATGACGGACGTTTTAAACGAGTTTCCGGAGCTGAAAGACCCAAAGACCGGCTACTCTCTTATGGAACGTACTGTACTTATTGCCAATACTTCCGATATGCCTGTTGCCGCACGTGAGGCATCAATTTATACGGGCATTACAATAGCGGAATATTTTAGAGATATGGGTTATTCGGTCGCGTTAATGGCTGACTCAACTTCACGATGGGCGGAAGCTTTACGTGAAATGTCCGGCCGTTTGGAAGAAATGCCGGGTGAAGAAGGTTACCCTGCATATCTCGGAAGCAGACTTGCACAGTTCTATGAACGTGCAGGCAGAGTTATTGCAGTCGGCAGCGAAGACCGAGAGGGTTCGCTTTCAGTTATTGGTGCTGTTTCACCGCCGGGCGGCGATATATCCGAACCGGTTTCGCAGGCAACGCTCCGAATTGTAAAGGTGTTTTGGAGCCTTGATTCAGCTCTTGCATACAGACGCCATTTCCCGGCTATTAACTGGCTTACAAGTTATTCACTTTACACTGATTCTATGGGCAAATGGTTTAACTCAAACGTAAATGAAAACTGGATAAATCTTCGTGCACGCATTATGCGCTTACTGCACGATGAATCCGAACTTGATGAAATTGTAAAATTGGTCGGTATGGATGCTCTTTCCGCACCCGACCGATTAAAACTGGAAGCGTCACGTTCTATTCGTGAAGACTTTTTGCATCAGGATGCATTCCATGAAGTAGATACTTATACCCCGCTTGAAAAGCAGTATATAATGATGCAGCTTGTACTTGACTACTATGACAAAGCGGTTGAGGGCTTAAAAAATGGGGTTTCGGTGGAAGATTTGGTTAAACTCCCCGTGCGCGAGCGTATAGGGCGTTTCAAATATCTTTCTAACGATAAAGTTGACGAGGAATATAAAGAAATTAATGATTTACTTTCCAAAGAGATAGATGAACTTGCACAAAAGGAGGACTTCTGATGCCAAAAGAATACAGAACAATTCAAGAGGTTGCAGGTCCTTTAATGCTTGTCCGCGGTGTTGAAAATGTCGCTTATAACGAGCTTGGAGAAATTGAACTTGTAAGCGGCGAAAAGCG
>DHNU01000054.1:24917-26362 GCA_002407645.1 Ruminococcaceae bacterium UBA5408
GACAGCAAAGTAAGGTTTTTGGGCAGAAGTATGGAAATCGGAGTTTCAGAAGATATGCTCAGCCGTGTATTTGACGGACTCGGCCACCCAATAGACGGCGGCCCCGAAATTCTTCCCGAAAAAAGGATGGACATTAATGGTTTACCGATGAATCCAACAGCAAGAAATTATCCTGAAGAGTTTATTCAGACAGGCATTTCTGCGATTGACGGACTTAATACGCTTGTCCGTGGACAAAAACTTCCGATATTTTCAGCCAGCGGTCTTCCTCATGCGGAACTTGCCGCCCAAATAGCCCGCCAGGCTAAGGTGCGCGGAACGGATGAACCTTTTGCCGTTGTTTTTGCGGCAATGGGTATTACTTTTGAAGAATCCAACTTCTTCATTCAAAGTTTCCGCGAAACAGGGGCTATCGACAGAACGGTACTGTTTGTAAATTTGGCAAACGACCCTGCTGTTGAGCGTATCGCAACCCCACGTATGGCTCTAACCACAGCGGAATACCTTGCATTTGAAAAGAATATGCACGTTTTGGTTATATTAACTGATATTACAAACTATGCCGATGCACTTCGTGAGGTTTCTGCCGCTCGAAAGGAAGTACCAGGAAGACGCGGATATCCGGGTTATATGTACACTGATTTGGCATCTCTTTACGAACGTGCGGGACGTCAAAAAGGTAAAAGCGGAAGTATTACTATGATACCTATACTTACAATGCCAGAAGACGATAAAACTCACCCGATACCTGACTTAACGGGTTATATTACAGAGGGACAGATTATTTTAAGCCGTGAACTGTACCGCAAAGGTGTTACACCGCCTATAGATGTACTGCCGTCCCTTTCACGCTTAAAAGATAAAGGAATCGGCGAAGGAAAAACACGAGCTGACCACGCAAATACAATGAACCAGCTTTTTGCCGCGTACGCAAGAGGTAAAGAAGCAAAAGAACTTATGACGGTTCTCGGTGAAGCTGCACTTACGGATATTGACAAGCTTTATGCAAAATTTGCGGATGAATTTGAAACTGAGTATGTATCACAGGGCTATTATACAAACAGGGATATCGAAGAAACCCTTGACATAGGCTGGAAACTGCTTTCAATTCTGCCGCGCAGCGAACTTAAAAGAGTTAAAGACGAGTATCTTGATAAATACTACGGCAAGTAATGATAAAGGAGTGATAGCATGGCTGCCACTCATGTAAACCCTACCCGAATGGAGCTTACACGTTTAAAGAAAAAGCTTGTTACTGCAACAAGGGGACATAAACTTTTGAAGGATAAGCGCGACGAACTTATGCGACAATTCCTTGACAAAGTAAGAGAAAACAAAATCTTGCGCGAAAAAGTTGAAGAAGGCATAAGACAGGCAAATAAAAATTTTGTACTTGCAAGGGCAGGAATGCCCGATGAAGCGGTCAACGTTGCTTTAATGGCTCC
>DHNU01000054.1:26551-33579 GCA_002407645.1 Ruminococcaceae bacterium UBA5408
AAACAGGAAGTCAGTCTTGAAATGGATGAGAAAAATATAATGAGCGTTGAAATTCCTGTTTTTCATTACAAAACAAGAACTTCTGATGCAAGCGACATTTATTCTTACGGATTTGCCTTTACTTCCGGCGATTTGGATGCTGCAGTTAAATCTTTGGCTGACTTGTTTCCTGATATGTTACGCCTTGCGGAATGTGAAAAATCGTGCCAGCTTATGGCTGGAGAAATTGAAAAAACAAGGCGAAGAGTAAATGCGCTTGAACATATAATGATACCTGAAATGCAGGAAAAAATTAAATATATTACAATGAAGCTTGATGAAAATGAGCGGTCAACACAAATACGTTTAATGAAAGTTAAGGATATGATGTTGGAACAGACTCACCATTACAGTGAAAAAATGAGTTAACAGTAAAAGCATCCACAAAAGGATGCTTTTATTTTTAATAATTGTTTTTGAGTGTGATATTTTGCTTAGACACAGCGTATCAATATATTAACAAACCCAAAACGGTCATCCGAAAATCATCTTTTAGTTTGGAAATATTCCTAAAAAAAAATAACCCTTGAAAAAAGTTGCAAAATTATAGTATAATATATAGTAAAATTAGATAATATGTATGATTTAAAGTAATGGTAGGTTAAAAATGGAGGGAATATTATGGAGTACGCATCCCACACTAAACAGCAGCTTGCTGATTCATTAAAAGAATTAATGTGCCATACACCGTTTAACAAAATTACGGTGCAAAATGTAACAGATAATTGTGGATTAAACCGTCAAACATTTTATTATCACTTTAAAGATATGTACGAGCTTTTAGGGTGGATTTATAGTAATGATATATTTAATCAAATGGTAGAAGAACAGGATGAACCTTGGGAAACGGCAGTAATTCAAATAATGAGGTATGCTAAAACTAATCGAGTTTTTTGCAGAAATACTATTAGATGTATTAAGAAAGAGTATATGGAAAGCTATTTATACCCTGTTTTTAGAAATTGGGTTGAAAAAACAGGAATAGCAATTACAAAGAATAAATATATAAGTAAAGAGGATAAAAAATTTTTTATAGATTTTTTTACAACAGCATTTGTGGATTATGGAATACAATGGGTAAGCCACGGAATGGTTGAAACAGAAGAATATATAATCAACAGAATAAAAGTTCTTATCAAATTAATTGGTAACAGCTCTGATAAACATAATAAAATTGCAATCTAAATAAAATTGTAATTTAAAAATATTTAAGATAGTAGTTTAAAAAGCAGAAATTATTCATACGAGCTGTATGTTTTTCATTTCTGCTTTTTGTTTTATAAAAATAAACCGATAAAATATGAATTTTGCCCATTAAATTATAAATAATGCACAATTTATTATGCGAAACTGTTATTTTAATTGTTATACCAATTGAAATCAATTAGCAAAATACACAAAGATAGATAAAAAAATTAATAAATGTATATAATTATTATAAAATTTATACAAAGAAGAATTATTGTCTAAATACAAAGGGAGGGAAGCGTGATATCATAATGCTATAGACGGTGATACGGCTTTAGAGCCGGAAAACCAAAATTATGGGATAATGCCTTAAGGGCAAACAAGATACAATTTATTTGTATCGGAAAAACATTTTAGGGGAGGTTATTTTATGGCCAAGTATGTTATGGCGCTGGATGCCGGCACAACAAGCTCACGTTGCATTTTATTCAATGAAAAAGGTGAAATGTGCAGTGTGGCGCAAAAAGAGTTTAAACAGTATTTTCCAAAACCGGGTTGGGTTGAACATGATGCAATGGAAATTTGGTCAACTCAGATTGGTGTTGCACAAGAAGCTTTGCTGAAGATTGGTGCTACAGCAAGTGATATTGCTGCAATTGGTATCACAAATCAACGTGAAACAACTGTTGTTTGGGATAAGAAAACTGGCGAGCCGGTTTACCACGCTATCGTTTGGCAGTGCAGACGTACATCAGAGTATTGTGATACATTGAAAGCAAAGGGCTTGACTGAAACTTACAGAGAAAAAACAGGCTTAATGATTGATGCTTACTTCGCGGGCACTAAACTAAAATGGATTCTCGACAATGTTCCTGGCGTAAGGCAAAGAGCAGAAGCTGGAGAGCTTCTATTTGGAACTATTGAAACATGGCTGATTTGGAAACTTACAAAGGGTAAAGTTCATGTAACCGATTATTCCAATGCTTCCAGAACTATGCTGTTCAATATTAAAGAACTTAAGTGGGATAAAGATATTCTTAAAGAGTTAAATATTCCTGAGAATATGCTCCCAACACCGAAACCGTCAAGCTGTGTTTACGGCGAGGCTGATTCATCGTTCTTAGGTGGACCTATTCCGATTGCCGGTGCAGCCGGTGACCAACAGGCAGCATTGTTTGGTCAGACTTGCTTTACTCCTGGTGAAGCCAAAAATACATACGGTACAGGTTGCTTCATGCTTATGAATACAGGTGAAAAACCGGTTTACTCAAAGAACGGTTTGGTTACTACAATTGCATGGGGACTTGACGGAAAAGTCAATTACGCTCTCGAAGGTTCCATCTTTGTAGCCGGAGCTGCAATTCAGTGGCTACGCGATGAAATGCGCTTAATTGATTCATCTCCGGATTCAGAGTACATGGCGACTAAGGTTAAGGATACCAACGGATGCTATGTTGTTCCTGCATTTACAGGTCTTGGTGCTCCTCACTGGGATCAGTATGCAAGAGGTACTGTAGTCGGTATTACAAGAGGCGTCAGCAAGTATCATTTCATTAGAGCTACACTTGAGTCCCTTGCATATCAGACAAACGATGTACTTAAAGCAATGGAAGAAGATTCTCATATTAAATTGAATGCTTTGAAAGTTGACGGCGGTGCATGTGCAAATAACTTCTTAATGCAATTCCAGTCCGATATTATAGATGCACCGGTTCACAGACCAAAATGCATTGAAACAACGGCAATGGGTGCTGCTTATCTTGCAGGTCTCGCAGTCGGATATTGGAAGAGTAAGGAAGACGTTATTAAGAACTGGCAGATTTCCAAGATCTTTGAGCCTTCAATGGATAAAGCACATCGCGAAGAGATTCTTAAAGGTTGGAATAAAGCTGTTAAGTGCTCTTACGGTTGGGCTAAAGACTAATTCATTAAAACTTAATATCACTTAATAAACAGATAAACTGTAATTAAACCGGTTCCCTGAAAATAGATGCTTCCCGTTTCGGGGAGCCGGTATTAAAAAAGATTGAGGTGTATTGATTATGTTGCCTTATATTGCTGAATTTATTGGTACGGCTATGCTGATTATTTTAGGTGACGGAGTATGCGCAAACGTTAGCCTAAATAAGTCCGGTATGAAAGGTGCGGGTTCAATTCAAATTACTATTGCATGGGGCCTTGCAGTATTACTTCCGGCATGTATTTTTGGAGCAGCTTCCGGTGCAAGTTTTAACCCTGCAATGACAATTGCTCAAGCGGCAGCGGGTAATTTCGATTGGAACATGGTACCAGGATACATAGTAGCACAAATTTTGGGTGCATTTTTAGGAGCTTGCATTGTTTATATTGCATTTAAAGACCAGTTTGATGCAACAGAAGATCAGGGGACAAAACTGGGCGTATTTGCAACCGGTCCTGCTATCCGCAATATTCCACGCAATATTTTCTGTGAAGCCCTCGGTACTTTCGTACTCGTATTCACAGTACTTGGCCTTGGTAATGTAACTGGTGCAGCAGATACCGGTGTTTCCAACTTATTCGTATTTGGAATTATCGTATCAGTCGGTATGTCTTTAGGTGGAACAACAGGTTATGCTATTAACCCTGCTCGTGACCTTGGACCTCGTATTGCTCATGCAATTCTTCCGATTAAAGGCAAAGGCGATTCAAACTGGAGTTATGGCCTTGTAGTTCCAATTATTGGGCCTATCATCGGTGGTCTTGTTGCTGCATTGCTTTACAATGCAATTCCGTGGTAAAAGTTAATTAAGATAATAAGTTGTATTGATTATAGATACCTTGTAAGTAACAAAGAAGTGAGTTTATAAGATATTTGCAGGGGCATCAAAGCCCCTGCATTATTTTGAAAAATACTTTAATAATAAAAGAGTGGTGTTCACAAAATGATAGATGTTGTTATCATTGGCGGAGGTGTCGTGGGCTGTGCAGTGGCAAGGGAATTGTCAAGGTATGATTTAAGTGTTTCTTTGCTTGAAAAAACCGACGATATCTGCAACGGTCAAAGTAAAGCAAATACTGCCATAATTCACGGCGGATATGACGCTAAACCCGGTACTTTAAAAGCAAAGTTTAATGTTCTTGGCAATAAGATGTATGATAAGATTTGTAAGGAACTTGATGTTCCATATAAATGGAATACATCGCTTGTGGTTTCTTTTGGACAAGACGGTCATGCAAAATTAGAGGAATTGAAAGAACAGGGAATTAAAAACGGTGTTCCAGGTTTAAGTATTATTGGACAAGATGAATTGAGAAAAAGAGAACCGAACATTGGCTCAACGGCATATGAGGCATTGCTCGTTACCAACGGTGGTATTGTCTGCCCATATGAGTTGACACAGGCATATGCTGAAAATGCCGCAGTGAACGGTGTTGAATTTTATCGCAACGCAGAGGTTACTGGAGTAGAAAAAATAGACGGCGGCTGGAAAGTTACAAGCAAAGCCGGTACCTTTACAGCAAAAGCAGTAGTAAACTGCGCCGGACTTTATTCGGATGTTATTAATAATATGGTTTCCGAAGATAAACTTAAAATTGTACCTCGCAGAGGCGAATATTATATCGTTGATAAAAATTATGCTGATATGTTCCATGCAGCAATCTTCCAGCTTCCTACAAAAATGGGAAAAGGCATACTTGTATCACCTACTGTTGATGGTACTGTGCTACTTGGGCCTACAGCTGAAGATATCGATGATAAAACCGATACAAGAACTACTGCATTCGGACTTTCAAAAGTATTAAAATATGCAAGTTTAACTTGGGAAGATATCCCGAGAAAGAAGTTTATTACTACTTTCTCCGGACTTAGAGCACATTGTGATCGTGACGACTTCGTACTTGGAGAAGCCCCGGATGCACCGATGTTCTTTAATGCAGCCGGCGTAGAGTCACCGGGACTTACTTCTTCACCTGCAATAGGGGTCTATCTTGCTGAAATGATAGCTGATAAATTAGATTCAAAGAAGAAAGAAAACTTTAACCCAATTAGAAAGGGCATCCCAAAATTCAGAGAGATGTCTGATGAAGAGAGAGCAAAAGCAATTTCCGCTAACCCTGATTATGCGAAAATTGTCTGCAGATGTGAAACTGTAACAGAAGCTGAAATCAGAGAAGCAATCCGCAGACCGGTAGGAGCGAGATCAGTTGACGGAATTAAGAGAAGGACAAGAGCCGGAATGGGCAGATGCCAAGCCGGTTTCTGTACTCCGAGAACCTTAGAAATATTATGCGAAGAATTACATATATCCCCGCTTGAGGTAACAAAATTCGGAGGGGACTCCAAGTATATTGACAGCTACCTTTTTGAAAAGGGGGATAATGAAAATGCGTAATGTTGACATTTTGATTATTGGTGGTGGACCTGCCGGATTAGCAGCTGCAATTTCTGCATATGAAGCAGGAAGCCGTAATATACTTATACTTGAAAGAGATGAAAATCTCGGTGGTATATTAAAACAGTGCATACATAATGGTTTTGGACTGCATACTTTTAAGGAAGAACTTACCGGCCCTGAATATGCACAAAGATATATTGATAAGGTAATAGAATACGGTATCCCAACACAGTGCGATACTATGGTAATTGATGTTACACCTGACAAGGTTGTAACAGCAGTCAGCAGAGGTGCAGGACTTGAACATTTTAAAGCAAAGTCTATAATCCTTGCAATGGGCTGCCGTGAACGCCCAAGGGGAGCTTTGGGTACACCCGGCTGGAGATGTTCCGGAATTTATACAGCAGGTACTGCTCAGAAATTAGTTAACTTAAAGGGACTAATGCCGGGCAAGAAAGTTGTTATTCTCGGTTCGGGCGATATCGGACTGATTATGGCTCGCAGAATGACATTTATGGGCGCTAAAGTTCAGGCTTGTGTTGAATTAATGCCATTCTCAGCAGGATTAAAGAGAAATATTGTACAGTGCCTTGATGACTATGATATTCCGCTTTTGTTAAGTCACACTGTAATTGATATTCACGGAAAAGAGCACCTTGAAGGCGTCACTGTTGCTGAAGTTGACCCGAAAACTCTTAAGCCGATAGAGGGAACAGAACAGTATTATGAGTGCGATACATTGCTTCTTTCTGTTGGACTTATTCCTGAAAATGAACTTACTAATATGGCAGGTGTAAAAATTTCTCAGGCAACTAATGGAGCGGAAGTCAACGAAAATCTTCAGACATCCGTTGACGGTGTCTTCTCGTGCGGCAATGTTTTGCATGTACATGACTTAGTTGACTATGTTTCTGAGGAATCTGCAAAAGCAGGCATAAATGCTTTTAAATATGTTAAGGGTGAACTTAAAGAAAATGAAAAAACTTTGGAAGTCGTAAACGGATTCGGCGTTTCCGGTGCAGTACCGCAGCGCATTTCACAAAAAATTGACGAACCAATTTCAATTATGTTCCGTCCAAGGGGTGTTTTCAAGAAAGCACAAGTTTGTATTGATGTTGGAGACAAGCAAGTTGCGACGAAGAAAGCACGTATATTTACACCGGGCGAAATGGTAACACTTAAATTTAAACCTGAATATTTAGAAAATTCTGGCAATGCTGACAAAATCACTGTTAGAGTGGAGGTGCAGCAATAATGAAAAGAGAAATTACTTGCATTGGCTGCCCTATGGGGTGCAGAATAACCGCCGAAGTTGACGGAAAAGATATTGTTTCTATCGAAGGATATACTTGTAATATCGGTAAAAAGTATGCTCAGGAAGAATTGACTGTTCCTACCAGAATGGTAACTGCATTAATGAAAGTTTATGGAACAAATCAACCT
>DHNU01000043.1:0-3038 GCA_002407645.1 Ruminococcaceae bacterium UBA5408
ATTTTTATTGCAAACCTTCTTGAAAGTTAAGGTTTTTTGAATGTATTGAATTCGCGTATAGCACGAGGTAATAACATTTGATGGAATGCACATATTGATTTTGGATTTTGATAAACTGAATTTGCAAAAGCTACTGCATATGAACGAATTTTATTGAGTTTAACGATTTCATCAACAAATCCCAGTTCCGCGCAGAATTTAGGACGTGACTTTTCATCGTATTCTTTAATAAGTTCATTCATCTTGTCAATAGTGGGCTGTAAATCTTTGCCTGCCTTAGCGTCTTTTGCAAGTCTTCTTGAATACATGGCAGCCGCGGCTGTTTCACCGTTCATAACATACATTTCGGTTGCAGCTGTACCAAGTGAAAACGCGTTTGTATTGTTGCCCTGAGGGCCGCCCATTACATAATGTGCAGCTGCCGAGCCCTTACGAAGAGTAATTTCAATCTGCGGAATGTTCGAATTTTCAATAGAATAGTTAAGTGACTGTCCAAGTCCCAAAAGTTCGGCTTTCTCTGCATCATCGCCAACATCGATACCCGTTGTATCCTGTATCCACATAATCGGAATACGGTCACGCGCACAAAGTGTTACGAATTCGTTCATCTTCATAAGACCCTGGCGATACAGTTTTCCGCCAATACCGACTGAATCTTTCTTATATTCAGGATAGTTCATCAAAAGTCCCTGAACATTTGAAATGATACCGACAAGCAAACCGTCTACTTTTGCAAGACCTGCTACAATTTCAGGGCCATAGCCTTGCTTATATTCAGAAAATTCGCTGTTGTCCACTATTCTTGAAATAACATCATAAATGTTGTACTGCTTCTTCGGATTAGCAGGTAAAATGCTGTATAAATCTTCTGGATTAAACTGAGGCTCACGTGGGTCGTCAACTCGGAAAAAGTCAAGATTGTAGGAAGGAATATCTTCCATATATTTTTTTATTCCTTCGATAACACCTAACTCTTCAGTATAAACTTCACGGAAGAAACCTGTTTGGCTGTAATGCACAGCAATTGTTCCCGGCGGGTCTACTTTGCCCTTCTTTTGTGAATTGATAATTTGGTTTGCACCTTCCATGTCAACATAGCCCTTTGGGTTCATGCCGCCGAGGATTCCTGCGCCGCCGACTGCCATGTTTGCTTTAGAATGTGCAATAAGAATTGTAGGGCTGATGCTGTGGTATCCGCCGCCTGCAGGATTTGTACCGTAAATACCGACAAGTACAGGAATACCAAGCTGCTGCAGTTCGGCGTTTCTGTAGAACGGAGTACCGCCGCCGCGTCTGTTTGCATAAACTTTTTCCTGCTCGTCCAGCTTAACACCGCTGCAGTTAAGAATGTAAATAAGAGGAATACGCAGGCACTTTGCTGTATCTGATGCGCGCAGGAGATTTTCCGACTGTCCCGGCACCCATGCACCGGCAAGCTTTTTGTTGTCGGAAGCAACAACTACTGCCCATTTTCCGTTAATGCGGCCGAGTCCCTTAATAATAGCTGTTGAATGATTTTTATTGCCTTCGGGATTATAGAGACTGTTTAAAGGACACCATGTTCCTTTGTCAACCAAAGCATAAATACGGTCCAGTGCAGTCATTTGACCTGATGCTCTCAGAGATTCGTCCGAGCGGCCGGCATCTTCGGCGGCTTGAATAAGGCTGCGGATTTCTTCTTCAACCTTTTTTAAGTCTTTCTCGTTTTCAGTGTTTACTGTTCCCAGAGCCTTACCGATAACCGGCATGTTCTGAAAATAGCCTGGCATTGAATATTCGTGATTACTCATAAATTTTCTCCTTTAATTACTGCGGCACTTTAATAAATGCCTGACCTGGGTCAATTTCTTCACGAATCATACGAATAACTTCCGGATTCGGTGCATCGAGTTTAACTGCTTTTGATACATCCATTTCAAATCCGGTATTTTCGATAATTTCTTCCGGAGAAGAAGTCGGATAGTATCCTGCTAAATACATGCGCTTGGTCTTTTCGTCGAATTTCATGACACCGCGGTCTGTAACAACAAGCTGTGGACCTCTGTTTGTCGGAAGTCCTCTCTTTGCGCGGCCGTCGGGACCGTCAATCCAACCGGGGCTTGTTACATAATCAATCTTCTGCATAAAGCGTCTTTTTTCATGCTGCATCATAATAATTGTATTGGAATATGTAGCAATTCCGTTTGCTCCGCCACTTCCTGTGAAACGAGTTTTAGGATTGTTGTAATCGCCGATGCAAGTTGAGTTTACGTTACCGTACGGGTCAATTTGAGCGCCGCCGATAAAGGCGATAAGTCTGTCTGTGTCGTGCAGCCATTCATTAGCTTCAAAACCGATAAATCTGATATTCGGCCACTGAACACCGCAGTGCGCCATGAAACGGCAATCGCCGACACTTCTTGGGACTTCGATAGGAGCGCAGTCCATAAGTCCGCTCTCAACAATCAAATTGCACTTTGGTGCATAAACTCTTTTCGCTAAAGAAGCTCCAATAAGCGGAAGACCTGTACCAACAATGACGACCTGACCGTCGCTGATGGATTTTGCAATTGTTACTGCCTGCATTTCTTTGTTTGTATAATTTGTATAGTCAGCCATCATTAACCCTCCTTTGTCATATCTACAGCATATCCCAGTCCCGGAACAACTTTAATTTTGCTTAGATGAGCCGCACCGAGCTTATTAAGATATTCATCGTGGTCTTTTAAGTTATAAGCCCATTCATCAACAAAGTTTTTAAAATCTTCATCTGTTTTACTTGCTTTATCGTAGGCTTTAAAGAAATCTTTATCATAATCGTAGTAATCATAGCACTGTGAAGGATGTGCGCCGAATGGAGCTAATACAACAGCGTCAATGCAGAAACCGGGGATAGAGTTCTTGGTGGGGTCTCTTCGAATTTCTTCATCGCTAATAATTTCTTCACAGGTAACTATGCAGTGCTTGGAAGCAATAGCTACGTCTATATCATGGAATTCATCGCCGATAATGCGGCAAGTTCCATCCGGAGAAGCCTGCTGAACATGAATAATTGCAGT